>NZ_QXIJ01000003.1:0-399996 GCF_003665925.1 Halobellus sp. Atlit-38R
CCGCTGTGTCGGTTTCTTTCCCTCGACCTCCGCCAAGACCTGGCGGAGGTCGTCGGTAGACACGTTGTCGAGGGAAGCCATATCGAAGCAACGTACTCCTGTTTGAAAAATATTCAGCCGTCAGTATCAGGCCTCGACGGTCGCGGCGATCCGGTCCGCGATCGCACCGCCGAGCGCCGTCTTCGATCCCGAGAACTCGTCGACTGCGTCGGCGTCGACGAACAACGTCCGGGTCTCGTCGTCGCCCATCACGGACGCGTCGTTGGCGACGACGAACGCGAGGTCCGTCCGTTCGAGGATGTCGCGAGCGGCCGCGACCATCTTCTCGTCGTCGCCGGAGGTCTCGGCTTTGAAGCCGACGATCGGGAGATCCGGATACGCCTCGCGCACCCCATCGAGGAGTTTCGGCGTCGGTTCGAGTTCGAGCGTGCGGTGGTCGCCCGAACGGAGTTTCTCGGCGGCGGCTTCGACCGTGTAATCGGAGATGGCGGCCGCGGACACGACGACGTCCGCGGCGGAGGCGTCGCCGTCGGCATCGGTTCCACCGACCGCGGCGAGGACCGCATCCCGCATCTCGGCGGCGGATTCGACGGTCACGGTGTCCGCGTAGTGGACGTCGCCGGCGTCGTGGACGAGCGTAACGTCGGCCCCGCGGACGTAGCAGGCGCGGGCGACGGCGCGGCCGGTCTTGCCCGACGCGCGGTTCGTGAGAATCCTGACGGGGTCGATCGCTTCTGCGGTCGCGCCCGAGGTGACGACCACGTGGCGGCCCGCGAGCGTCTGTTCGGTCGTCGCGCGCGCGGTGGCGGTGACGATGGCGTCCTCGGTCGCGATCTTCGCTTTCCCTTCCTCGATCCGTGGATCGACGAAGTCGACGCCCCAGGACTCGACGCGGTCGATGGCGTCCAGCACGCCCGGGTGGTCGTACATCGGTTCGTGCATCGCGGGCGCGATCACGACCGGCAGGTCCGCGCCGAGCGCGGTCGTCGCGCAGGTCGTCACCGGCGTGTCGTCGATCGCACTCGCGATCTTGCCGACCGTGTTCGCCGTCGCGGGCGCGAGCAAGAGCACGTCGGCCCAGCCGTCGCGACCGCAGAGTTCGACGTGTTCGACGCGCCCGGTGAGTTCGGTCACCACGTCGTTGCCCGTCGCGAATTCGAGCGCCCACGGGTGGATGATTCCCTGTGCGCTCTCGGTCATCACCCCGCGGACGTTCGCCCCCTGGCGTCGCAGCTCGTGGGCGAGTTCGACCACCTTCACGGCGGCGATGCTCCCCGAGACGCCGAGCGCGACGTTGACGCCGTCTAACATCGCCCGGGGGTTCGACGGCGGCGGGGTAAAACTCCCCGGTCTGGCGCCCGCCGCGCGAGCGGGCGCAGAACGCCTACTCGTCGAGTGAGTCGAGGTCGTCTTGGAGGCGGCCTAATTCGTCGTCGACGAGACTCGGATGCGTCCGCTGGGGCTCCGGGTGCGCCTCGGAGAACGCCTCGCGCATTCGTTCGCGGGACGCCGAATCGCGGCGTTCGCGTTCGGCGGCGTCGATCTCCTCACAGCCCGGCGGGACCTCGCGGCCGCGGTCGGTGAAGTAGCCCTCGGGCGTCACCCAGTCGTTGTAGTACGGCGTCTCGGAGTCGTGGACGACCGTCAGACCGACCTCGGCGCCGTGGCCCGCGGCGACGACTGCCTGGTGATACTTCTCGGTCAGTCGGCCCGCAGCGTAGACGCCCTCGACGTTCGTCCGCCCGAGGTCGTCCACCTCGACGTACGTCTTCGATCCCGCATCGCGCGTCTCGACGCCGAGGCTGTCGAGGTAGGAGACGTCGGACCACGACGCGGCGACGACGGTATCAGCTCCGATCGTTCGCTCCTCGGGCGTTGCGTCGTCGCCAGCCGCCACTGCGACTTCGAGGCCGTCGCCGCGCCGCTCGACGTCGCGGACGCGCCCCGTCTGTCGTCGGACGCCGTTCTCGTCGGCCTGCTCGCGCAGGAGGTCGAGGAACTGACGTGAGTTGATGCCGGCCGGGAACCCAGGCACGTTCTCCAGGTGTGCGTTCCGGGCCAGGATGCTCTCGTCGGCGTCGACGACGAGGGTGTCGAGTCCCGCGCGGGCGGTGAACGTCGCGGCCGTTAACCCGGCGACGCCCCCGCCGACGACGAGGACGTCTGCGGCGTTCGAATCACCGCCATCGGGGATCGAATCGGAGAAGTCAGTACCGGCATCACTGTCGCTCGGCGCAGTACTGGCGTCTGTGGGGTGTTCGGACATACCTGCCGAGAGGTTGGCACAGCCGATGAGTCTCACGGTTGGGGCGGGCGACGAAAGCGTTGATCGTCAGTACTCCGAGTCGGTGTCGTACAGTCGCTGGTCATCGGTCGCATCGATCGAGACGAGGCCGTCCGGCACCGCCCCCGGTTCGATCCGGAGTCGCCAGCGGCGGTCACCGAGCGGGGTCGCCGCAGCGAAGCGGAACGGCGTCTCCGGCAGCCGCTGGGCGAGCGCGATCGAGATCGGGAGCGTCGGGAGACGCCCGGTCCGCTCGGCGAGGGCGTACTCGCCGAGCGTCACCTCCCAGCCGTCGCCCCGTGCGGGCGAGACGGACTGCGAGCCGACGAATCCGACGTGTTCGAGGTGTTCGACGGCCGCACGGACTCCCTCGTCCGGCCGCATCGCTGTCGGGGCGCGTGGGCCCCGAAGCGAGTCGGCCGCGGCGTCGACGACGGGCAGGTGTTCGGTCCGAGTGGTCCGGTGGGCGAGTTCGCTCGTCATACTCCACAGCATCGTGAGACAGAAGTCGTCGCGGTCGCTGACGACCTCCGCGAGCGTGAGGTACGTCTCCATCGCCGCGGATTCGACCTCGCGGAGGCCCGCGTCGGTGAACGCCTCGAAGATCGCGCCGGCGACGTCGTGGCAGAACGAGAGATAGCGCAGTCGTCTGTCGTCGTCGCCCGCGGCCGCGAGCCCCGCCGGCCCGTCCTCGATGTCGTGGACCAGTGGCTCGTAGAAGGGGACCTGTGGGTCGTACTGACGAAGCGTCGCGCGGTACTCTGCGGCGGCCTCGGCCGCCTCCGCCGCCGTGTCTCTGTCGTCGAAACGCAGCCCCGAGACGGGATGTGGCTCACAGCCCGTCCGCCCGCAGACGACGGCGTAGGGGCCGTCCCGCGCCGCGAGGCAGTCGACGTGCCGGCTGATGTCCCGGAGGGTCGAACCGACCATCGTCTCGAATATGACTTCTCCGAGACAAGTACGTTGTGGTCGGCACCCGAGATCGGGTACGATAGCGTCTCACAGGGCGATATCGGGTGTCGGCACACGGTGCTGCCCACAACGCTTTCTGTGCCGCCGCCCAACGAGTCCGCGTGGACGAACTCGTCGTCAGTACCGTCGTGTACCTCCCACCCGAGGAGACCTACGAATTTCTCGTCGATTTCCCTCGCTATGCGGACTACTCGAAACACCTCCGGAACGTCGCCAGACGACGCGGCGACGGCGGCGCAGGGACGCGCTATGCGATGCGCTTCGCGTGGTGGAAGCTCACCTACACCGTCGAATCGGAGGTGACGGAGGTCGACCCTCCAGAACGCATCGAGTGGCGGATCGTGAAGAATCTCGACGCCAGCGGCCGCTGGCGGATCGAAGCGCTCGACGAGCTGCCGGAAGACGCCCCCGACGACGCCGAAGCCGCCTCGCGCGTCTCGTTCGAGGTGGCGTACGATCCGTCCTCGGCGAACGAGGGCGGGATCGACCTCCCGCGATTCGTCTCGCTGGGCTGGGTCGTCGAGAAGATCAAGCCCGCGATCACGAGCGAGGCCGAACGTCTGGTCGAGCGCGTCGTCGCCGACCTCGAAGGGTCGGCGCGACCGGTCGAGTTGACTGTCGAGCGGCGGTCGAAGTCGGAAGCCGGCTGAGCCGCGCTGCCAGCGAGAGCGGTGTCCGGCAGGGGCGGGACGCACTCGCAGAGACAGAGCGATGCCGAAAGAGCGATACGCCTTCGCCAGGCACATCCGAAAGATGAATCCGGGTGGTCGTCAGTGCGCGTAGTCATCGTCGGGGCGGGACAGGTCGGATCGAGCATCGCGGCCGACCTCGCAGACACCCACGAGGTGATCGTCGTCGACTGCGACAGCGAGCGGACCGAAGAGCTGAACTACTCGTTCGACGTGCTCGGCGTGACCGGCGACGGCACGTCGGTGGCGACGCTCGAAGAGGCCGGTATCGAGGAGACCGATATGGTGATCGCCTCGACGGACGACGACGAGACGAACATCGTCGTCTGCTCGACCGTGAAAGCCATCTCGGACGCCTTCACGATCGCGCGGGTGAAAAACACCGAGTACCTCCGGACCTGGGAGCGCTCTTCGCGAGCGTTCGGCGTCGACTTCATGGTCTGTACGAACCTCCTGGCCGCGGAGTCGATCGTCCGGATGATCGGCTTGCCGGCCGCACGCGACGTCGATCCCTTCGCCGGCGGCCAGGTACAGATGGCCGAGTTCGAGGTCGACGCCGACAGCCCGGTGGCGAATCAGACCGTCGCGGAGGCGGACCGTTTCGACTCGCTGACGTTCGTGGCCATACTCAGAAACGGCTGCGTGGAGATCGCTCGCGGCGAGACGGTCATCGACGCCGACGACCGCGTCATCGTCATCGGCTCGCCAGAGAGCGTCCAGCAGTTCGCCCGCTCGGTCGAACCCGACGAATCGCCCGGCACCGCCGAGGAGGTCGTCATCGTCGGCGGCTCGGAGATCGGCTATCACGTCGCACGCCTGCTCGAAGACCGCGGATTCAAGCCACGACTCGTCGAGCAGGACGGCGAGCGCGCGCGCAGCCTCGCCGAGCGACTCCCGAATACGGTCGTGATGGAGTCCGACGCGACCGACATCGAGTTCCTCGAACGCGAGCACGTCGGCGACGCGGACGTGATCGTCTCGGCACTCGACTCCGACGAGAAGAACCTCCTCGTGTCCCTGCTGGCGGCGCGGATGGGCGTCGAACGGACCATCGCCATCATCGACACCAGCGAGTACGTCGATCTCTTCGAGACCGTCGGCGTCGACGTCGGCGTGAGCCCGCGGAGCGTCGTCGCAGAGGAAATTTCGCGGTTCACCCGCGAGGGAGACGCCGAGAACGTCGCGCTCATCGAGTCCGACAAGGCCGAAGTACTCGAAATCGAAGTCGACGACGAGAGCATCCTCGCCGGGCGCCCGATCCAGGAGTCCGCCCGAGAGCTCCCGAACGGGGTGGTGATCGGCGCGATCACGCGCGAGCGGGAGTTCATCGCGCCCCGGGGCGACACCGTCCCGCAGGTCGGGGATCACGTCGTCGTCTTCGCGGACATCGACGTCGTCGACGACGTGGCGCCACTGTTATGAGCGCGCGAGCAGCCGACTCGGTCACCGGACCGAAACATCTTCCACCCGTCAGCGAGAGCCAGCGGCCACAGCCCCGATGACTCTACGAGTCGACGCCCGCGCCAGTTTCAGCCTCGTCGGATCCGTGCTGAAGTACCTCGCGGTCCCGCTCTGTTTCCCGCTCGTCGTCGCCCTCTACTACGGGGAGCCGGTCGCGCCCTTCCTCGCGACGATCCTCGTCACTGTCACCGTCGGCGTCGGGCTCGAACGACTCGACCCCGACCCCGACCTCCGGACGCGCGAGGGCTTTCTGATGGTCGCGGCGACGTGGCTCGCCGTCGCCCTCGTCGGGACGATTCCGTACCTGATCGAAGCGCACGGCCTCCCGCCGCTGGTCGCTCCCGTTCACCCCGAATCGACGCTCGCGCACCCGGCGAACGCGCTCTTCGAGGCGATGAGCGGCTTCACCACGACCGGGGCGACCGTCCTCGGCGACATCTCCTTCGAGTCGCACACGCGGTCGATTATGCTGTGGCGACAGCTCACCCAGTGGCTCGGCGGGATGGGGATCGTCGTCCTCGCGGTCGCGATCCTCCCGGAGCTCTCGGTCGGGGGCGCACAGTTGATGGACGCCGAAGCGCCCGGCCCCGGAATCGAGAAGCTCACGCCGCGCATCGCCGAGACCGCGCGTGCGCTGTGGGGCGCCTACCTCGGAATTACCGTCCTGCAGGCGATCTTGCTCTACTCGCTGTCGGTCACGGGTGTCGACCCCGCGATGACGCTGTACAACGCCGTCGCGCACGCGCTGACGACGATGCCGACCGGCGGGTTCTCCCCCGAAGCGCGGAGCATCGAGGCGTTCAGCGCGGCCGCACAGTGGATCATCATCCCGTTTATGGTCGCCGCCGGGACGAACTTCGCGCTGTTCTGGCACGTGCTCACCGGCGACCCGCGACAGCTCGTTCGCGACTCCGAATTTAAGTTCTACATCGGGGTGCTCGCGGTTCTCACAGCCATCATCGGCGGTATCCTCTTCACTGGCGGGTTCGCACAGGTCGCCCCCGAGGGCGGGACGTTCGACGCCGCGTACCTCGACACCGTCAGCGGGCAGATCACCGGTCAGATAGAGCCCGCGATCCGCCACGCCGCGTTCCAGGCCGCGGCGATCGTCACGACGACCGGATACGCCAGTATGGACTTCAACGCGTGGGGACCGGCCGCACAGGGCGTGTTGCTCTTCGCGATGTTCGTCGGCGGCTCGGCCGGCTCGACCGGCGGGGCAGTGAAGATCGTCCGGTGGTACGTGATTCTCAAATCGCTGCGCCGAGAGCTGTTCACGACGGCTCATCCCGAAGCGGTGCGGCCGATCCGACTCGGCGGCAACCCGATCGACGAACGGGCGCTCCGCGGCATCTATATGTTCACGCTCCTGTATCTCGCGCTGTTCGTCGCCGCCGCGGTGATCCTCTTCGTCGACGCCCTTCGGGTCGGCTTGAACGTCACCGTCTTAGAGATGATCGCGACCGCCGCGACCGCGATCGGGAACGTCGGCCCGGCGTTCGGATCGTTCGGCCCGATGGGCGGCTACCTCTCGCTGTCGGACCCGAGCAAACTGTTCGTCGTCTTCCTGATGTGGATCGGCCGCCTGGAGATCTTCCCGGTGCTGGTGCTACTCACGCCGGAGTACTGGCAGCGCTGAGGGGCGGAAGCGCCGAGAGAACAGAACGGTCGCTTATTCTTCGACGGCCGACGCGGCGCGGACGATCGACTCCTCGCCGAACTTCGGTCCGATCAGTTGCAGGCCGATCGGGAGGCCGTCGGCCTCGCCCGCGGGCACGGAGATGGCGGGGAGGTTCGCGAGGTTGACCGGGACGGTGTTCGCGTCCATCAGATACAGTTGAAGCGGGTCGTCCAGGCTCTCGCCGAGTTCGGGGGGCAGCACGGGCATCGTCGGCGTCGCCAGCACGTCCGCCTGATCGAGCGCGTCGTCGAAGTCGCGTTTGACCCACGCACGGGCGTCCTGGGCTTTCTTGTAGTACTTGTCGTGGTAGCCCGCCGAGAGCGCGTAGGTGCCGAGCAGGATGCGTCGCTTGACCTCCTCGCCGAATCCCTCCTCGCGGGCGCGGGCGAAGGCGTCGTTCCAGTTGCCCTCGTAGCCGCCGGACTGGCCGTATCTGACGCCGTCGAAGCGCGCGAGGTTCGAGGACGCCTCCGACATCGCGATGACGTAGTACGCCTGCACCGCGTGTTCGAGGGAGTCAAGCGAGACCTCGACGGTCTCTGCACCCTGCGCGCGGAGGTCTTCGAGGGCCGCCTCGAACACCTCGACGACGCGGTCGTCAGCGCCCGCGAGGAGGTCGGTGATGACGCCGATCGTCATTCCGTCTACGTCGCCGTCGGCGGCCCCGGCGTAGTTCGAGTCAGCCGCGGGGTGTGAAGCGTCCTCGCCGTCCTCGTCGAGGTCGAACCGGGTCGTCGAGTCCTTCGGATCAGGGCCGGAGATGACGTCTAAGAGCGCGGCGGTCTCCTCGACGCTGGTGCCGATCGGCCCGATCTGTTCGAGGGAGTTCGCGTAGGCGACGAGGCCGTAGCGCGAGACGAGGCCGTAGGTGGGCTTGATGCCGACGACGCCGCAGAACGCGGCGGGGTTGCGGACGGAGCCGCCCGTATCGGAGCCGAGCGCGAGGTCCGCGTCGCCGGCCGCGACGGCGGCTGCCGAGCCGCCGGACGAGCCGCCGGGGACGTGCTCCTCGTCGACGGGGTTCTTCACCGCGCCGTAGGCCGACGTCTCGGTTGTGCCGCCCATCCCGAACTCGTCCATGTTCGCCTTGCCGACGATGGTCGCGCCCGCGTCTTTCAGGCGCTCGACGACGGTCGCGTCGTAGGGCGGGACGTACGATTCCAGCATCGCCGAGCCGCACGTCGTGCGGACGCCTTCGGTGCTGATGTTGTCCTTGACGGCGACGGTCGCGTCCGCGAGCGGGCCGTCGTCGGCCCCCTCGATCGTCTCCTCGGTGATGAACGCGTTCTGACTCATTAGGACACCCGCGGGCCTTTGAAGAAGCCGTCTTCGGTCTCTGCAGCGTTCTGCAGTGCCTCCTCCTGATCGAGGCTCGCTTCGACCTCGTCGGGTCGCATCACGTTCACGAGGTCGGCTTCGCTCTCGACTTCGGGCACCTCGTCGAGGGCCTCGAAGTACTCGAGGATCTCCGCGAACTGCGTCGTGAACGCGTCGACTTCGTCGTCGTCGAGATCGACACGCGCAAGCTCTGCGACGTGTTCGACCTCCTCGGCGTCGACGGGCGTCTCGCTCATATCCGTGAGGAACCGTGGCCTGGGAGTAAGGGTTTCGGTGCGCTCTGGCGCATCGCTGGGAGCCGGACCCCCCGCGGCCAACAGACCTTTGAACGGCCGCCAGCCCGGTTATCACGCGTGATTTCCGGGGTAATACCATTATTAGGTGCCGGGCGCTGGGAGGCGTATGGATTCACTTGTCGACGGCCCGTCGATCGGCACCACTACGTCTGCGGAGCAGGTCGCGGCGGAGATCGGACTGACGCCGGACGAAGTGGCCTGGCGGAAGGGGTTCGTCGGCTTCTCCGAGGCGGACGAACGCCGCGTCTCGGAGTTGGAAGGCGCCGTCGAAGCGAATATGGATCGACTCGTGGACTCGTTCGTCGATCCGATCTACGCCCACAATCGGACGACGGAGATCATCGAGCGCTCGCCGCGGTCTGACGCGGACATCCGGGCGATCGTCGAAGGCTATCTCCGGATGGTCACCGGCGGCCAGTACGACACCCAGTACTTCACCCACCGAACCCGGATCGGACAGCTCCACAACCGACTGGATATGCCGCTGCACTACTTCGGTGGGATGTTCGGGAATCTGCTGACAGCGTTTTTCGAGACGATTCAAGAGGCGACAGTCGACGCGGCGACCGAACACGCCGCCGAGAACGCCGACGCAGTCGGCGACGCGATCGAAGACGGCTTCCGCGACGCGATGGCGGCGACGCGGATCCTCAACCTCGATATGCAGGTGGTCAACGACACGTACCTGCACTCGTACTCCGCGGATATGCGCGCGGAGATCGAGCGCTCGCGCGAACTCCGGGATCGGGTCGGAGAATCGGTCGGGACGCTCCGCGACGAGGCGAACGGCGCGGCAGAGAGCGCCGACCGCATCGACGCCCTCGCCGCGGAGCAATCCGAGCACAGCGAGGACATCGCCGGCAAGGTATCGACGCTGTCGGCGACGATCGAAGAGATCGCTTCGACAGCCGACCAGGTCTCCTCGCGGAGTGAGCAGGCGGAATCGCTCGCGACGGACGGGCTCGACGCCGCGGCAGAGGCGGAGTCCGAGATGCAGGCGCTCGACGAGGAGCGCGAAGAGATCACAGACGAGGTCGACGAACTGGTCGACGCTGTCGACGAGATCGACGAGATCGTCGAAGTGATCAACGACATCGCCGATCAGACGAACCTGCTCGCGCTGAACGCCTCGATCGAGGCCGCACGGGCGGGCGACGCCGGGTCGGGCTTCGCAGTCGTCGCTGACGAGGTCAAATCGCTCGCCAACGAGTCGAAAGAGCAGGCCGAGCGCGTCGAGGAGATGATCGACACCGTCACCGCCCGGATCGACCGCACCGCCAGCGGTCTCGACGAGGTGGGCGACAGCATCGACGAGGCGCTCGGGAGCGTCGACGACTCTGTCGACACGCTCGATGGGATCGTCGACGCGGTCACAGAGACCTCCGACGGCATCGACGAGGTCGCACGCGCCGCCGACGAACAGGCCGAGGCGAGTTCCGAGATCGCCCGCGTCGTCGACGAGGCCGCAGAGCACGCCTCCGAAGTCGCTGCAGAGGTCGACGTCATCACGGAGAACATCCGCTCGCAGTCGGAGACGGCCGACGAGGTCGACGCCGCCCTCTCGAAACTCCAGACCGGCACGATGGACACCGACGTGGGCACGGGCACCGCACGGTCGGTGACCGACGGCGGAACGCAGGTCAGATCGGCGAGCGCGCGGCCGAGCGAGCCGAACGGCTCGGCCTCGACCGGAATGGGCTCAGCCAGATCGGTCTCGAACCCCGTCACACGAGCGCGCAACGCCGCGAACGCTGCCCGAACGAATCGCCAGCACTCCACCGGAGACACGGCCGGAGGGCCGTCCACGTCGGAATCGGCCTGTCGGAGCGAGACGGCCGAGGTAGGCGAAGCGTCCGCCGACGGCGACGGCGGAACCGCTCCCGAGGGGGCCGATCCGATCGCGCAACTGGACGACGAGGAACTCGCCGCGGCGCTCCCCGACGGAATCCCCGGCTTCGTCAAAGCGAGGCTCTCGCGGGAGAAACTGGAGGCTATCGCACGGAAGAGCGGCGTCGGGCGCGGCGACGCCCCGACAGGCGACCAATAAGCGGCACACCCGAGCGGCGAACCGCATCGCCTACGGGATAGTAAGAGACTCCCGTGGGCCCGCGAACGGAGCAGTATGGAGACGACGCGTCATTTCACTGCGACGGTCTACATCGTCGAGCGCGGAGCGGTCGCGCTGCATCGGCACGGACGACTCGGCATCCGGATCCCGCCCGGCGGCCACGTCGACCGCGACGAACTCCCGCACGAGGCCGGACTGCGCGAGGTCCGCGAGGAGACGGGCCTCGACGCCGAGTTGCTCGACGGGACCGACGCCGTCGACGCGCCCGCGGGCCGCAAACTCCCGCGGCCGCGCCACCAGATGCTCTACGACATCAACGTCCACGACGACGGGACCATCGGCCACCAGCATATCGACCACGTCTACTTCGCGCGTGTGAAATCCCGCGAGATCGACCCGAACGGCGACGACGAGGCCGATGCGGCGGTCTGGGACTGGTACGACGAACAGGACCTCCGCGAAAGCGACATCGACCCCGACACGGTGCAGTTCTCCCTGGAAGCGATCGAGGCCGCCGAGCGCGCCGGAGAATAACGGTCCGCCGACGCGGGTAGCGACCCGACTACGAGTCGGTCTCGGGCGGCGTGACGGGGCCGTCGCTCACGAGCGCCCGGACGTACCGCTCGACGTGATCGTCCATCCGGCGCTTGTAGCCCGCACGGCGGGCCAGCCGGTCGAGTTCGCGGGAGACGTACGTCCCGTACTGGACGGCCTTCTTGTCCGCCGTCCGGACCGAATCGGGGACGACGCCGCGCGCCACCTCCCGAAGCGCGACCTTCCGCCGGTCGCCGTCGACGAGGAGGTGGCCGGGGAGGTCGAGCGCGGCCGCGACGACGTCGTCGTGGAGCAACGGCGCGACGGGTTCGATCCCGGCGGCGCGGATCGCGAGGACGTCGCGCTCGGCCTGATCGGGGAGCGTCCCGAGGAGTTCGTGCCGCGCGCCCCGGACGGTGTCGGCCGCGACGCGCGGGTCCTCGGGGGCCTTTTCGACCTTCGCGTAGCCGCCGAACAGTTCGTCTGCCCCCTGGCCGAGTGCGAGACGATCGAAGCCGTCGGCGGCCGCGCGCTCGGCGACGAGAAAGAGCGGGAGCGCGATCGAGAGGTCCATCGGGTTCGTGCGGCCGAGCACGTCGACGAGGGCCGGGACGGCCTCGCGGAGGTCGTCGTGTGTGAGTTCAACGACGCGGAGATCCCGGTCCATCTCGGCCGCCGCCGCGCGCGCGGCAGCGACGTCGTGGCAGCCCTCGAAGCCGGCGACGTAGCAGGGCGCGTCGGGAACGCCCGTAGCGACGACGGCGGAGTCGACGCCGCCGGAGAACGCGACGGCGACGTCGCCCGCGGAGTCGTCGCCACCGAGTGCCCGCGTTCGAGCGAGCACGGCGTCGCGGACCGCAGCCAGCGCCGCGTCGTCGTCCTCCATCGGATCGGGGTCCGGAAGCGTCCAGCGGCGGTCGGAGGCCTCGGGGTCTGGTCGTTCCCCGACCGGAGCGACCGTTCCGGCAGGCACCGAAACCGGTGCTGGAAGTTCGCGCGGGTCGAACGCCCACGCCGAGGCGTCGTCGGCGTCGACGAAAAGCGGGCGGCGTCCGAGGACGTCACGGACGAGATTGCCGTCGGTCTCGCCCGCGAAGCCGCCCGTTCCTGGGAGCGGTTCCCGCGTCTCGGTCGCGTCACGAACCACGTCGGAAGCGGCACCGTCGAGCGAGGCGTCCGCGCCGGTCGTCGCCGACTCTTCGGCCGACATCTACACCAGATCCGAGACGGTCCGCTTGATTCGGCGCTTGATGCCGCCGCCGAACTGTCTGAACGAGATGCGCCAGGGCGTCCGGCGGCCGACGACGCTCGTCTCACCGGCGACGATCGCGTCGAGGATTCCCTCGACCGAGCGGTCGTCGGTCCCGACCTGCGTGACGGCCTGGCCGACCATCTCGCTGATGTGGGCGTCGCTGCCGGCGGTCATCGGCAGTCCGCGAGCGGTCGCGAAGCGCTTTGCCTTGCGGTTGGCCCAGCCGGTGAACAGCCGGGAGTTGTACACCTCGATGGCGTCGGCGTCGGCGAGTTGGTCCCGGCTGATGTGGGCTGCGACGCCGTGCCGTGAGGATTGAAACGGGTGCGGAACGACGGCGACGCCGCCCTGTTCGTGGATGCGGTCGAGCGTCTCGTCGTAGGAGAGCCCCGCCGGTACGAGTTCGTCGATGCCGAACGCGAGGATGTGGCCCGCAGCCGACGTCACCTCCATCGCCGGGATTCCGACGAGACCGTACTCCGGCGCCAGCGCCGCGGCTTCCAGGCTCGCGTCGATCTCGTCGTGATCCGTCACTGCGAGCGCGTCGAGACCGACGGCCTCCGCCTGCGCTAAGAGCAGTTCGACCGGGTCGCGGCCGTCGTACGACAGCGACGAGTGCGCGTGCAGCTCGACCGATAGCACGGGTGAGCATAGAAACCCAGGTTAAAAAAGCGACCCGATCCACGCCTCGCGGTACGTCACCACGCCACTATCTCACGCCGACGAAATGCACGTCCGTGCATACAGAAAAGCATTAATCGCGCCTACTTGAACAGGGAAGTGAATGAGCCTGCCGGACTCTGATCGCGAACTCGTTACGGCCGAACTCGGGCGCGACCCCACCCAGACGGAGGCCGCGCTGTTCGAGAACCTCTGGAGCGAACACTGCGCGTATCGCTCGTCTCGACCCCTCCTCTCTGCGTTCTCTTCGGATGGAGAGCAGGTCGTCGTCGGTCCCGGGGACGACGCTGCCGTCGTCCGTCTGCCCGACAACGATGGCGACGCCGACGAGGAGACGTACATCACGATGGGCATCGAGAGCCACAACCACCCGTCGTACGTCGATCCGTACGACGGCGCGGCGACGGGCGTCGGCGGCATCGTCCGCGACACGCTCTCGATGGGCGCGTATCCGATCGCGCTCGCCGACAGCCTCTACTTCGGCGGCTTCGACCGCGAGCACACTCGCTACCTCCTCGACGGCGTCGTCGAGGGCATCTCCGACTACGGCAACGCGATCGGCGTGCCGACGGTCGCAGGGAGCGTGGAGTTCCACGACGACTACGAGGGCAACCCGCTTGTCAACGTCGCTTGCGTCGGACTGCTCGACGAAGAGCGCCTCGTGACCGCCGAGGCTCAGCAGCCCGGTAACAAACTCGTCCTCGTCGGCAACGCGACCGGACGCGACGGCCTCGGCGGCGCGTCCTTCGCCAGCGAAGACCTCGCCGAAGACGCCGAGACGGAGGACCGCCCTGCCGTGCAGGTGGGCGACCCCTACTCGGAGAAGCTTCTCATCGAAGCGAACGAGGATCTCATCGACGGCGACCTCGTCCAGTCGGCGCGAGACCTCGGCGCGGCCGGCCTCGGCGGCGCGTCCTCGGAACTCGTCGCCAAGGGCGGCCTCGGTGCACGGATCGAACTGGAACGCGTCCACCAGCGCGAGCCGAATATGAATCCGCTGGAGATCGTCCTCGCGGAGTCCCAAGAGCGGATGTGCTACGAGGTCCGTCCCGAGGACGTCGACGACGTCGCGGCGATAGCCGAAAAGTACGACCTCGGCTGCTCGGTCATCGGCGAGGTGGCCGAGGGCAACTACGTCTGCACGTTCGAGGGCGAGACGGTCGTCGACGTGCCCGCGGAGTTCCTCGCCGACGGCGCACCGATGAACGACCTCGACACCGTCGAACCCGAACAGCCGCAGCGCGACCGACCGGACGTCGATCTCGCGTCCGCCTTCGAGGCGGTCGTCGGCGCGCCCAACACGGCGTCGAAACGATGGGTCTACCGCCAGTACGACCACGAGGTCGGTGCGCGCACCGCGCTCCGCCCCGGCGACGACGCCGCGGTGATGGCGATCCGCGAAGCGGGGACTGGCCTCGCGATCTCCTCGGGCGCGGTCCCCGCCTGGACGGACTGCGCGCCGTACGACGGCGCTCGCGCCGTCGCTCTGGAGAACGCGACGAACCTCGCGGCGAAGGGCACAACGCCGCTGGCTGCGGTCGACTGCCTGAACGGCGGCAACCCCGAGAAACCGGACGTGTACGGCCGATTCACGGCGATCGTCGACGGCCTCGCCGACATGTGTCGGGACCTCTCGGTTCCGGTCGTCGGCGGGAACGTCTCGCTGTACAACGACTCGGTCGCGGGGCCGATTCCCCCGACGCCGACGCTCGCGATGGTCGGCGCAAAGGCGGGCTACGACGCGCCGGAAGCCGCGCTCGACGGCGCGGGGACCCTCCTCCTCGTCGGCGAGGGCAGCGACGCGCTCGGCGGGTCGGAGCTACTCGCGCAGGTCGGCGGCTCCGATCAGTTCCCGACGCTGCCCGCGAACGCCAGCGACGTCGTCGCGACGCTCGCGGACGTCGCGGACGACGACGCGACGCTCGCGGTACACGACGTGAGCAACGGTGGACTCGCAGTCACGCTCGCAGAGATGGTCACCGAAGACGTCGGCGCCGACGTCGCCGTCGACGATCTCGTCACACTCTTCGAGGAGACCCCCGGCCGCGCGGTCGTCGAGACGACCGACCCCGACGCCGTCGAGGCCGCCTTCGAGGACGTCGCGCCGGTCCGGACGCTGGGCGAGGCGACGCCGGACGGAACGCTCTCGCTTTCGGTCGGCGGTGACAACCTGGCGGTCGAGGCCGCAGAAATCGCGTCGCTTCGCGACGTGCTCGAAGCGGAACTCGACTGAGGCAGCGCGAAAACAGCGATTCTTTTCGTCGTTCGAACGCGACGCGGTTAGACGAACAGCGGGACGCCGAACACGATGGCGAGGCCGACGACGAGCACCACGAGGCCCGTCGTGACCTGGCTCATTCCGAACTCCTGCATCGGCGAAGTGACGCGCCCGTCCTCGTCTGCACCGTCGTGATGGTCGTCGTGGTCTGTCATACCTACGGTGTGGACTGTCGTCTATAAAATGCTCCCGGAATGGCCGCTCGACCGGGCGACAGTATAACTTATCGGGGCGTCTCGCGGGCGTATGGACCGCGAACAGCCCGACGAGTCGACGTCGAGATCATCGGGAACAGTGGATGGCACGCACGGCTCCGAGTCCGGTTCAGAAGGGAGTGAGGAACGAGACGAAACGGAGACGCTACCGAATGGAGAGGTTCGACGCTGGTGGAAGGAAGCAGTCGTCTATCAGATCTACCCACGGTCGTTCAACGACACGGACGGCGACGGGATCGGTGACATCCCGGGCATTATCTCGAAGGTCGAGTACCTCGACGACCTCGGCGTCGACGTCGTCTGGCTCAACCCGGTCTACGAGTCGCCGAACGCGGACAACGGCTACGACATCTCGGATTACCGCGCGATTATGGACGAGTTCGGAACGATGGCCGACTGGGAAGCGCTCCTCGCAGAACTCCACAGTTGCGACATCAGGCTCGTGATGGATCTCGTCGCGAATCACACCTCAGACGAGCACGAGTGGTTCCAGCGCTCGCGGCGATCCAAAGACAGCGAGTACCGCGAGTGGTACTTCTGGCGCGAGGGACACGACGCCGAGGCGGTGCCGTGGAGTGCCAGCGACGGGCCACCCGGGGAGGCCCCGCCGAACGACTGGCAGTCGTTCTTCGGCGGCCCCGCGTGGACTTACGACGAGGCGACCGGCGAGTGGTATCTCCACCTGTTCGACGAGAAGCAACCCGACCTCAACTGGGAGACTGAAGCAGTTCGCGAGGCAGTGTTCGAGACGATGGAGTGGTGGCTCGAGAAGGGGATCGACGGGTTCCGGATGGACGTCATCAACCTCGTCTCGAAGCCGTCGGGACTACCCTCCACAGATCCCGAACGCGGCATCGACACGGTCGATCGAGTCACACAGGGGCCACGCGTCCACGAGTACCTCCAGGAGATGCGCGAGACGGTGCTCTCGCCGGACCTTCTCACCGTCGGCGAGATGACTGGCTGGCAGATGCCAATGGAGCACGCGCGTCAGTACGTCGGCCAGGGGCCGGACCGCGACGGGCTCTCGATGCTGTTTCACTTCGAACATATGCGTCTCGGACGTGGGGAGCAGCTCTGGGAGACGCGCGAGTGGAGCCTCACCGATTTGAAGGCCGTATTCGATCGGTGGCAGTCCGGGCTCGCAGACGAGGGATGGAACGCGCTGTACTTCAGCAATCACGACCAGCCGCGGGCGGTCTCGCGGTTCGGCGACGACGGCGAGTTCCGGCGAGAATCGGCGACGCTGCTGGCGACGTTGCTCCACACGCTCCGGGGCACTCCCTACATCTACCAGGGCCAAGAGCTCGGGATGACGAACGTGCCGTTCGAGTCGCTATCGGAGTTCCGCGACGTCGAGACTCGCAATCCGGTCCGGCGAGCGATAGAACGCGGGGAAATCGAGTCTTTCGAGGCGGTTGCAGACGAGATCCGGGCGAACAGCCGAGACAACGCACGGACCCCAATGCAGTGGTCCGACGACGCCTACGCCGGGTTCACCGACGCCGACGCCGAGCCGTGGATCAAAGTGAACCCGAACTACGAGGAGATCAACGTCGCCGCACAGCGCGAGGATCCGCAGTCGGTCTGGCACTACTACCGGCGACTGATCGAACTCAGAGACGAACACGACGTGATGACGTACGGCGACTACGACCCGTTCTTGCAGGATCACGAGTCCGTCTGGGCGTACACCCGGACGCTCGGCGACGTCACGTGGTTCGGCGTGCTCAACGTCTCCGGGACAGCGACGACCGTCGAAGCGCCGATAGCGGTCACAGCAGACGCTGATCCGGACGTACTGATCGCGAACTACCCCGAGGAAGCGCGTGCCCACGAGGAGCTACCCGGCGGAACGTTGGAGTTGCGTCCGTGGGAGGCCCGCGTCTACGATCTATAGCTGCGAGTGCAGGGCGAACAGGCGACACGGGAACGTCGCGGCGCGGTGTGTCGCACATCCACGTGTCGCGCCGCGGCCGGGGTCACATCACGGCGAGGCTGGCCCCGGCATCGTATATAAACTCGGGGGCGCGTTCGCCGCCGGTTCACGACCGCGACGTCCGGACCCGCCCGTAGCCGAAACCATCAAGCGGGTGATCCGCGAACCATCCCGTAACGAATGCTCACGAAGCGGATCATCCCCTGCATCGACGTCGACCTCGACGACGACGGGAACCCGGCGGTCTACACCGGCGTCAACTTCGAGGACCTGAAGTACACGGGCGACCCCGTCGAGATGGCCAAGCGATACAACGAGGCAGGCGCCGACGAGTTCGTCTTCCTCGACATCACCGCCTCGGCGAAGGGGCGCGAGACGATGCTCGACACCGTCTCGCAGGTCGCCGACGAGGTGTTCATCCCGCTCACGGTCGGCGGCGGGATCCGCACCCGCGAGGACATCAAAGAGACGCTCCGTGCGGGCGCGGACAAGGTCTCGATCAACACGGCGGCGCTGGAGAACCCCGATCTGATCGACGAGGGCGCACGGGCCTTCGGTTCGCAGTGCATCGTCATCTCCGTCGACGCGAAGCGGCGCTTCGACGAGGGCGGCGAGCACTACGTCGAGATCGACGGCGAGTCCTGCTGGTTCGAGTGCACGGTGAAAGGCGGTCGCGAAGGCACCGGCGTCGACGTCGTCGAGTGGGCCAGCGAGGCCGAGTCCCGCGGTGCGGGCGAGTTGTTCGTCAACTCCATCGACGCCGACGGGACGAAAGACGGCTACGACATCCCGCTGACGAAGGCCGTCTGTGACACCGTCTCGACGCCCGTGATCGCCTCCTCAGGCTGTGGCGGCCCCGAAGACATGTACGAAGTGTTCACCGAGGCGGACGCCGACGCCGGCCTCGCGGCGTCGATCTTCCACTTCGACGAGTACAGCATCCAGGACGTCAAAGAGTATCTCGACGAGCGCGACGTCCCGGTGCGGCTGTAGTCCGACGTCGCCCGCGCGGGCGGTCCGTCGAGTACGATTACTGGGCGGCTTCGAACGCCGCAGAGAAGTCTTCGACCGTCGTCTGCACGTTGCGAGAGGCGTCGCCAAGCGCGTCGAGCGGATCGACGCCGGCCTCTGTCTTGATCGAGAGGATCGGTTCGGTCTGTCCGCCCGACTGCTCGGGGTTCACGTCGTAGGTCGCGGCGGCGACGCCCTCGGTCTCCAAGAGCGCGCCCTTGATCACGTTCATGAACGTGTGATCCTCGCCCGCGACCTCGATGCGGAGTTCCTCGTCCGTCTTGTCGATGACCCGCAGTTCCATACCCGCTCTTTGCCCACGGCGGCGTTTCAGTATTTCGTATTCGGGAACAGGGCCGCGACGTCGGGATCCGTCTCGACCAACCGGTATTCGGAGCCGTCGAGTTCGACGACGCCGGCGTGTTCGAGGTGATCGAGATGCGCGAACGCCTCGCCCGGGCCGTGGAGGATGTGGATGTCTTCGAGTTCGCCGAACAGGTGCGCGCTGACCGTCCAGGCGTCCGCCGGCCCGTGCTCTCGAAGTGTCTCGACGACCCGATTCGTCCGTTCGAGGTGGTGCTCGCGAATGACGCGCGCGCGTCCGGACGGGTCTTCGATCGGTTCGCGGTGGCCCGGCCACGCGTAATCGAAGTCGCGGGCGATGAGTCGATCCAGACTGTCGATGTAGTGTTCGAGCGGGCGGTCCAATCGGAGGTCCGCGCCGCCGACGTTCGGCGTGTACTGGGGGAGGATCGCATCGCCGACGAACGCCTCCGAACGTGGCTCTGAGACCGGACCCGAGCCGTCGTCCGCGTCTCGCTCGAACGTGAACGCGATCTGTCCTGCGGCGTGTCCGGGGAGGTGGAACACGGTCAGTTCCCCGTCACCGGCGGCGACCTGGTCACCGTCCGCGAGCGGTTCGATGTCGGCTGGATCGCCCGCCACATCCTCGAAGGCTGACTGGACCGCGACGAGTTCCTCCCGCTTGTCTTTCGGGATTCCCCACTGCGTGAATCGCTCCTCGCGGAGCGCCCGCAGTTCGGCGAGCGCGTCGTCGTCGCCCGCGATCAGCGGGAGATCGGCTTCGTGAGCGAAGACTGTCGCACCGGACTCCGCTTGCAGTTCGCCCGCGAGGCCGGTGTGATCGGAGTGCCAGTGCGTGAGGAGAATCCGGTCGAGATCGGAGACCGACACGTCTGCAGCCGAGAGCCCGTCGAGGAGATCCGCGCGGACGTTCGCAGTCGACGCACCGACGTCGACCAGCGTGGTTACGTCTCCATCGAGCAGATAGGCGTTGTTCTCTCCCTCGAAGACGGTGTTGCCGAGCGAGATTCGGGTGACGTCCATACCCTCAGGCACCGTGCGGACGACAATGAGGGTTACCATACCACGGGTACGACGACGGCAGTCGGCTCCGACGCGTCGGTACATTCAATTCGATCGGTGTCAAACGGCGCGATCAGGGGATGGAGGACTTCTACGATCTGCTGGAGGTGTCCGAAGACGCCTCGACCGACGAGATCGATCGCGCGTGGCGACAGAAAGTTCGGACGTACCACCCGGACGTCAACGACGACACGCGGGCGAACGCGCAGTTCAAGACGCTCAAGACGGCCCACGAGGTGCTCTCAGACGAGACCAAACGAGCGGCCTACGACCGGATGGGACACGCGAAGTACGTCCGAAAACGGCTCGACGGCCTCCCGACGAAGATGGGGCCCGGGTCGGCTGGCGGGCAGCGGAGCGGCCGCGCGACCGGCACGTCGGAGAACACAGCCAGCACTGACAGGACCGCACAGTCCGACACGCAGCGTTCGTCGTCCACGAGTACGAGTCGGAGCACGAGTGGGTCGAGCCGGTTCGGCCGGAAGCGGCGGGCAAACCGTGACAGCGGGCCGGAGACTGGCAATCGCACGACCCGAACGTCGACAGCCAGCGGGAATCGCTCGACTGCGTCGCGATCGCAGTCGACGACGTCCCGATCGACCGGTGGAGGGCAGTCGTCGGCGACGACCGGGCGCAGTGGATCTCGTACCACGAGCAGTGCCAGCGAGTCGACGAGGGCGACCGCGGACGCGACGACGTCGGCGGGGGATGCGTCGCGGAGTTTCGGAAGCCCGTTGCTGTACGGGTGGTTCGGCGTGTTGTGTGCCGCAGTGCTCTACCTCGTGGGATTGTGGCAGTATGTCGATGCGAACGCGGCGGCGGTCGCGGACTTCCGCTCGGCAGTCACAGCGGATCCGATCGGGGCGCTGACCACGGCCCAGACACTTACCGCGCCGGGCACGTTCGTGCTCAGCACGGCGACAGTCGACGTGCCACTCACGCTGCTCCTCCCGGTGGGTGTCGGCGCACTGGCGCTCGTGCTTACGGCGGTCGTGCTCTCGTTCGGACACGGGACGGCGTATCTCTATCTGCTCGGGAGTCTCGCACCGCTGGCCGGTCTCGGCGTCGGCCCCGTCGTCACCGTTCCGGACGGTGCCGTGATCGCCTTATTGGTCATCTTCCCCATCGGCGCGAGCGTCGTCTTTCTCGCCGACGTCGGCCGAGTGCTGTTTGCCGGACAATAGCGCCGCTGGCAGGGTTCTGTGCCGGAAAGGAAGCGGGGCCGCATCGGGCGGACCCCTGACTGACCAAGCCACTGCGAAGAGCACCAGTCTCGCAGGTCCTTACGTGACGCGCCCGGTATCAACCACGCGCGTCGAGAGACTGTTGAACGCTTGCATTCAAAAATCACCCGGATGGTGCCAATATCCACCGCCCGAACACGGATGAGCAGACATACATATGGAAATATTCGAATTTGGTTCTGGAAAGCTTAAATATGTATTCTCGCGTGAGCCATCGCCGTATGATTCGAGACTATCCGGATAAATTATTGAAAATTCTAACAGACTTGGGATCCGGGATTCTGACGAGAGCAGCGTGATCTGGGATTCGAGACGGCTGTGTCGCGGTCGGCACCGACGTCAGCGGACCAGATACGGGTCGTTGCCCGCGCTGAACCGGCCGAGATCGGCCTCCCGACGGAAGTCCGTCGAGCGGAGCGTATCGAGCGCTTCGACGAGTCGGCCGTGATGGGTGTCGTCCCACTCGGCGGGGTCTTTGATCGGGAGCACGAGGAAGCCGCTGCCGCGCAGTTCGGTCCCGTGGAGGTCTTCCATCTCGATGTCAGTCTTCCACGCCTGCGCGGTGTACGTTTCGAGGACGTGTGCGGTCGCGCGCGCGCCGACCGGGAGGAGGACGTGCGCCGCGATCGCGCGCAGTTCGGCGTCGAAGAAGCGTTCTAGATCGTCGTACGACGACGGTGTCGGGTCCCCGTCGTCGGGCGCACACATGTGCAGGTACGAAAAGTACGTCTTCGTCGGCTCCGGTTCGGCGCCCGTCGTGGTTAACAGTCCGGCATCGGCCAGCGCGGCCTGCAGTCGGCGGCCCGCGTCGTTAGTGAACGGAACGCCGGTGTCGAGACCGCCGTGAACGCCGGGGTGGTCGCCGACGACGTGGAAATCCGCGTTGGCGTCGCCGTACCCAGGGACGAAGCGCTCACAGGGGGGTCGCATATCGAAGGGGTTGCTCGTTCTGTCGGTGACGTTCTCCACGGTGGATCAGATAGCAGCGAGTCCGTTAAAATGGAACCGATTCGGCGTCTAGAGTTCGACGCCGGACGGGATCAGACTGTGAGACCTGAGGAGATTCCCGTCGGCGTCGTAGACGAGGAACGTCTGTTTCTCGTAGACGACGACGTTCTCGCCGTCGATGCTCACCTCGACTCGATATCGCCCGTCCTCGGAGTCGGCCGTGTCGCGGCCGTACTCGCGAGCGGCGCGGATGAACGTGAGAACGTCGTCCGCCGACTCGTTGAGTTCGAGGACGAAGTCGCCCGTAATTCGGTTTGTCACGCTGACGACGCCAGCAGCACCTGGCTCGTCGAGCGGATCTTGCAGCCGAAACGCAACGTCCGTTTCGCTGGCGTCGAGATACGTACCGTCCGGATCGGAGAGCCGTCGCTCTAGTACGTCTTTCGGCCCGTGAAACGCGATGCGGACCAGCGGCTTCTTGGGGTCACCACCGTTCTCGACCCAGTCGATGTTTTCCACGTCCAACTCGAAGTAGTCCCGCCTCATTCCCTACATTCCGGTTAGTCGTCATCGTGTATGAACGTAACGCCCGCGTCAGACGTGGCGCCTATGTCGGACGGCGATCGGCCGGAAAGAGGAAACCTCGGGCCGAGTGTGCTGGACGTTTTGGATGTACTCTCGTTTCGCTAGTGGCGTCGAGGTCGGTGGCAGTAACTCGAGGCGCAGTCGTCGTATGATCGTCCGCCGTCGAGATTACATCACAGCCCTATAGTAGCATTTGCAAGTGATTGCACATCCGATCGCACGACAGCGTACGATCCGATGAGTGAAGGCTTGCAAATGCGACTATGGCTACTGGCCGAAACGATGCCGCCTACCGATACCGACGCTGCACTGGGAATACGAAAGGCACG
Source organism: Halobellus sp. Atlit-38R (assembly GCF_003665925.1). NCBI lineage: Archaea > Methanobacteriati > Methanobacteriota > Halobacteria > Halobacteriales > Haloferacaceae > Halobellus > Halobellus sp. Atlit-38R. The sequence goes on from NZ_QXIJ01000003.1 coordinate 23,192, forward strand.
GAGGCACGGAGAGGCACAAAGCGAGCGAAACCACTCGGCAGTCCGGTTTCGTATCGCAGCATCTCATTTATCGAGGCGGACGTAGAAGGGCCGGTTCAGCGACCAAAGTAGACCAGATCAGGAGGAAGAGTAGTTATACAGTGTAATCTCGGACTGTTTGGAAGTCGTCGGCAGCGACGGCGTCCCCGAGTGCGTCGGCGTCGAGGTCGGGAACGTGGCCGGGATACTTGCGGTTGAAATACGAGAGGAGGTTGTCGATGTCGCGGTCGAGGAGTTCCCGCGCGTTCTCGTGATCCGTCGGCACGGCCTGCGGCCAGTCGAAGATCGTAACGCCCGATTCGCTGACGGCGACGTTGTACTCGCTCATATCGGCGTGGACGTATCCGGTCTCGTACGCGGCGGCGACCTCCCGGAGAATCAGGTCCAAGACGCCGACGACCTGGTCGTCTGCGAGCTTCGCTCGGTCGAGTTCGACGCCCTCCAGTTTCGCCATCACGATGGCGTGACGGTTCTGGTCGATCGGACGTGGGACCGAAACCTCGGGAAAGAGCGTCTCCAGCGCCTCGTACTCGCGCTCTGAAGCTTTTCGAGCCGTGTAGAGCCACGATACGTGTTGGTTGTCCGATGTGTAGTCGCGCTCGCGCATCACCTCGCGGAAGTTGGTGTAGCCCTCCCGGTGGAACTTCAGCGCCATCGGTTTGTACGACTGGACTTCGAGGACGTCGCTCTCCTTGCCGACCCCGAGAGGTGCGCCGACACCTTCGACGGTGCCGCGCTTGGAGAACGTCCGTAGCGCGAGTGCGTCGTACCCTTCGGCAGTGAGCGTGTAGCCCTCGTATTGGATCGTCTTCCGCTCGATCAGCCCGCGGCTCGCACATCTATCCAGACGATACTCGACTTCCTCGGGCGTGAGGTTCGAGAGGTCGGGGAGTTTCTCGCGGTTCACCCACTCCGAAAAGCGCATCCCCTGCTCGACGCCGGAGAGAAGATAGAAGTCCTCGGGTTCGAGTTCGGCCATCACGCCGGCGACGTTCCGCACCATACCGAACGGAGGGTAGCGACGCGTAAAAGACTCGCGAGTCTGTATAGCGGCTAATATACGAAATATTGCTATACAAAATCCGATTTTCGACTGACCTCTGACGAAACCGCTTTCAGCGACCGGGCGTAGCCTCCGGGTATGACCGAGGACACGGCCGGGCCGCTCGCCGACCGGGAGTGGCGGTTCATCCGCGAGGAGGCGCGCGACGGGCCGATGCAAATGGCGCTCGACGAGGTAGCCGCAGAGACGGCCGCCGACGGCGGGCCGCGAACGGTCAGGGTCTACCGGTGGGACCCGAGCACGCTCTCGCTCGGCTACGGCCAAGACCCCGACACCGTCGACTGGGAGCACTGCGCCGACGGAGGCATCTCAGTCACCCGCCGGCAGACCGGCGGCGGAGGAATCTACCACGACGTCGACGGCGACGTCTCGTACTCGATCGTCGCGCCGAAGGCCGAACTCCCGGGAGATCTGATGGACGCCTATCACTTGCTCTGTGAACCGATCCTCGAGGCGTTCGACCGTCTCGGCGTCGACGCCGACTACGTCTCCGATCCGATGCCCGAGATCTGGTCGCCCGCGTGTTACCTCCGCGAACTGCACCCCGCCCACGACATCGTCGCCGACGGGCGGAAGATCAGCGGCAACGCGCAGTACCGCCGCCGCGACGCCGTCGTCCAGCACGGTTCGCTCACGTACTCGGCCCGCGCCGCCGAGCACCTCGACGTCTTCGACGGCCACGACGTCGACCCCGAGCGGTTCCGGGAGCGCGTCGTCGGCGTCGACGAACTGGCCGACGCTTCGCGGGGCGAAATGGTCGCCGCCGTCGAAGCGGCGCTCACGACGTGGACCGACGCCACGGATGGCGAGTGGACCGATGCAGAGCTCGAACGCGCGCGGGAGCGCGCGGACGAGAAGTACGCGAGCGACGAGTGGGTCCGCCGGCGGCCGGACGACCGCTCTTGAACGGTCGGCACTATGGAAGAACCGACAGCCGCGGTGCGACCCGAAGTCGCTTTACTCCCGGCCGACCAGCGATCGAGTATGCGAGTTGGCGCACACGAGTCGATCGCCGGCGGCGTCGCGAACGCCGTTGATCGACAGCTCGACGACGGTGGTAACTGCGGACAGATCTTCACGCACTCTCCACAGGTCTGGCAGGATCCGAACATCGACGACGACGACGCCGCGGCGTTCCGCGAATCGTCGGTCGAGAACGACGTCGGCCCCTGGGTCATCCACTCGTCGTATCTCGTCAACCTCTGTACGCCTAAAGACGACCTCCGCGCGAAATCGATCGACTCGATGCAGCAGGAGGTCGACGCCGCCGCGAAACTCGACATTCCCTACGTGAACGTCCACCTGGGCGCACACACCGGCGCTGGCGAACAGCAGGGCCTCGACAACGCCGTCTCGGCGCTCGACGAACTCGACGTACCTGACGGTGTCACCGTCCTCGTCGAGTCCGACGCCGGGTCGGGGACGAAGATGGGCGACGAGTTCGAACACCTCGGTTACGTCCTCGACGAGAGCACACAAGACCTCGAAATCTGTCTCGACACCGCCCACGCCTTCGCCGCGGGCTACGATCTCTCGACCTCCGGCGGCGTCGACGAGACGCTCGAAGAACTGGACGCCGAGGTCGGGGTGGAGAACCTCGCGTGCGTCCACCTGAACGACTCAAAGCACGAGTGCGGGACCAACAAAGACGAACACGCCCACATCGGCGAGGGCCTGATCGGCGAGGACGGAATGTCCGCGTTCGTCAACCACGACGCGATTCTCGACGTGCCACTCGTCTTGGAGACGCCGAACGAGGACGGGAAGGGCTTCGCCTGGAACATCGAACGGGTCCGCGACCTCCGAGCGGAGTAGCGGCCGGCATCGCCAGCGGCCGGCACCGCTCGGGCTCGCTGAACGAACGTTCTTCAGGCGATACGCCCAACGTTCGACTATCCGTGGACGACACCGACTGCTCTGCAACCGCGACCGACACCCCGTGGAGTCGCCGACGGCTACTCCGCGTCGGGGGCGGGTCGTTGGCTGCCACGACGCTTCTGGCGAGTGGCGCCGCCGAACGAAGCGGCGCGACCGCCAGCCCTGACGCCGAATCCGGAGCTACCGGCGCGGGAGCGGTAGCCAGCGACGGTGGCCTCTCCGTCTCCGTCGCGACGCAGAATCTCGGCCTCGGAGCGGACTTTCTGTCGATCGCGCGCGACAGCGACGAGGCGACCGTCCCCGAGCGCGTCGGGGCGCTCTACACAGACGTGCGAGAGAGCAGGCCCCGCGAACGGATGGTGGCCATCGCCCAGGGACTCACACAGCGGCGACCGGCGATCGTCGGCGTACAGGAGGCGGCGATCGTCCGCCGGGGTCCCCGGACGGGCAACGACCCCGAATCGCCCGATTCCGACGGCATCGTCTTCGACTTCCTCGACGCGCTCCGCGCGGCGTTGCGCGCTCGCGAGACGCCGTACCGCCCGGTCGCAGTCGCGACGAACGCCGATCTCGAATTCCCGGGCCGCGTCGACGGCGAGACGATCGACGTTCGGCTGACCGACCGGGACGCGATTCTCGTCCGCGAAGACGCCGACGTGACCGTCCAGGACACGTCGACTGCGACGTTCGACGCATCGCTCACGCTCCCGCTCAGCGCCGAGCAGTCCGTCGAGGTCGAACGCGGGTACGCCCGGGCCGACCTGCGCGTCGCGGGCGAACCGCTCTCGGTCCTGAACACGCACCTCGAATCGGCGCTCGAAAGCGTCCGGACCGCACAGGCCACCGAGTTCGCGTCCGCGGTCGATGGCGGATCCGCACCGCTCGTCGCCCTCGGCGACTTCAACGACGGTCCAGACGGCGAGGGCGACGCGTACGGGATCCTGACGGAGTCGCTCTCAGACGTCGCAGTCGAAGGAACGAGCGCCACCGACGACACGGCGGCCGACGAAAACACGACGGCGACATCGGACGCGCGGATCGGCGGGACGTGCTGTCGGCCGTCGTCGCTGCGGCCGCCGGACGAGGACGGGCTGACGCGACGGATCGATCACGTGTTCGTCGATGGCATCCGCGCGAGTCACGTGAGCCGGTTCGGTGTGGAAGCCGTCGACGTCGACGGTGCGGCGAGACGATGGCCGTCGGATCACGCGGGCGTGCTCGCGGCGCTGACGACGGCGCCGACGCCGACCGCGACGGAGGACGCGACGGCGACTGTCGAGGGGACTGTCGCGAACGGATCGGCCACGTCTGAATCGGCGTCGACGTCGCAACCCGCCGAATCGACCGCGCAGCCGGCGGAGGCCGGGGGTGACACAGCCCCGAGTACGTCGGCCGAGAACCCCGGATTCGGCGTCGTCGCCGCCCTCTCGGCGCTCGTCGGTGGGGCGGCCGGAGCGGCGCTGCTCGACCGGCGGCGCGACGCGTGACCGACTCGCTTTTTAGCGCGCCACCGGAACGGACGCCCGTGCGGAAGTTCTCGCCGGAGTACCTGCGTCGGACGCGCGACGGGATGTGGGAGCAGTCCCGCGAGGCGTTAGAGCCGCTCTCGCTCGCGGACCGCGAACGGATTCTCGACGCGGGCAGCGGTACGGGCGAACTCGCCCGCGTTCTCGACGAGGAGTCGCCGGGGCGCGTCGTCTGTCTCGACGCCGACCCCGACCTCCTGGCGGTGGCGCGCGAACAGACCGGCCTCGACGTCGTCGCCGGCGACGCGACGCGGCCGCCGTTCCGATCCGACTCCTTCGACCTGGTCGTCTGCCAGGCGCTGTTGGTCAATCTCCCCGAGCCGGTCGCCGCGCTGCGGGCCTTCGCCGACTGCTCGACCGAACTGGTCGCTGCTGTCGAACCCGACAACGCCGACGTCGGCGTCGACTCCACCGTCGCTGCAGAGGTCGAACTGGAACGAAGCGTCCGCGAGGCGTACATCGAGGGCGTCGAGACGGACGTCGCGATGGGCGACCGGCTGGTCTCGCTGTTTCGCGACGCCGGACTCGAAGCGGTGCAGACGCGACGCTACTACCATCGGAAACTGATCGAACCGCCGTACGACGAGACGGAACTTACGGCGGCCGCGCGGAAAGCCAGCGGCGCGGCCCTGACAGAACACGAGACGGAACTCCGACGGACACTCTCGCCCGCGGAGTACGACACGCTCAGACGCGAGTGGCGCGAGATGGGACGCGAGGTCGTCGAGGCGATGCGCGAAGAGCGGTATCGGCGCGCCGAAGTGGTCCCGTTCGACGTCGTCGTCGGACGCGTGAGCGGAACGCGGATGAGCGTGGCCGAAGGCGGCTAAATCCGAATCGACACGGGAGTCGGCGTCAGACGACGTCGCCGCGGACAGTCCGGCCCGTCTGCGACGCCCGGTAGTCCTTCACAGCGTCGGCGGCCTCGGCGGCCGTCCCCTCGTCGAGGCCGAGCATCGACAGCGACGCTTCGAGCGTCGGGAAGACCAACTCGCCGCCGCGGAGCTTTTCGAGCGCCGACTCCGAGCGCTGGCCCTCGGCGTACAGACAGACGCCGCGCGGGTCGAGGATCTGCTCGTAGGCGTCGCGAGCGAGTGCGCCCTTCAACCGCTGCTGGACGTTGTCCTCGAAGGAGGCGTTGCACACTTCCAGGTGGATCGGCTCGTCGTCGGGCACGAGCTGCGCCGCGAGACACTTCTCGGGGGCGGCGTGGCCGCTGGCGTTCGTGCGGAGGAGCTCCGGATTCGCTTCGGCCCACGCCGCGGAGACGCTCCGGCCGACGCCTTTCACGCCGTGGGTGGCCTCGAACTCCGCGGCGGCGTCGGCGTCACCCCGGAGGATGAGGTCTTTCGTCAGGTAGATATCCAGGCGTTCGACGGGGTCGAGACCGAGCGCGACGTCGCCGTAGACCCACACCTCGCGCACGGGGACCGGCATCTGCTCGGACTCGACCGCGTCGAGGACGGCTTCGACCCGTTCTAACGCACTCGCGCGTTCCATACCGCGCTATCGGGAGTCGGGGGCCGAATGTGTTTCGACGACGGACGTGGCGTGCGGGTGTGGAGCGTTGGCGTGGCGCTGTCGGTATCCAGTACCCGTTCGGCCGTCAAAGTCCGTCAAACGGGTGACATAAGTCGCCTCGGCACTGCGGTTTCGGAGGAATTTTGAGTGGGGTGTGCTTACGTCACAGTGGCACCTCTGGGGTGTCGATCGACCGGTCATCGCGACGGTGACCACTCGGGGCAACGCAACCCTGGGGTGCCTTCCCCCATCCCCCCTCTCCCCCGATCACGCGTTCCCCATTCTGTTGACGTCGTTTCTCGCTGCTCGAACGGTCGAGACGAAACCCGTATCCTCCCGCATCGCCAACGCCGCATCGATGGAGTGCGACAAGTGCGGCCGCGACGCCGTGATGCACGCTGGCTACTCCGGCGCACACCTGTGTGAGGAGCACTTCTGCGCGTCGGTGGAGAAACGCGTCCGTCGGCGGATCCGTCAGGACGGACTCGTGCCACGGGACGCCTCACCAGCTGACCCCGAGCGCTGGGTCGTCGGCCTCTCTGGCGGCAAAGACAGCGTCGTGCTCACCCAGATCCTCGACGAGACGTTCGGCCAGGATCCGCGCATCGAGATTCTCGCGCTGACGATCCACGAAGGGATCGAGGGCTACCGCGACGAGAGCGTCGACGCCTGCGTCGAACTCGCCGACGACCTCGACATCCAGCACGAACTGGTCTCCTACGACGAGGAGTTCGGAATCCGGATGGACGAAGTCGTCGAGGACGACCCCGAGGGAATGGCCGCCTGTGCGTACTGCGGCGTGTTTCGTCGGGACCTGCTCGAAACGTACGCCGAGGAGTTCGACGCCGACATTATGCTGACGGGCCACAACCTCGACGACGAGGCCCAGACGGCGCTGATGAACATCCTCGAAGGCGACGTCGAACAGATGGCGAAACACTTCGACGCCAGCCTCGGCCCCTTCGACGAGCGGACCGAGTCCGAACACTTCGTGCCGCGCGCGAAACCCCTGCGCGACGTGCCGGAGAAGGAGGTCGCGCTGTATGCGCACCTGCGAGACCTCCCGGCGCACATCACCGAGTGTCCGCACGCCTCCGAGGCGTTCCGCGGCGAGATCCAGGACCTATTGCTGAAACTTGAGGACGGCCACCCCGGGACGAGACACTCGATCATCTCGGGCTACGAGGAGTTGGCGTCGATGGCCGCCGATCGCTACCGCGGCGAGTCGACGCCGGAGATGCGTGAATGCGAACGCTGTGGCTCGCAGACGACGCGGGACGTCTGCCGGAAATGTCGGCTGTTGGAGTCGCTTGAGGCCGTCTGAACCGGACGGTCTGTGTGCGGAGTACGGCCGAAAAAGCGGATATGGCCGAGCCGAAACGACCGGACGGTTGGAGACAACGGGCCGCGTACGCCGATAACCGGCGCGTCCCGGCCTGACTGGAATCGGCCGGGAGGTGACGTCTGCGCTTAGCGGATGACGTCGAGTCCGTTCTGCTGTTCGCGCTGTTCTCGCCCCCCGTCTGACTGCCAGGAGCCGCCCGTGGCAGTCGATCCGGTGTTGGCGCCGGATCCGTTCTGCGCGAGTTCGACGTTGTCGCTTGCGTCGAATTCCGAAGATTCGAGACTCTGACGGGACCTGTCGGCCTGCTTCTGGGTCGACGGTCCGAGCACCTGCGCGGACTGGACGCCCGTCATGATGGCCATCACGCGGACTTTGCCCTTGTACTCGTCGCGGATGCGTGCGCCCCAGATGACGTTCGCGCGCGCTTCGAGCCGCTCTGTGATGTTGTTCGCGATGCCCTCGGCCTCCTTCAGCGTGAGGTCGGGGCCGCCCGTGATGTGGACGAGTCCGCCCGAGGCGCCGCGGTAGTCGACGTCCAAGAGCGGGTGATTCATCGCGTCGTTGACGACCTCCTGGGTCTTGTTCTTGTCTTGGGTCTGTCCGACGAGCATCACCGCGACGCCACCCTGATCCATAATCGTGGACATGTCCGCGTAGTCCAGATTGATCAGCGAGGGCTGGGTGATGGTCTCGGAGATGCCCTTGACCGTCTCGGCGATGATCTGGTCCATCACCGAGAACGCCTTGCCGATCGGGAGGTTCGGGACGTAGTCGAGCAGGCGGTTGTTGTCGAGGACGATGATCGAGTCGGCTTCGTTACGAAGCTTTTCGAGCCCCTCCTCGGCTTTGACTGTCCGCGCGCGCTCGACGTTGAACGGCGTCGAGACCATCCCGACGACGATCGCGCCCTGTTCTTTGGCGATCTTCGAGACGACCGGCGCGGCACCGGTCCCGGTGCCGCCACCCATCCCCGCGGTGACGAAGACGAGGTCGGCCTCGCCGAGGACTTCCTTGATCGTCCCCTGGGCCATCTCGGTCGCGCGCTCGCCCATCGAGGGGTCGCCGCCGGCGCCGAGACCCTGCGTCAGCGACTTGCCGACGAGGATCTTCGTGTCCGCCTCGATCATCTTGAGGTGCTGTTTGTCGGTGTTGATCGCCACCGTGTCAGCACCGTCGACGCCGATGTTGTAGAGCCGGTTGACCGTGTTGTTGCCGGCGCCGCCGCAGCCGACGATGACGATTCGGGGGTTCCCGAACTCGTCACCATCCGGAGCCTCGGTGGTTGCGTCGCGCTCTTCCTCGTCGCGCTCCATAGCCTCTCTGACAATATCTTGCATCGTCTTACACCTTGGCCCACGTGTGTTTGGTCGGCGAGTCGCGGCTCTCGGCCTGTTGTTCGTTTATCATCTCACGGACAGCCGAGCGGATCGCCTCCGACCGGTTCGGGAACTCCCCGGTCTCGACCATCTGTTCGACCTCCTCGATCTGCTGCTTCGGAATTCGTAGTGTCACACGCTCCATTGTTGCATTCCCCCGGTAAGACGGCGCGCACAGTCCGTGCGAACGTCTTACACCACCGAAATCGGCAGACAGCGGATCTCTCCCCCGCCCCCGACGGTTCTGTAAGACGACCGTCTTACGCAGAGATTACCACAGAGCGATACATTATAAAAGTAACGCCGATCGTAAGACAAATCGTCTGGATCCGTGTATACGCTTGTTTCAGGGTCGTTTACGTCCGTTCGAGGACGTCGGCTGCCGACGTCCGGCGTCCACAGCTCGGGCAGAACGCCCAGTCGGATCTGAGTTCGTCGCCGCACTCACAGAAGACCCGGTGAGAGGCCTTCTCCCCGCAGTTAGGGCAGTATACGTGCTCACCGTCGACGGTTTCACCGCACTTGTCACACGTCTGCTCGCGGGCGTCCGCACCGACGTCAGCGTCACCGGATGCAGCGCGTGTCTTACGCTCCGCGTCTCCCGTTTTCTGGGCCACAGCGGAGCCGTTTTCGACCGTTTCAGACGACGCCGCGCCGTCGACGGTGACGTTGACGTTGAGGTCTCTCGCTCCACGCGGTTCTCGTCCGACGAGTTCGTCGAGTCGCTCGGCGACGAGTTCGTCGACGCGTTCGCGGATGACGTCGTCGACGGTGTCGGACCCCGAGTGGTCGTCCGCTCCGGTGTCGGTCGCGTCGGCATCGGTGTCACGGTCCGCGCCCTCGAGGTAGGTGCGCAGCGCGTCGCGCATCGCCTCGCTCTTCGAGGCGTCGAGCGCCTCTAAACGCTCGACGAGGTCGTCGTCGGCGCGGAACGTGATTTTACTCATCGGTTTAACATATGCAACCGACTATTTGAATCTTCCTTCGTGTCTGACGGCTGTCGGTCGACGTTCCCGGGGCGGCCCAAGACCGAGGACGATCACCGGACCTCCGGCAAATTCAAGTCGACTTTCACCGACCCAATCGTAGTGGCAGTTACGTTCGATCTCTTCGGCACGCTCGTCGCGGTCGACCGCCCCGAGGATCCCGCCGCCGCCGTGGCGGCCGAGCTTCGCGACCGCGGGGTCGCCGTCCCCGACGGCTGGCGAGCGGCCTACGCCGAGCCCCACGTCGACGCTCCCGAGGGGGCCGAGGTTCCCCTCCCCGCGCACGTCGCCGCCGCGCTCCGCGCTCGCAACGTAGACGTCCCGGCCAACGCCGCCCGGCGCGCTGTCGTCGCCGCCTTCGACCCCGAGGTCCGAACGCGTGCTGGGGCAGTCGATGCCGTGGCCGCGGCCGTCGAACGCGGACCCGTCGGCGTGCTCTCGAACTGTTCGGTCCCCGAGCTCGTGACGCGCACGCTCGTCCGCTCGGCGCTCGACCGCGCCTCCTTCGACGCCATCGTCACGAGCGTCGGGTGCGGCTGGCGCAAGCCACACCCCGAGGCCTTCGAGACGGTCGCGGGCGAACTCGGCGTCGACGCCGAAGGGCTGGTCCACGTCGGCGACGATCCCGCGACAGACGGCGGCGTCGAGGCTGTCGGGGGAACGTTCCGGGACGTCAACGAAACCGGTCTCGACGCCCTCGCGACGGAACTGCGGCGCGAGAGGTCGCTCGGAGACGGTTCGCGTGGAGGCGAGGAATGCCGGTGACCGCGACGGTCGCGGTCGGCCTCGCGGCCGGCCTCGACGCCGCGTTCGGCGAACCCCCGGCGCGGCTCCATCCGGTCGCGCTCCTGGGTCGCGTCGTCGCCCGGACCGAGCGAGAGATCGAAGCGCGAGAGACCTGGCTGGGGATGCGCCCGCGACTCGCCGGCGGCCTCGTCGCGGTCGTCCTCCCGGTTGGGTTCGCCGGCGCCGCGGCCGCGACCGTCGCGGGCGGGACGGGCGTCCACCCGTGGCTCGGGGCGGCGCTGGCCGGTGGGGTGCTCTTCTCGACCACGAGCCTGCGACTCCTGCTCGGAAGCGCTCGGACCGTGGTTCGCGAGAGCGGCACCGACCTCGGCGCCGCTCGCAACGACCTCCGCGCGCTCGCGGGGCGCGACGCTTCGGCGCTCGACGCGCCACACGTGCGCTCGGCGGCCGTCGAGAGCCTCGCGGAGAACCTCGCGGACGGCCTCGTCGCACCCTTGCTGGCGTTCGCGACCGTCGCTGGCGTCGCGAGCGCGCTCGGCCTGCCGTCGTCGGTGTCGCTTGCAGCCGGCGCGGCCGCCTGGGTCAAAGCCGTCAACACGCTGGACTCGATGCTCGGCTACCGCTCGAAGCCGATGGGCTGGGCGCCCGCCCGCCTCGACGACGCTGTGATGTGGGCTCCGGCGCGGCTCTCGGCGCTCCTGCTCGCGGTCGTCGCCGGCGCGCCGGCGCTCCCGTTCAAGAGTCGCGTTCGAACGCTCGCCCGGAAGCCGTCGTCGCCGAACTCCGGCTGGCCGATGGCGACGATGGCGGCGCTGCTGCCCGCGCGGTTGCACAAGCCGGATACGTACGACCTCGACAGCGATGCGCCGCTTCCTGACGTCGCGACAGCGACGAGAGCGATCCGCGTGACTCGGCGCGCGGGCGTGCTCGCGTTCGTCCTCGCGGGGGTGGTCGCGTGGTTCTGACCGCGCTGCGCGGGGCGCTCCGCTTTCTCACGCGACTCCCCGTCGGCGGCGGCGACGCCGCCTGGGAGGCGTTCCGACGCACGCCCGTCTCGATCACGCTCGCCGGCTACGTCGTCGGCGCGCTGGCCGCACTGCCGCTCGTGGTGCCGATTCCGGTCCCGAGCGCCGCCGCGCTGTATCTCGTGACGCTCGTGCTCCTCACGGGCGTCACGCACGCCGACGGCCTGGCCGACCTGGGCGATGCGGCGGCCGTCCACGGCGGCGTCGACGCCGCACGCAGGCGCGAAGTGCTCAAAGACTCACAGACGGGCGTCGGCGGCGCGCTCGCGGTGTCGCTGGCGCTCGTGACGCTCGGCCTCGGCGCGCTCGGTCTCGCCGGGACGCTCTCGGTCGTCGGGTTCACGCTCGCGCTCGCGGCCGAAGTCGGGGCGAAGACCGGCATCGCGCTGCTCGTCTGCACGCAGGAGGCGGCCCACGAGGGACTCGGGTCCGCGCTGACCGATGCGGCGACTCCGACCGATCTGCTTCCCGTCGTCGTCGCCGTCCTCCCAGTGTTCGCGCTCGCGTCCGTCGTCGGGACCGGCTACGCGGGGCCGTTCGCCGCACTCGTTGCCCCGGTCGCTGTCGCCTGGCTTGTAGGTCGCTGGGCCGCGGGCGCGTTCGGCGGGATCAGCGGCGACGTCCTCGGCGCGGCGAACGAACTCGGCCGCGTCGCCGGCGTCCACGCGGGGGTGATCGTGTGGACGCTCTGGTGATGTGCGGCGGCCGCGGGACCCGGCTCCGGAGCGGAGACGCCGAGCGCGCGCTCGGCGTCGAGAAGCCGCTGGTCGGAGTCGGTGGGGCATCGATGCTCTCGCGAGTCGTCGCCGCCCTCCGCGAGAGTCGGATCGGACGGACGGGAACCATCCACGCCGTCGTCTCGCCGCACGCACCCGAAACCGCGGCCCGGGCACGCGAGCTGTCGCTCTCGGTCGTCGAGACAGCGGGCGACGGTTACGTCGCCGACCTCACGACGGCCCTCGACGCGGTCGGTCGCCCCGTGCTCACCGTACCCGCCGACCTCCCGCTGCTCGCGGCCGAGCACGTCGACGACGCGGTGGCACGAGCGCGTGGCGACGTTGGGCCGGAGTCCACGAACGGCGCGCCCGTGACCTCGCTCACCGTCTGCGTTCCCGCCGCGCTGAAGCGTCGCCTCGGTGCGTCCGTCGATACGGCGTTCGAGCACGACGGGCGAGACGTCGCCCCGACGGGACTGAACGTCGTCGCCGGCGACGACGACACCGTGGCGTTGACGTACGACGCCCGCCTCGCGGTCAACGTGAACCGACCCGCAGACCGAGACCTCGCGGAGGCGCTATGCGAGTAATCCTCGTCGCAGGGACGACCCGCACGGCCGAAGTCGACGGGATCAGCGCCGCCGGCGCGTCCCGAGAGTTGCTCGCACACACGCCGAGCGCCGACGCCGAGATCCTGACGTACGGTGACACGGTCCGGGCTCCTGTGACGCCGGTGAGTCCGACCGGCTGTCCGACGCCCGCGGTGGTGACGCGGGCCGTCCGGGAACTCTTCGACTTCGAGGTGACTGTCGTCGACGGCGGCTTAGCGCGGCCGACCGGCGCGCCGACGGTCACCGTGGGCGCACGCCCCGGTAGCGACATTCGCGAAGCGGACCCGGTCCCGACTGCTCCGGGCGCGTTCGCGGCCGCGCGGGAGTACGGCCGCGCGCTCCCGGACGAACGAATCGTCGTCGGCGAGACGATCCCCGGCGGGACGACGACGGCGATGGCGGTCCTCCGCGCGCTCGGCGAGGAGGCGATCCCGGCGACGTCGTCGTCGCTGCCGGAGAACCCGCTCGACCTGAAAGAGCGCGTCGTCGCGGACGCGTTCGAGGCATCTGACGTCGCGCCGGGAGACGGCGCACACACCCCCGAGTCCGTCCTCAGATACGTCGGCGATCCGGTACTGGCCGTCGCCGCCGGGCTGACTGCGGGGGCGCTCGAATCCGGGACCGACGTCGTCCTCGGCGGCGGCACGCAGTTGCTCGCGGTCGCCGCGCTCGTCCGCCACGCCGGCGTCGCAGAGCGGGCGACGCTCGCGACGACGCCGTATCTCGCCGACGACGTACCGGGGCTCGACACCGCCGCGGCAGGGCTCGACCTCGATCTCGCCGTCTCCGACCCCGGCTTCGACGCCGCCGAGGCGGGGCCGCTGAACGCCTACGCCGACGGCGTCGGAAAGGAGGGTGCGGCGATGGGCGGGGCACTCAGACTCGCCGACGAGGCGGACCGATTGAGCGACGTGACGGACGCGACTCACGCCGTGCTCGACCGACTCGAAGGGGCGGATCAAACAGCCGCAGAGGGCAGGAATGGACCCTGAAAGCGTCGACACCGTCTCGCGCGTTCCCCACGGGGGGAGCGACGACGCAAGCCTCGTCGATTTCAGCGCGAACACGAACCCGGTCCGCCCCGAGGGCGTCGCGTCGGTCTACGAGTCTGCGCTCGCGGACGCGGCGCGTTACGCCGACGACTTCCCCGACTTCCGCGCGGCGGCCGCCGACTACGTCGACTGCGATCCTGCCTCTGTGGTCCCGACTGCGGGAGGGCTCGCGGCGCTCCGCCTCGCCTTCGGCGTCACCGTCTCGCCCGACGACCGGGTTCTCGTTCCCGAACCGAGCTTCGGCGAGTACGCCCGCGAAATCCGGTTGCAGGGGGGCGATCCCGTCGGCGTCGCCCACGACGAGGTGCTCGACGCGGACCCGAGCGACTACGACGCGGCAGTCGTCTGCACGCCGAACAATCCGACGGGCGAACTCGCCGATTCCGACGCGCTCCGGGCGTTCCTGGCCGACTGCCGGGCCGCGGAGACGCCGCTCGTCGTCGACGAGGCGTTCCTCGACTTCACCGACGCGCCGAGCATCGCGGGCGAACCGGGGTCGATCGTCGCTCGCTCGCTGACGAAGATGTTCGGCCTCCCCGGCATCCGCGCGGGCTTCGCCGTCGCGACCGGCGACCTCGGCGAGCGGCTTCGAACGGCCCGCCCGGCGTGGGGACTCTCAACGCCCGCCGCCGCGGTCGGAACGTACTGCCTCCGTCAGGACGCGTTCGTCCGTCGCACGCGAGAGCGCGTCGCGGCCGAGCGCGTCCGGATGCGCGACGCGCTCGAACCGACGTTCGACGTCGCGCCCTCCGACGCACCCTTCCTCCTGCTCGACGTCGGCGAGGGGCACGGCGAGGTCGGTTCCGAAACCGAGAGCGGTGCCGCCAACTCCGACTCCGTCGATGCCATCCTCGAACGCGCTCGTGCCGGTGGCGTGGCGCTCCGGGACGCGCGGACCTTCGAGCGACTGGGTTCGCACGTTCGCGTTGCCGTCCGCCGCCCGCACGAGAACGACCGACTGCTCGACGCCCTGTTAGATCGATGACGCGCGAGGCCGACCACTCGGGTGCGTCCCACTCGTCGCCGCTGTTCGAGACGACCGTCTGCGACGGAGTCTGCCGTCTCTATCGGCCCGACACGCGGTGGCTCTCGACGGGACACGACGGCGGCGAGTCGCGGGCGGACGCTGCGTATCTCCTCTCGGTTCCCGAGGGGTGGGACGACGTGGACGTGACCGACTACGTGCGGCGGCGTCGCCGACGAGCCGGCTTCGACGGGGCAGGTCCCGCGTTGCTCACGGGCGTCTCGATGCGGCACGCACACCGGGCGCGCCTCGGTCCCGTCGAAGCCGTCGTCACCGCCGGCGTGAACAATCCGGCGGCGCTGCCGATGCCGGACGAGGCTGGACCAGAGCGACCCAGCCGTTCCCCGGACGGCGAGCGCAGACACGCCGGCACCGTCAACGTCGTCGTCGGGACGACCCGCGCGCTCGCGCCGGGGGGGCTCGCGAACCTCGTCGCCGTCGCCGCCGAGGCGAAGGCGACGACGCTACTCGCAGAGACGGGGTTCCCCGGGACGACGTCCGACGCCGTCCTCGTCGCCTGCGACCCCGAGGGCGAGACGGCGCAATTTTCCGGGAGCGCGACCGCCGTGGGGTCGGCTGCACGGGCCTGCGTGCGCGACGCGTTGCGTGCCGCGCTCGGCTCCCGATACACCGACGGGGAGCCGCCGGAATCGGTCGCGGAAGCGGAGTACGGTGTCGTGACCGACGAGTCGGCGCGAGTAGCGCGTGTCGCGACGGAAATGGAAACGTAACCGAGTAGCGGTTATCGGTCGTCGTCGAGGAGTTGACGGCGGACCTGTTGTCTGACTTGCTCGGGGTGCGGGACGTTCTCGAACTCGAGATGCGCGGGGGAGCGTGCGATACTTCCCGTGAGGAACCCGACAGTTCCGACCCCCAGTACCGCTTCGATCCGGCTCCGGTGCAGTTCGTGGCTCCGCAACTTCGACAGCGGAAGCTCACGCGAGAACGTCTTATATAACAGCGAGTACTCCCTGCGGACCGACTCTCGCGTGATGACGTACCGCGTCCGCGTCAGGAGGTACAACTCGAACGCGAGGCGGCCCGCGCCGACGACCGTGAGAAGGACCAACAGGTTCGCTGCGATCTCCGTCCGTTCGGTCGTGCCGAGGAGCGTGGGATTGGCGAACAGATATCCGATCAGCGCGATACCGACGACGAGAACCGCCGTGAGGCGAGCCAGCGTCGGCTTCAGCGTCGGTCGTGTCTCCAAGATGATGTCGCGCCGGTTCCCAGCCACCTCGTTGGGCGGGGCAACCGCGCTCGACTCGGTGTCCATAGCGGGAGCGTCTCCTGTGGTCGTCTCTTCGTTCGATTCCTCCGAGCGTGCGCCGGCGGGCGCCTGTGGATCAGTAGTGGATTCGTGACTCATAGTGTGACTCCTCCAATGGAGTAGACGAGGAGAATCGCGACGTAGACCGCAGGAGAGAGTCCGACTGCCAGAAGCGAAAGAGCCGCGCTTGTGACTCCTGCACCGTGATTCAGTCGTGCACCAAGATACATCGAGTAGACGAAGTACAGAACGAGCGCGATCAACACCGCGAGGATCGCTGTCTCGTTGGACGTCAACTGTACCAGCGACACCGGTTCGTCGACGGAGAAGACGCGGCGCGATTCGGGAACCGAGAACAGATCGTAGAACACGGCGATGAACTGGACTTGCAGGTCGACGACGAGCGATCGGGCCGTCTCGAACCCTGGTGCCCGCGAGAGAAAGACCAGGACCGTGAAGATTCCCGCCAGGTACGCACTGACGCTGTAAACCACCGTATGGACAGTTAGCAGGAGGCCCTCTGAGCTCCGTGTCACGACGAGCGCGAGATGATATGTCAATAGTGTGACTGCGGAGAGCGCGATCAGGAACGCGGAGTTCTGCGCGATGCCGGCAAACAGCCGCCACGCAGTGACGGGGTCGCCGAGCGTGGCGTTCGCGATCGGGACAAACCACGATGGGGCTCGGGTCTCGACAGCCACCCCATACCCCGAGAGCGTGAGTGGTGTCGCATAGAGCACCACGTTTGCCAGGAACACGACTAGCAGCGATTTGAGCCGCGAGAGACTGTTCCAAGAGAGCGCACCCCCCGCAACGTTCGATGCCTGCACGAACCGTGACGGCCGAAATACGGCGTCAAACAGTCCGACTGCCGTCCGCCCGACCCTGCCTGTGCCCATCTGTGTGGCACTCCTCAGCAACCACATATAAAACCTAATATGCATCGGTGGTGACGGGACAGATCATGTTTCGACAGACAGCCAGACAGGAGCGCGTCGATGGGTAGGCGTGATATGGCCGTTCGACGCCGCCGCTTTCTCACCGCCGCTTCGGCACTCACAGTGGGACTCACCGGCTGTCTACGGCTCACCAGCGACGAGGGTGCGACACCGACGACGGGAGAGCGCGACGCCACCGCCGAAACGGACCGAACAGCAGTCGACGAGCCGACCGCTACGGACGCAACCGAGACGGAAGCGCTCGTGTCGATCGAGACAGTTGGCACAGAGCGCGTAGAGCAGATCTTCGTCGGCCCCCGTAACCGGATGTACCAACGGGGAGTGACAGCGCCCACGTCGGAGCCGCGCCGCGGGATCGCGCGCCAGCTCGACGTGCCGTACTACGGCCGGCTCGGACGCGGGCCGCTGCTGGATGGAGAGCGGTTGTTTCTGAATCCCGATCCGCGAACGCTCGTGGCGCTCTCGCGTGCGGACGGATCGGTTGTGTGGAACTTCTCCGAGACCAGCACAGACGCGTACCCGCTCCCGCGGCTCGTAGCGCTCTACGAGGAGACAGTCGTCGTGGTCGGGGACAACCGCCGAACCGACGAAACCGACGTCGTCGGGATCGAAACCGACACAGGGCGCGAAGCGTGGCAGGCGGCGCTCCCGCTCGGCGAAGAGGAGTACGTCTCCGCCGCGAAACGAGCCGGAGACACCGTCGTCGTGTGTACGGACGAGTCGTTGGACGGAGACGGTGGATCACACATCTACGCGGTCGACCTCGTCGAGAAGGCGGTCGCCTGGGAGTCACAACTCGCGGCGACAGCGGTCACACCCGAGGACGTCGCGGTCACTACCGAGCGAGCGTTCATCACGACCGACGAGGCGCCGGACGGCGAACCGAACGTCGTCGCGTTCGACCTCGACGCGCAGGAGCGGTTGTGGGATGCGACGCTCGACATCGGCGAGGCGGTCCCCACCGTCGACGAGCGCCACCTCTACCTCCCGGTGACGACCGGCGATGTCGGCGGTCATCTGATCGCGTTCTCCCAGGAGGACGGCTCGGAATCCTGGCGCTTCGAACAGCGGGGTCTCCCCAGAACTGGCGTCTCTACCGACGGCGAGAACGTGTACACGGTCGGTTCCGCGCGACTGTACGCCCTCTCTGCGACCGATGGGTCTGTTGTGTGGTCGTACGTCGACGAAGCGAGCAGCTCGATCTCGGGCAACAGCAGCACGATGCCGGTCGTCACAGAGAACCTCCTCCTCACCGGGGCCGACGCTGGGAGCGACGACGGCGCAGCGATCCGCGCGATCGACACATCGAGCGGCGACCGTCGCTGGCAACACCGAGTCCCGCATAGCTCGGTGACCTCGCCGATGATCGCAGACGGCGTCCTGTGGACCATCGGATTCGATCGCCAAGACGACAGCGCGACGCTCTATGCGCTGGGCGAGGAGTGAACGCGACCGGTGCGACGAGAGGCACCGAGTCAGCGAGGGTCTCGACCGGTCTACTGCATCATCAACGGGGTGTTCAGCGGTGAGAGTTCGATCGCTCGATGCCGAAGGACGGGGCGTTCGCTGGCGACGAGCAGCGACCAATCGTACTGCCCCGGTTCGAGATCGAGGTCGGTCAGATCGACGCGGAACACGTCGTCTTCGACGCGGTGTTCGGCCATCAGTTGTGCCTGTGGCTCGTACGGGCTCTGTCCAACGATCAGCGCAGCGTGCCAGTCCGGGTGCACAGACGGCTGACGGGTGACGTACATCGCATCTGGCGTCTGCTTTGCACCCCAGTGGTATCTCGTCCCCCACGGGCGATTTCACACACCGTAACAGGTGTTGCGGTGTCTCTGTGAGCCTGCTGTACAGCCTGAGCGACTCCGCACGGAACCACTTAACCGATAGCGTCGTCGACAGTCTCTCGATGACGACCGACGCGGTGCCCTCGGACCTGCCTGGAGTCGTCCTCGCCGGGACGGCCTCCGGCGTGGGCAAGACCGTCGCGACGCTGGCCGTCTGTCGCGCGCTCGAACGCGCCGGGCGGACGCCAGTCGCGGCCAAAGCCGGCCCGGACTTCATCGACCCGAGTCACCACGCCGCCGCCCTCGATCGGCCGTCGCGGACGCTCGATCCCTGGATGGCGGGCGAGTCGGGGATCCGACGCGCCTACGCCCGCGGGGCCGACGAGGGCGACGTCTGCGTCGTCGAGGGGATGATGGGCCTCTACGACGGCGACGTGAGCACCGCCGCTGTGGCCGAGGCGCTGGATCTACCCATCGTCCTCGTCGTCGACGCCACCGCGGGGATGGAGAGCGTCGCCGCCACGGCCCTCGGCTTCCAGCAGTACGCCGAACGCGCGGGTTACGACGTCGACGTCGTCGGCCTCCTGGCGGCGCGCGCCCACGGCGGGCGGCACGAACAGGGGATCCGCGACGCCGTCGAGGGACTGCGATACGTCGGGCGAACGCCGCCGCTGGACGGTCTCGAAATCCCGGATCGCCACCTCGGGCTCCACTTCGGCGACGAATCGCCCGTCGCCGACGACGCGATCGACGGCGCGGCGCGACAGATCCGAACCGGCACGCTCCTCGATCTGGTTCGCCGGCCCCGCCTCGACACCGCTCCCTCGCTCCGCGCCGCCGACGAGACCGGCATCCGGGTCGCAGTCGCCGCCGACGACGCCTTCCGCTTCGTCTATCCGAGCACGCGCGATCGATTCGCCGCCCGCGCGTCGATCGAGCCGTTCTCGCCCGTTGCGGGCGACCCCGTCCCCGAGTGCGACGCCGTCTACCTCCCCGGTGGCTACCCGGAGCGCCACGCCGCCGCCCTCGCAGAGTCGGAGACGCTCGCCGAACTCGGGTCCCTCGCGGCGGACGGCCTCCCCATATTCGGGGAGTGCGGCGGGATGATGGTACTCGGCGAGTCGCTGCAGACCGACGACGGCGACGACCACGAGATGGCCGGCGTCCTCCCCGTCGAGACGCGGATGACCGGCCGGCCGGTCGCGCTCGATCACGTCGGCGTCCGCGCCCGCGAGGACTGTCTCGTCGCCCCGGCGGGCGGCACGCGTCGCGGCCACGAGTTCCACTACTCGTCGGCGACGGCCGCGCCCGACGCGCGGTACGCCTTCGAGATGGTCCGCGGCGCGGGCGTCGACGGCGCTAACGACGGCCTCTGTGAGTACCGCGCGCTCGGGACCTACGCGCACTTTCACGTGGGATCGGGCGCGTTCGACTACTTGCTCGAAGCAGTGTAACGGCGCACGTCGGACTCGGAGGCCACCCACGGAGATCCATCTCGTAGGGTTTATCCCGACGCCGGAGGTACAACGCGGTACTATGGCCGACAATAAGGCGCGCACGACCGGCAGCGCCGGTCGCTTCGGCGCGCGGTACGGGCGCGTTGCCCGCCGACGCGTGAAAGAGATCGAAGAGGAGATGCGGAACGCGACGGTCGACGAAGATAGCGTCACCCGTCTCGAACCCGGCATCTGGCAGAACGACGAAACGGGCGAGGTCTTCACCGGCGGGAGCTACCGCCCGCAGACCCCCGGCGGCAAGCAGGTCCGTCGCTCCATCCGCGCCGCACTCTCCGGCGACGGCGAAGAGTAAGCGCGAAAGATCCAACACCCACTATCCCCACTACCTGAACGATGAGCTACAAGTGTTCCCGGTGTAAGCGCGACGTCGAACTGGACGAGTACGGCGGCGTCCGCTGTCCGTACTGCGGCCACCGCGTGCTGCTGAAAGAGCGCGCACCGGACGTCAAGGAAGTCCCAGTCGAGTAATCCCCTTCTTCGATGGCGAGCCGAGGGACCCCCGCCGACGGGGTCGCACACGAAGCCGCGATCGACTTCGAGTACGACGACGAGCGGCGCGCTCGACTCGTCACCGAGAGCGTCCGCGTCGAAGTCGACGAGATCGCGGACGATCGGTCCCGCGCCGACGTGACTCGTGAGGGCCGTACCGTCCACGTCGACGTCGCGGCCGCCGACCTCGTGGCGCTGCGCGCCGGGATAAATACGTGGATACGGCTGGTCCGCGTCGCCGAAGACGTCGAACGCGCGGGTGCGGAGCGACCGGGCACGGCCGGACAGCGAGCGGAGTGAGCGGCGGCGCTGACGACTGCTCCGAAGCGTCGCGAGCGCGGGCCGAGCGGAGAATACGGGCCTTTTTCAGTCCGCATCCCGTCGCCACGCGTATGCAGGGTAATCTGCCGCCGGAAGCGCAGGAGAAACTCGAAGAACTGCAGGACCTTCAGGAGACGGCCCAGAAGGTCGCCGCGCAGAAGGAACAGGCCGAGTCCACGCTCAACGAGTCGAAGACGGCGCTCGACGCCCTCGACGAGATCGACGAGGACACGACGATGTACCGCGAGGTCGGCGAACTGCTCGTCGAGACCGACTACGACGACGCACACGAGGAGCTTTCCGACAAGGTCGACAGCCTCGAGATCCGCGTCGAACAGCTCGGAAAGCAGGAAGAGCGCGTCGAACAGCAGTTCGAGAGCCTGCAGGAAGAGCTCCAGCAGATGCTCCAGGGTGGCGCAGGCGGCGGTCCGATGGGCCCCGGCGGCGCCGGCGCATAAGTCGATGCCGACCGACGAGGAAGTCGTCCAGACGGCCGCCGAGGCCGCAGAGGGCGTGATCTTCGCCCACTACAAGCAGTCGGAACTGACCGACTTCGACGTGACCGTGACGTTCGAGGAGGGCGTCCTCGACGTCGACGTCTACGTCAACGCTCCCGACGACGCAGCGCAGGACGCCGACGCCGTCGCCGACGAGGCCGCGCGGGCCGCCGGCGACGCCGTCGACGAACTGTTCGCGGCGGACGAAGACGAGTAATCAGGACACAGAGATCGGTCGTCGGTCGTCGTTTCTCGACCGGCGGAATTTCGTTTCCGGGTAGCGACCGCGCTGTCGGCGGTCGGGTATCCGAGACGGGATGCCAGCGGGTCAGGCGAACAGGAAGATCAGGACGCTCACCGCCACCGCGGCGAGGATGATCGAGACGGCGAACGCGCCGCCCATCGCGACGACCGCGTTCGCGTGGCTGGCGAGCGTCTCCGTGCGGTCGTTCCCGAAGACCGTGACCTCGGCGCGCTCGACGGCGACGCCAGCTTCGACGGGTTCGAGGTCCGCGCGGGCCTCGTCGAGAAGCTCACAGACGAGCGTGCGGAGCTCGTCCCACTCGATGGCGGCCCCGACCTGATTGTCCGCCTCGACGGTGTTGACGATGTGCGTGTCGGTGGTCATCACTTCCGCCTCGTCGACGGGGCCGTCGTCGACGAGCGCATCGACGAGTTCGCCGCGGAGGCCGGGTTCCATATTGTTGCCGTCGACGAGCACGTACGCCGTCTCCTGGTCGTCGACGGCGGTGACGGCGACGCGGACGCCGAGCGGTCCGATACCGTCGACCGGTTCCCAGTCGGTCTCGTCCCAGGCGACCCCGAGGTGTGGCTCGTGTGGATCGGCCGTCGAGAGCCGCTGTCCGGAGATCCCCGCCGCGCCGATCATATCGAACGCGCGCTGGGAGCCGGGCGTGACGTGTCCCAGGTCCGGGCCGCTCAGCCCGTCGTTGGAGTTGTGCGCGTCGACGAGGACGACGTCGTCGAGGCCGCTCGTCCGGGCTTCCGCCGTCGCCGAGAGGCCGACGCCGTACTCCACGTCGTCGGCGAAGCCGGGCGCGTACGTCGAGATCAAGAGCGCGTCGTCGCCGAACGCCTGCCCGAGCATCGACGCCTCGCCGGATTGGGTCCGGACGCTTCGGGTGGCATCGCTCGAATAGGAGACGCGGTCCGCGGCGGCGTTCGCCGCGTCGAGGATGGTGTCGACCTCGCGCTCGGTCACGAGGTTGAAGTCGTGCCCGGCGGTGGCGTGCGGCGGGAAGACCAGCCCCGAGCAGTCGTTGGCGACGCGTTCGGGGAAGTTGCCGCCGCCGATCTCACCCATCGGACCGGGGTGGATCATCGGGAGGACGAACCGCGCCTTCTCGTCACCGCCCGTGGTGCGAAACGAGAGCACCGAGACCGGGACAATCGCTTCCTCACCGAGTTGCTGGAAGAACTCCTCGAGTTCGCGTGAGCCCTCGGCGACGTGGCCGACGAACCCGCGGAGGAAATCGAGCATCGAGACGCCGAGACTCCGCCGCCACGGGCGGTCGACGGCGACGACGAAGGCGTACACCGCCAGCGCGTAGAGGCCGCAGGTGATCCCGAGCAGGAGGAAGTGTTCGGCCGAGATGGCGGACAGTTCTGCGGGCGCGTCCGCCGAGCGCGCGAGGTACGGCATCAGATACGCGTCGAGGACGGTGCCGCCGACAGAGAGCAGCCGAAGCGTGCCGCCGTAGATGAACAGCAGCACGGCCGCCGCGACCGTCTGGATGCTCGCCGGGAGCGCCGCGACGAGGATCGACGACCGCGAGACCGCCATCACGACGAGCAGGCGGAACGCGAAGACCGACGCGAGCGCGACGACGAGCGCGTCGAAGACGAACTGCTGTTCGAGCCCGGTGAACACCGAGACGATGGCGGCGAGCGTGACGATCACGACGACGATGATCTCCGAGACCAGCGCTAAGAGTGAGGAGCGATTCGGCGTGAGTTTGCCGCCGACGAACCGATCGACGCCCGTCGTCCCGAACGCGGCGACGACGGTCGGGACGCCGATGAAGAAGATTCCTTCCCAGGCGTCGCGGCCGAGGAAGAACAGGCCGCGCCAGGTGCGGGCGTACGCGCCGGAGTCGAAGGCGGCGACGCCGGCGAGCGCCGCCAGGAGGAGCGCGAAGGCGAGACTGGCGTACCAACTCGGGGCGCGGAAGATGAATCGCGAGAGCCCTGCGAGATCGCTTTGTGTCGAAGTCATCGTGAGAGAGGGGAGGGGAAAGAGCGAGGGGACCGCCGCGCTACTCGCAGATCGCGACGAAGTTGCGGAACACTTCCTCGCCGCGCTCGGTGTGGGCGACCTCGGGGTGCCACTGCACGCCGTAGAGGTCGCGGTCGGTGTCGCTCATCGCCTCGACGTCGCAGACGTCGGAGGTCGCCGTCCGGGTGAAGCCCTCGGGGACTTCCTTCACTTCGTCCGCGTGGCTCGCCCACACGCGCGTCTCGGGCGCGAGCGAGCCGACGAGCGGGTCGTCCGCCTCGAGGATCTGGACATCGACGTCGGCGTAGCCGCCGTAGTCGCCCGAGCCGACTCGCCCGCCGAGTTCGGCCGCGAGGATCTGCATCCCGAGGCAGATCCCGAAGACCGGAACGTCGAGATCGAGGTAGTCGGGGCAGTTGCCGATGCGGTCCATATCCGGGCCGCCCGAGAGGACGATCCCGTCGGCGTCGATCTCCGAGGCCGGCGTCGTGTTGTCGAGGAGTTCGACGTCGACGTCGAGATCGCGGAGCGCGCGTCGTTCGAGGTGGGTGAACTGGCCGTGGTTGTCGATGACGACGATGCGAGTCATCAGTTGCAGACTCTTACAGCGAAGGAAGGCAAAAAGCGCCCGGTCTGCTGACGGCACGTGTCAGTGGGGCGTATAATGGAAGCAAACGGGACGCCGATCCGACGGTCGCTGCCACGCGCTGTCGGCCGACGACCCCGGCGAACGCGACACCGCAGTTCCCACGAAGTTACAACCGTGCTAGTGATTATCAGTAACGCGGTCACGAGACTCGCGTATGCACCTACTGTTACCGTTCGACATCGTGCCCGTCGAGACGCAGGTGCCGCAGAGCGCGTTCGGCGTCACCCCGGCGAGCGAGCGCGCCGTGCGATACGCCTTCGACGTCTTCGGGGGTCGCGGCGACCTGCAAGTCACGGCGGTCGAGCTATCGACGGAGACGATCAGCCTCGAAGAGAATCTGGGCGTGGCCGAAGTCCGGTCCATAGCGGACGAAGAAGGCGTAGACGCCGACGTGTCCAAACACTCCGTGACCGACGTCGGCTCGATGGCCGCGCTCCTCCGGGAGATCCTCGATATCGTCGAGCGCGGCGACGTCGACACGGTCGTGATGGGGTACGAAGACGGCTCCTTCGCCGACGCGGCGTTCTCGGGGAGCACCCCCGATCGGATCCTCGAAGAACGGTCCGTCCCCGTCGTGCTCGTCCCCTGAGTCAGGAGTCGTCGGCGTCGCGCCGCTCACGCGCGGTGGCGAACCCGAACTCCGTCTGCTCTTTCGAGCGCCGCTCCTCCCGGGCGGCGAACGCCTCGGCGTCGGGTTCGACGTCGTCGTCGATCCGGGCGAATGAGTTGTGGATCTTGGCGTGACACCACCGACAGAGCGCGACCGTGATCTCGTGTGATGGTGACCCGTCGGAGTTGCCGCCATCGTCGCCCGCGGTACCGACGCTCCGGCCACGCGTGCTCGCGCTCTCACCGTAAGAGAGGTGATGTTCTTCCAAGAGCGGCCGAGAGCCGTCGTGCGCCATCCGCACCGATTCGAGGCCGCAGCGGACGCACTCGCGGCCGTCGGTCGTCGAGCGGTAGTGCGGACAGTCGCGGAACTCGCAGTCTTCGTCGGCGGCGACGCAGTCGTAGTCGACCGCACGGCGCGCGGCGGCGAATTCCGGGTCGTCACCGGCGCGGTCCAGCGCGAAGCGGCACCGGCCGTCGCTGGTGAGGTGATCGCAGACGCCCGCGTGCTCGTAGGGGTCGTCGACGCCGACTGGCGTGCCGGTTGGCGTCTCCCGCATACGAAGAGAGAGCGTCGACGCCGAGTTGAATCCGCCGGTGCAGAGTCGAATCAGACAGTGGCCGAAGCCGCGTCAGTCGAGCGATTTATTCGTCCGCCGGGAGAGCGCCACCTGTGCGGCTCGAACACCACCGAGACGGGACCCGACGGACCCTCGCCAGCGACGTCGACGTCGCCGATACGTTTCTCTCGAAGGCGCGAGGGCTGATGTTTCGGCGGTCGGTTCCGGACGGGTACGCGCTGGTGTTCCCCTTCGGCGAGTCGGGAAAGCGCGACCTGCATATGGTGTTCGTGCCGTTCGACATCGACGCGCTGTGGCTCGTCGACGACGAGGTGGTGGGAAAAAAACGACTCCGCGCGTGGCGCGGCGTCGGGATCGAGACGGCAGACACGGTCGTCGAGCTCCCCGCGGGCGCCGCAGACGACGTCGAATCGGGCGATACCGTCCGACTCGTCGAGTGACGACGTCACCGGCGACGACGGCGTCAGGTCGGTAACGCGACTCGACATCTTGTCGAGAGGCGTTAGTTTAAATATCTGCACGTCCACAGTCCGTGTGAGCACATGACTCGTGGTCGATTTATTCGGGGGTAACCCCGACAACCCCCTAGCATCCATCGTGGATTCTGACGATTCTGTACAGCTTCTAGATACGACGCTCCGCGACGGTGAGCAGGCCCCTGGCGTCTCGCTGACGCCCGACGAGAAGGCCGACATCGCCCGGTCGCTCGACAGAGCGAACATCGAGTTCATCGAGGCCGGCAGCGCCTGCACCGGCGAGGGCGAGCGCGAGACCATCCGACAGGTGACCGCGCTCGACCTCGACGCGACAGTGACGAGTTTCGCCCGCGGCGTCCAGCGGGACATCGACCTCGCGCTCGACTGCGACGTCGACGGCGTCACCATCGTCGTGCCCGCCAGCGACAAGCACGTCGAGCGGAAGGTCGGCACCACCCACGACGAGGTGGTCGAAAAGACCGGCGACCTCGTCACCTACGCGAAGGACCACGACCTCTGGGTCGAGGTCATCGGCGAGGACGGCTCCCGCGCGGACGTAGACTTCCTCGAACGCCTGATGCGCGAGGCGCTCGATGCGGGCGCCGATCGGTCGTGTTACGCCGACACCGTCGGCCACGCCACGCCGGAGACGACCTACGAGTACGTCTCCCGGCTGGCAGAACTCGGCCCCGTGTCGACGCACACCCACGACGACCTCGGGCTGGGGATGACGAACGTCTGGGCCAGCCTCGCCGCCGGGGCGGATCTCGTCCACGGCACGATCAACGGCATCGGCGAGCGCGCCGGCAACGTCGCGCTCGAAGAGGTCGCCATCGCCTTGGCGCACGGCTACGGCGTCGAGACGATGGACCTCGACGAGGTGTACGACCTCGCACAGCAGGTCTCTCACGCGACGGGCGTGCCGCTGCCGCCGAACAAGGCGGTCGTCGGCGAGAACGCCTTCACGCACGAGAGCGGGATCCACACCGACGGGACGCTCAAGGACGACACGATGTACGAGCCCTACCCGCCGGAGATGGTGGGTCGGGAGCGACGGCTCGTCCTCGGCAAGCACGCCGGCCGTGCGGGCGTCCGCGCCGCGCTCGACGAACACGACGTCGACGTGTCCGAGGAGGACCTCGCGGCGATCGTCGAGCGCGTGAAACGGCTCGGCGACCGCGACAAGCGCGTCACCGACGCCGACCTGCTCGCGATCGCGGAGGACGTGCAAGGTCGCGAGCGCGACCGCCACGTCGAACTCCTCGATCTCACGGCCGCCTCGGGCGGCGGCACCCCGACCGCCTCGGTCCGCATCCGCGTCGGCACCGAGGAGCGCGTCGCCTCCGGCACCGGCAGCGGCCCCGTCGACGCCGCCGTCAAAGCGGTCCGGGCCGCCCTCGGCTCCGACGCCGACGCCCAACTGGAGTCGTACCACGTCGACGCGATCACCGGCGGCACCGACGCCGTCGTCACCGTCGAAGTGGAGATGTCGAAGGGCGACCGGACGGTCACCGTCGCCACCTCGGACTCGGACATCACCCGCTGCAGCGTCGAGGCGATGGTCGAGGCGCTCGATCGGCTCCTCGCCAGCGACGCCGTCGAAGACGAACCCGAACCGGAAGACGCCCTCGCCGACGACTGAGAACCGCTCTCATACCCGCGTCGGGATGTGCGCCCGGTGATTCTCGCCCGGTTCTGCCGGGCACGCGTTCACAGACGACCAGCGGGTGCTATCTCCGCCGCATCAGAGCTGTGCGAGAAGGCAGAGAGCGATTCTCGTCACCACCCAAGACGACCGCGAGAACCCCGATACGGCAAGGACAGACGGTGAGCGGTGCAGATGCACCGCTCGAAGGCGAACGTTCAGAAGCGCCGAGGGTGAGATTTGAACTCACGTGTCCGAATGGACAGCAGATTTCGAATCTGCCGCCTTGGCCGGGCTAGGCTACCTCGGCTACACTTGCTGTTGGACGGCGACGCGTTTAATCGGTTTCGATTTTCGAGAGATCGTCGGACGCCGTGGCAGCGACTCACGCACAGTCGCTGGGGAAGCGGAGGCGGACGACGCTGGCTTCCGTCTCGGTCGGCTCCGAGCCTGCCTCGACCGGGTCGTCGCCGTCCGCATCCCCGAAACGCAGTTCGCCGCCGTTTTCGATCACGCACCAGTACGCGAGCCAGAGCCCCAGTCCTTCGGCGTGCTGAAGCGGCGTCTCTGACTCCGCTGCGAGGGCTTCGCGGTCGACGGCTGGGATCCCGGCCCCGCTCGATTCGATGCGGACGACGACGTCGTCGCGGCACTCGACCCCGACCCGGAGGGTGAGGTCGTCGCGGTCGGCCTGCGAGACGAGCAGTTCCAGCAGTTCTCCGACGGCCGTCGCGAGCGACCCGGCGTCGGTGAGTTGCGCCTCCGTATGGGCGGCGCCTTCGAACTGGATGACAACGTCGGGGTACTCGCGTCTGGCCTGGTGGACTACGCTGTCGACGAGCGCGGTCACGTCGTGCTGCGTCGCGGGCTGCGAGTGCGAGTCGTCGAGTTCGGACACTTTCCGGGCCTTGTCGCTGACGGTGAGGAGGTCGTCCGTGCGGGAGAGAATCGACTCCGCGGCCCGCGTCGCATCGTCCGCCGAGCCCGACGCGACGAGATCCGCGTACCCGCGTACGACGTTCATATCGTTGCGGAGATTGTGCCGGAGCACTCGGTTGGCCACCTCGAGTCGCTGTTCGTATCGATGGCGGCTGGTGACGTCGCGCAGCGCTACGGCGTAGCCGATTTCGTCGCCGCGCTCGTCGGTGAGCTCTGAGACGCGGACGTCGTAGGCCAGGTTGTTCGCGTCGGTGACGGTGGTGCCGTGAAGCTGATCGAAGGGCCGATCGGGAAACACCGCCGTGATCGAGTGGCCGATCCGTGGCGCGGGGTCGAGCACGCGGCAGGCGATGTCGTCGGCGTCGACCACGACGCGGTCGGTGTCGAGGACCACGAGCCCGTCGCCCATCGCCTGGAGCGCTTGTCGGCGTGCGATGGGGACGCGTTCGAGCAGATCAAAGTGATAGAGGCTGAGTACCAGGAGGATCCCCGTAAACGAGAACACAAACGGCGTCAGGTCGAGGTTGGGGATAGGGCTCACGCCGAGCATAAACGCCATATTCGAGAGGAACGGTGGGAGCGGCGCGATGAGCAGGACGACCACTTGCTTCCAGTACACCAGCGACCAGCGAATCCCGACGAGGAGAATCATACTCATCCCGACCGCGACGGCGACGTACGCGAGGACGATGTGCGCGTAGTAGAGCGGCCCGAACACGAGGGCGATTGCCGACCCCGGCGTGGCCGTCGTGGCGGGCGCGACCGTCCAGACGAGATTGTGCGAGGCGTTCGTCGCGACCGCGAGAACGACCGCGAGCGGTTCGACGGTGAGTAGTCCCGCGCGCACCGGGGTGAGCCACTGCGAGCGGCTGACGTACTGGACGACGAAGACGAGCCACAGGATCGGGACAGCAGTCGAGAGCGCAAAGGAGATCCCCCACCAGACGGTCTGCACCGCGACGGAGTCGAACCCGAGCTGAATCGCGTACGCGAGCGCGGAAAGCCCGACGACGAGATGGAGAGCCGCGATCTCCGGACCACACCGCGAGTCCCGGTGCTGCCAGCCGAGAACGACGATTACTGCGTACACGATGACAGTAGCGAACCCGACAGCGGAGGTCGCAGTGAGTTCCCACGGCATACGAGAGTAGTGTCGTGTTCCCCCGAAGCAGCCCTGGTACATCAAACCACCAGTCGATAGAGCGGTTCGAATCGGCTGACGACGACGGGGAGGGTCCGAAAACAGCCAAACGTGATACGCTATGTGAAATTCTGGAAGTGTGATCAGTCCGATCGGGGCTGAAGGAAGTTTTATTTCGGCGCTGGAGCGAGTAGCGCCATCGGCTGGATGAGAGAACCACTCGACGCAGGCAGAAGAGCGATACCGGACCCGGCGGCGCGGACGCTCACGGCGACCGATCGACGAGTGCTCGGCTGGCTCGGCGTGAATCTGCTCGTCTTCGGGCACGTCGTGGTCTTCGAGACGCCGTTGTGGCTGACCTACACGTACAACGGTCTGCTGTACGCGATCGGGATCGGCGTCGCATTGCGGTCGCCGGAGATCCGCGACATCTTCGTGCTCGGGAGCGTCGCAGGCGTGTTAGAAGTGGGTGTCGACGCGTTTCTCGTCTCGACGGGGTCGTTAGTGTATCCGGATTCGCTCCCGATGCTCGTCGGATCGCCGCTGTATATGCCGATCTCGTGGGCGCTCGTCGTCACCTACTTCGGGTACTTCGGACGACGACTCGACGAGATCGCCGGACCCGTCGCCGCGACCCTCGGTCCGGCGGTGACCGGAATGGTACTCGTGGGATTCTTCGAGTACGGGGCACACTACGCCGGCATCTGGAGCTACGCCATCGCACCGTTCGCGATGCTCGGTCACGTCCCGGCGTTCATCGTCGTCGCGGAGGGCGTAATGTTCGCCGCGCTCTACTGGGTCGTTCGACTGCGCCGACCGCTGCTCGGGGGCGTCGGCTTCGCGGCGGTCATCTCCATCAGCTACGTCGGTAGCTACGCGCTGTTTGCCGCACTCGGCGGCTGAGTCGCGGCAGCACGTACCCTTACCGTCCAGCGACGATCAGACGGCCCGCAGCGAGAGCGTCGCCGTCGTCGATTCCGCTGGCGAGACAATCCGGACGCTGACCGCGGCGGCGACGACCGTCGTCTCCCCCGCCCGCTCCTGAACGACGACACCGTCGATCGCTCGACACGGCCCGAAATCGCGTCCGCGACCGGAGGGACAGTGCTCGGCCGCCCAACGAGTAGCCGCCGCATCGTCGAACGTCACGGTCACCGCTCTGCTCTCGTCCGCGTGGGACCGCTCCAGTCGGTCGATATCCGTACCGACAGCCGTCCGGATTCGCTCGACGAGCGAGCGGCGGTCACGCCACGAGACGTCGCGCCCGACGTCCGTTTCGGCGTCCCGGACGGCCGCGCGGAAGGAGGCGGTCAGGCTGCGGTCGATCTCCGCGAGCGACGCAACGTCGACCGCGCCCGCGGCGGTCCGGTCGGCGTCGTAGCCGAGTTGCGCGTAGGCGAGCGTCATCGAGAGGAAGGCGACGGCGACGACCGCGGCCGCGACGAGCACGATCTGTGCGCGGTCGTCGCCCCGGTGCGGTCCGCCACGCGGTGACTGCGGCCAGCGGCGGCTCACGCGTACCACACTCGTAGCGTGACGGTACACCGCCCCGTCGCGAGCGTCGCTCGCCCGGACGGCGCGCCGTTGGGGCGCTGTGGACCGACGGTCCCGTGTGGGAACTCGAGACGCCCGAACGCGGCTGTCGGAAGAACCGCATCCAGTCGAGCGCGAAGGGGGTCGCGTTCGGTTGCGAGTGCGGTCGGCGAGCGACAGGCCGCCGCGAGTCGACTCCGGCCGGCGCCGATCGGCGGCTCCGCGTCGAGGATCGCGAGTGCGTCGGCGGCAGTGCGGTCGAGTTTCGCGTCCGAGCCCCCCTCGGCGGCCGGAATCCAGAGGAACCCGGCGACGACCGCGAGAATCAAGAGCGCGCCCACGGCGGCTTCGAGCAGCGACGTCGCGAGCTGCGCTCGATCGGAGCGGTCACGCACCGACGCTCACCACCAGTCGCTCGACGCTGGCATTTCTTGTGTGCCACGCGACAGTCGCCGCCCCGGCAACGTATGGACCGTCGGCGTCGAATGCGAGCACGAGCGGGTACGCGTCCGGAACGGCGACCGAGTACTCGCCCGCGAGGCCGGACGGGTCGTGGAGGACGACTCTGTTGCCGGCTCGAACTGTCGTCACGCTTCGGCCTCGACGCGGATCCACCGCCACCGTGACGTCTCCCGTGTGGTCCGCGAGCGTGACTTCGCGCCGCTCTGAGAGTTCGATCCGCTCGGTATTCTGAACAGTGTGCTCGACGCGAACGCGGCGTTCGACCCGCTCGAATCCCGCATCGCGGGCGCGACGACCGTCACCAGATGCCGCGGGGGCGCTGCGCTCCACGAGAACGTCGCCGCCGAGCGTGATGCGGATCGACCGTCCCCGGAGAGACGGGACGGCGGCTTCGAGGTCGGACGCGGTCAGATTCCTGACGGCCGCCGAGCTGACGACGTTCGGCCCGCGCGCGTGTGCGGCGTCGGCGTCGACGAGGTACGCGGCGAGGTCGTCTGCAGCGTGCGCCGTCGCCGGATCCCGATCGGCGTCGACGAGCGCATCGTTCGCGAGCGCCATGCCGGCGACCGTGACCGTCGTCACGACGACGACCGCCACGGCGAAGCCGATCAGATTCGCCTGGGCGCGCGACGTCACGTAGCCGCCTCCCGCTCGGTCGTCGACGAAACTGAGCCGCGTGCGCGATCACGCGCTGTGAGGCGAGACGCGCTATCGCCCTCGTCGACGAGTCGAATCGAAAGGCGTCCCTCGGTCACGACGACGACCGCCCGCGACGGCGACGCACTGTCCCACGAGCCGCTGACAGCAGTCGTGTCGGGAACGGTGAGCCGGATTCGTCCGTCGATCGAGGCATCCGGATGAACGAGCCGCAGCGCTGGCCTGGACGTGTCGTTCGCGACGACGACTCGGTAGGGATCACCGCGAATAGCGGGCGGCAGTCGGACGGCGACGCTGCGGTCCGCGCGTACGTCCGTGTCGGTTGGGACCGCCGCTTCGACGCGCTCGGCGGCCGCGAGGAGCGCCCGGTCGCCGAGTTCGGTCCCGACTGCCGCGCGGTAGTCGGGCGCGATGCCGCCGAAGAACGTCGCCGTCAGGAGCGCGACGAACAGCACGCCGACGCCGAGTTCGAGCGTCTTGCCCACGACGGGCGAGAGACCGCGGTCGAACGGCCGACCCCGGGACCGACGCCGCCCTCCCGCGTCGCGGTGCCCGCTCATCGGCCCACCTCGACGGCGAGTCGCACGTCGTGGACGACGAGATAGGCGGTCCGCTCGCCCTCGAAAGACGCGA
Organism: Halobellus sp. Atlit-38R; assembly: GCF_003665925.1. Lineage (NCBI taxonomy): Archaea > Methanobacteriati > Methanobacteriota > Halobacteria > Halobacteriales > Haloferacaceae > Halobellus > Halobellus sp. Atlit-38R. Next base: position 56,505 of record NZ_QXIJ01000003.1, read on the forward strand.
CGACGCTCGGCGTGCCGTCGCCGTCGATGTCGCGGCGTGCGGTCGTCGCGCCGCGTTCCTGCAGGTGACGCTCCCAGGCGGCCGGCGTCGGCGTTTCGATGCCGATGCGGTACGAAGACGCAGGGAGATCGACCCGCTCGGTTCGCGCGTCGGTCCGGAGCGTCATCGCGAGGCGATGGCCGCCGGTCGAGACGCCGTCCGCGCCGCTGGCGTTCAGAACGGGGACCCCGACGTACAGGGTCCCGTTCGCGGGGGCGACCCGACTCGGCGCGACGACGCGACTGCCGCGGTCGTCGCTCTGAACGACGGCCCCAGCGAAGCCGGTGACGCGCTGGCCGCCGTCGGCGTAGACGATCGCCCCGGCGTGGCCCGCCCAGACGACGCCCTCGTCGTCGAGGAGCCACACGGTCCGGTTGACCACCTGAATCGTCCCTGTCGCGAGTTCGACAGTCGCCTCTCGCTCGCCGGGGGCGGGTCCGAGCGCCGTCCCGAAGTCGTCGGCGACCCGCGTCGCGGCCGCGGAGGCCGCCCCATCCTCGACGATCGACCCGGCCGTCGCCGTGAGTCCGCCGACGGCGAGGACGGTTATCCCCAAGAGAAGCGCGACGCCGACGACAGCCGTCTGTGCGCGGTCGTTCCCCGACGCAGAAACGGCGGAGTCGGCGCTCATACCAACCCCGTTCCCGTGAAGACGACGTGACAGATCGCGACCAGACAGCCGGAGTGCAAGAGCGCCTCGTACTGCCCGCGGCTGGCGACGCCGGCGAACCACCCCGAGGCGAGCATCGTCGCCTGGGTGGTCACGTAGACGCGGTACTGATCGCGCGCGAGGTCGACCGCCCCGGGATCGACCGCGACGCCCGAAAGTTCCGACATCGTCGACAGCCGATCGAATCCGGCGAAGACGTTGGCACTCGTCGCGACGCTGATCCCGACGACTAAAAGCGCGGTCGTCCAGCCGACGGCGACGTAGACGAGCATCCCCGATCTGAGCGCGCGTTTCTCGTGATAGAGGCGGCCCACTTCGCTCTGGAGCGTCTCGAAGACGACGCCCGTGTCGCTGCCGGCGTCGAGCGCGCCGATCACGAGGCCGACCGTCTGCTCGGCCATCGGCGTGCCGACGCGGTCGACAAACCGGTCGAGCGCCGCCGTCCGCAGGTCGGTCTCCGCGTCCGCCGTCGGCGTGGTGAGGTGCAGATTCATCGAGAGATCGGCGACGTCACCGTTCAGCGGTCCGAGGTCGACGTCGCGGGCGACGTGTTCGACCGCGGCGGAGAAGGGCCGCCCGAGGTTGACGTGGCCGGAGACGGCGTGGACGAAGTCTTTGAGTTCGTGGTCTTTCGCGTCGTCGAGTCGGGCGCGGCGGACCGCGACGAGGCCGACGGGTATCGCGTAGCCGACGTAGCCGACCAGAAGCGAGATCACGACGTCGACGCCGAGGAGGACGGACGCGACGAGCGCCGCCACGCCGATGGGCGCGAACGCGACGCTCGCGCTCGCGGGGTTCGTCGTCGCCGTGCGGAGTGTACCGACCGTACTCTCGGGTCGGTGATACGTGACGTGCTGGTCCGGCGGTCGGAGCCGGGCGACGAGCCCCGCGGTCCCGAGGCCGACTACGAGGATGAACGCCGCGCTGCCGTAGACGACGAGCGCGCGGAGCGTGACGGGGCCAAGCGGCGTCCCCACCGGTGCCGAGAGCTCTGGCGAGATGATGCTCATCACCGTGAGGACGATGACGAGGAGCGCCGGGAGGACGAGCAACACGACGAACAGTTCCGCGAGCAGTTCGAGAAATCCCTGCGCGCGACGCCGATCCCGGTCCTGTTGGTGTCGCAGCATTCGACTCTCCATCGCGAGATACTCCCGAAGCGCGTCCGAGCCCTGCTCGGCGTGCTCGCGGAACTTCAGCAAGAAGGGCGCGAGCGTGTCCTGTGCCGGCGTGTCGCGGGCAACGCGCCGCAATCCCTCGTCGACGTTCCCCGTCATCGCGGCGGTGTTGAGCGCCTTTCGGAGCGCGACTGCTGTCTCCCCGTAGGCGTCGGTGTCGGCGACGCGCCGGAGCATCGCGCGGCGGCCGTCGCTCCCAGACGCGAGGACGTTCAGGTAGCGGACCGCACTCGGGAGCGTGCGCCCGATGTTCGATCGCCGCGCGGCGGTCAGCCAGCGGAGGTACCGGCCGCCGGCGTAGACGACGCTCCAGTGGACGCCCGCGGCCGCGAGAACGCCGACGAGTCCGGCCAGTGCTGTCGCGTTCCGTCGTGAGATATCGAGGGCGTCGGCGGTGGAGCCACCGATTTCACCGGTACCGACGCCGGTGAGTCGGTCGAGGAGGCCAGCCGCGGCCGATTCGACCAACGTTGGTGGGAGCACGAGTCCGATGGCGACGAGAACCCCACCGGCGAGTACCGCCAGAAGCCACGAGAACGCGTAGACGCGAGCGAGGTACAGATCGAACGCCACAGTCAGGTTGGTTCCGCGATAGGCGCGCCGGTCGCGCTCGTGGCGGCGTGAATCCGCTCGGCTGGCGAACAGCGCGTACGCCGCGCGGTCGAACGGCCCGAGCGAGCGCGTTGCGTGATTCGAGCGCGGCCGAGCCGAATCCGAACGCGGTGTCGGATCAGACGGTGACGACGGTCCCAGATTCGAGCCCTGCTCGGAGTCGCCCCCGCTCACGGCTTCCGTCCTCCGGACCGATCGCGAGTCCGCACCGAAGCGTCGTCTGCGGTTCCAGTCCCGCGTTCGGACGGCGGCGACTCGGTATCGGGCTCGGCAGTCTGGTGTGCACGCTGCCGCCGGACCCGTTCGACGGTCGCGGCCTCGTCAGTCCGGAGATCCGAGAGGAACCCGAACAGCCGGTCGACGTCGGTCACGTCCTCCTGGAGGAGATACTCGACGTAGCCGCGCTTCCGACGGAACTCGCGTTCGATCGTCTCGACGTCCTGGTCTGTCGCGTCGGCGATGCGGTGGAACACGCGGAGCGCGCGGCGGTGCGTCTCACCCGCGGTAGCGGCATTGTCGCCGCCGAGCGACGGGTGATCGTAGGCCATCGCGAACGACCCGTCGGTCTCGCGCCAGAGGATCGTGTTGTAGTAGAGGTTCGTCCCGTCCTTCTCAACGACGCCCGTCCGCGCGGACGCGGGAAGTTCCTCGTGTTCGGATTCCGAAAGGAGTTCGACGACCGAGCCGACGTACCGCTCGCCGTCGACGCGGCGGGGGAAGACGACCAAGTCGAGTTCGCGCAGGAGATACACGGGCAGTCCCTGCTCGACGACGCGGTTCACAAGCGTCTCGATGTCTTCGGCGTGTGTGGTGCCGACGACGCCGTGGCCGGTGTTCAGCACTTCGGCGAAAGTTTCGAACGACTCCGGGGTGTTGACCTCGGCGATGACTTCCACGTCGGGGTTCAGATAGTTCGCTTCAGTCATCAGATCCGCCATCGAGACGCGCTTGTACTCGTTCTCGTGGTCGCGCGTCGTCAGCGACACGCCGGTCTCGTGGGGGAGATACACCTCGCGAGACCCCTCGTCGATGCTGATCGGGCGGTGGTCGTACGGGATGAAGGGCATATGGGCGTTCATCAGCGTCGTCTTGCCGGCCCCGGTCGGTCCCGAAAAGAGGACGACGCGGTGGTGCTCGTAGAGGAGCCACAGCAGCGTCACCAGTTCCGTCGGGATCGACCCGAAGCCGACGAGATCGATCGGCGTCAGCGGCGAGGACGCCTGTTTGCGGATCGAGACGTGCGGTCCGTCCTCGGAGATAACCGGGAGCGCGACGGCACACCGGATGGTCTCGCCGTGGCCGGTGGCGTCGGGCGCGACTCCCTCGGGGCGGAGGTTCACCTTCGCGGAGGGTTGGCTGGCGCTGAGTTCGACGCCGTCGGCCGCCGCCAGTTGGGTGACGACGTTGACGAAGCTGGTCTCGTCTTCGAAGGCGAGGTTCGTGGGGACGCGCTCGCCCGCTCGGACGACGTCAGCCCGCGGAACGACCTTCACACGCTCGCCGACCCGATTGGCTTCGACGTCTTCGAGATGCGGGTCGCGGATCGGGACCGTGAGAACGCCCTCGCCGACGTAGTCGCGGAGGACGTAGTAGACGAGGTCGTCGAGTCGGTCCTGGGCGTACCGGCGGTCGACCGGCGGCACGCCGAGTCCGTACGCCGCCAGCGCGTTGCGGGCGCGGTACCGCGTCGCTTCGAGCCACGCGCGGGTGTTGCGCGCGGTGAGGCGGCGCGAGAGGAACTGTCTGGCGCGGTCGCGGATGAATGCCGTCCGGTCCTCGACGACTTCGTCGACGTTGGCTTCCCAGATGCGCTCTTTGCACTCGGCGACGAGTGCTTCGTCACCCGGGAGGAGGTCGGGTTCGAGCACCGCGTACTTCGCCTCGAAGCGGTCGCTACCGAGGAGTCGGTCCCGGTGGACGACGACGTCGACGTCGAACCCCGCAAAGGAGACGGTGTAGTGGCGGAGTCGCTCGCCGGCGACCCGCGTCGCGAACTCGGCGTCCGCGCGGAACGGCGTGACCGCGGGCGCGTAGTTGTCGGTGTGAACGACGAGCGCACCGTCGGTCTCGCCTTCGACGTCGACGACGTCGACGCGGTCGTCGAGCGCTATCGGCGTCACGGGGCCAAGCAAGCGCAATTCGCAGGTCGCGTAGTAGTCGAGGCGGCGGCGGGTGGCGGGGGCGACGTCGAGGAGCCGATCGAGGACGCGCCGGTACTTCGGCGGCAACCCCGCGGCCGCTCGCTCGGCAGTCCCCTGACGAGTGAGCGGCCGGCGGACGTCCACGCCCGAAAAGTAATCTAACACTGACACGAGCGCGCGTTCGGAGTCGGCTCCAAGGGCCGGCTCTCGAATCTGATACGAGAAGCCGACACCGTCGGGGGCGTCGCGGATTGTCGTGACGACGCCGGGCGTGACCTCGTACTGTGCGCGGACTGTCGGTGCGTACCACGCGTCGGTGCTGTCCGGTGGTTCTGGCGCCGGAACGACCGGCGCGTCAGGGACTTTGGCGTCCCGTTGCGCGGCCGAAGTCATCCCGCCCCCACGGGGACGCGTCGATCATACATTACCGTCGCTTCTTCCCCGTTCGTATATAAACGCTCGCGGCAGTTATCTCGGGCGATAATCGAAGGACTGCGTCGAGGTCATCGTTATTTTCAGTTGACAGTAATCACATCACTTATTCTGGTCGACGGAAACCAGGAACCATCGGAGCGATCGAAGATCCCGCCGCGACTGTGGTTGCATCGATCGACGGCGACAGAGCCGCAGCACTCCTCGAGTCGATCGCGGATCACGAACTACCGCCGGCGCTCGGCGACCTCGTGTCGGAGTATCAGTCCTTCGAGGCGGCCCGGCCCGCGTTCATCTGGAAGTGGGTCCACCACCTCGCACCGGCGAACACGATGCCCTTCGTCGACGAGATCCACCACGAGCGCGTCGCCACGAACAAGACGATGCTCGTGTTGTTCGTCACCATCCTGGACGACCTCCTGGAGCAGTACCGCGACTACGAGACGTTCGACGCGATCGCCAGTCTGGCTCGGGCGGGGGATCGCCTCGACGGCGAGGACGTAGTCGCTGTCGGAGCCCGCTCGGACGCAGTCGACGACGGGTACGTCGCGTTCGCAGCACGCGTGTGGGAGACGCTCGTCTCCCGTCTCGAACGGGGGGCGAAGTTCCAGCAGTACGTCCCGCGGTTCCGGTTCGACGTGAGACAGATCGTCACAGCGATCGAGTACAGCACCCTCGTCATCGAGCGCCCAGAGCAGGCGACCATCCACGATCTCCGGCGGTACGAGACGCACAATATGGGAATGCACAGTTACCTCGACATCGACCTGATGCACGGCTCGGCCGACCTCGCCCGGGCGACAGCAGATCTTCGGGCGGCGGTCGACGCCGCCCAGCAGATGGCGCGGATCGGCAACTGGGTCAGCACCTGGGAACGGGAGGTGTTAGAAGGCGACGTCAGTTCCGGAGTCGTCGTCGCCGCGCTCGAACGCGGGGTTGTCGACCCCGAGGAACTCCCGAATCCCGACGATCCGGACGCCGAAGCGGCGGCACGCGTCATCGACCGGATCGACGACCACGACCTCGAATCGGAGTTCCTCGACGAGTGGAACGTGCAGTATCGACGGCTCGAAACCCTTCGCGATCGGATCGACGCCGTGGACCTGGGTCCGTTTGTCGAAGGGACCAAAGAGGTCCTGCGCTATCATCTCGCGAGCCGCGGTTTCAAGTAACTGCGCCGCTCTCAAGCGCCACTGAACCGCTCGCGCTCGCGGCGACACACCCGCTCCCAGAGCGTGAAGAGCGAACTCCCGAGCCCGTATCGCTCGTCGATAGTGCGTACCCACTCGTCGTCGGTAAAGAGCAGGTACTGAAGTCGTCGGACCGTCGGATCGAGGTCCTCCATCGCGAGGTCACCGACGTAGTAGCCGACAGTCTGATCGCGCGCCTCGGCGATCAGTTCCGGAGGGACGCCGATGCCGCACTCGGTCGCGACGTAGTCGAACCACTCCAGATGCAGGATGGCGTCGGCGAACGCGAACCGATCGGCGAAGCCCGAGACGGACTCGATCGCGGGAGCCCCGCGGGAGACGACGTCGTCGGGGCGGCTGAACCGCGGCAACGAGAGGTGATCGATCGTCGCGGCGTACTGGTCGGCGACGCGCCTGAGTCGCCAGTCGGCGTAGGCCGTCGGCGCAGTCAGTGAGAGTTCGTACCACACGGGCGTCCACTCCAAGAAGGGGAGCCCGAACGCGGCGTCGGCGTAGAGGTCCGCGGCGATCAGGCGATTGACCGCGGGCGCGACGTCCGCGCCGGTTCGGTTCGCCCGCATTGCCGTCTCCGCTTCGTCGATGAAGCCCGAGAGGTCGCCAGTGTGAAACCCCATTCCGTCGGCGACACGCAGGAGATACTCTCCTCCGGGCCGGAACCAGTCGGCGAAGTCCGACGCCGTCCGCGCGCGCAACAGCGAGAAGACGCTCACACGACCCCTAGGAGGTCCGTTGGTATATATAGTCGCGTTTGACTGCGCACGGCATCTGTCCGTTATCCTGACGGGTCCGGCGGTTCCTCACCGTCGAGTTGCTCCGCCAGACCCCACTCGGCGGCCCGCGCTTGCGCTTCTGCGCGCGCCTCGTCGCGAATCGCGTCGATGCGGTCGGCGTCGGCGAGAAACGCTTCGACCGCACTCGCTCCCGCGGCGTCGGCTAGCCGATCCTCGGGCGCGGCGTCGCGCGTTCGGTCGACGAGCGTCTCGTCGTCCGCGAGGACGTCGGCCGGCGCGGAAGGGGCGACGCGGAGTTCCTCGACCCGATGGGCTGCCGCCAGCGCGTCAGCCGCGAGTTCGTACACCTCGGCGTGAAACAGGTCGCCGGTGAGCGCGTCGAGCGCCTCGCGGCCGCCGGCGTCGCTCGCGGAGTGGTACGCCAGCACGGGGACGCCCGCCTCGAACGTGAGGACCGCCCGCTCGTCGTTCCCGAAGAGGATGGATCCCTGTGGCTCGAAGACGACGTAGCCGGTGAGTTCGCGGTCGAGCACGCCCGCGAGCGTCTCGCCGATATCGGCGTCGGTCCGCGAGCGGCAGAGTTCGCCCTCGGGAATGTGTCCGTCGGCCACCATCGTCAGGGACGGTCCGGGACGACGGCGCTCCGGAAGCGGTCCGCGACGCCCGCGGCGCCGCCCGCCCGGACGTCGAGATTCTCGGCGGCCTCGTGGAAGGCGTCGGCTGCGGGATCAGTCGGCGCGTGTGCGAGGAGCGGCTCGCCCGCCCGCCGTGCGGCCCGCACCGCGTCGCTCTCGGGGACGCTCGCCAGCGCCGTCCCACCGAAGTAGCGCGCGGCCTGCTCCGAAATCGTCTCGACGTCTTCGTCGGGGCGGACACGGTTGAAGAGCACGCCAGCCGTCTCGGTGCCGTACGAGCGCGCGTACTCCTGTACCTTCAGCCCGTCAGAGAGCGAGGGAACCGTCGGCTGGAGGACGACGACGACGCGATCGGCGAGAACAACCGGTAACACGGCGCTTTTCGAGCCGAGCGCCGCGGGGGAATCGAGCAGGAGGACGTCGGTGTCGGCTGCAAGCTCGGCGACGACGTCCCGAAGGGTACCCGGATCGGCGGCCTCGAACGCCGTGAGACTCGTTCCGCAGGGAACGACCGACATCCCGAACCGGTCGTAGACGGCGTCCTCGACCGCGACGTCGCGATCTGAGACCAGGAGGTCGTGCAGTGTCACGTCGGCGTCGTCGAGTCCCGCGTGAAAGAGGAGATTCGCCATCCCGGTGTCGGCGTCGATGACCGTGACGTCGTACCGCTCGGCGAGCGCCATCCCGAGCGCCAGCGTGCTCGTCGTCTTTCCAGTGCCGCCTTTCCCGCTCGCGACGGCGAACGCCTCGACCATACCCGAACCTCGCGGTACCCGCTGAAAAGTCTTCGAGTCCGATTCTCGGCTGTGATTCCGTGACGGCGCTCAGGTGGATCGCGTCATATCGGGCACGAGGGCGTCAAGTGGGAGCGAGTCGACGAGATCCGCAGCGCGCGCGTAGGCGGTCGCGTCGGTCGCGCCGGTGCCGGCGGTGTCGGTTCGCGCGCCGTCCGTCAGCCGTGATACTCCCGCGGACTCGAAGACCGCGTCGACGAACGCCTCGCGGGCGGTCTCGTTCTCGAAGAGGCCGTGGAGGTACGTCCCGAGTGCGTTGCCCGACGCCGCCCCGAGCGACACCGGCTCGCGGTCCACTGTCGAGAACGGCGTCTCGGTCGGAGTCGCGTGGGCGTCGGCCGCATCGGCCGTCCGCGTCTCGCCGGCGTGGATCTCGTAGCCCGCAACGACGCCCGAGGCGCCGGCGAGCGGTCCCGTTCCGTCCAGCGTCCACGAGACGGGGGCGACGCGCTTCCGACGGGAGAACGTCGTCTCCACTGGCAGCAGTCCGATTCCGGGGAGTTCCGCGTCCCCCGCGTCGCCGGTACTCTCCACGTCGGCGTCGACGAGGCGCTCGCCGAGGAGTTGGTAGCCGCCGCAGAGGCCGACGACGGGGCCCTCGAAGTCCCGCAGGCGCTCGTGGAAGCCGGCCTCGCGGAGCGTCCGGAGGTCGTCGGTCGTGTTCTTCGTCCCGGTCAGGACGACCGCGTCGGCGTCCGCGAGCGGTGCGTCGAGAGGAACGAACGCGACCCGGACGCCCGGAACGGCCGCGAGGGGGTCGACGTCGGCCGTGTTCGACGCCCGTGGGAGTCGGGGGACGGCGACGGTGACGACCTGTGCCTCGGGAACGCCGTCGTCGTCGCCGCGGACCGACCGCTCGCCGGCGGCCGGGAGCGAGACGCTGTCCTCGTCGGGGAGGCCAGGGTCGTCGTACGGGAGCACCGCGAGAACTGGCACGCCGGTGCGCTCCTCGATCTCCGCGATACCGGGGTCGAGCAGCGAGCGGTCGCCGCGGAACTTCGTGATCGCGACGCCGACGACACGGTCGCGCACGTCGTCGGGCAGCAGTTCGAGCGTGCCCAGGATGGACGCGAACACGCCGCCGCGCTCGATGTCGGCGACGAGCAGGACGGTGGCGTCGGCGAAGCGCGCCGTCTCGACGTTCGCTAGGTCCCGGTCGTGGAAGTTCACCTCCGCGATCGACCCCGCGCCCTCGGCGACGACGACGTCGTGATCGGCCGCGAGCCGCGCGTGCGCCGCTTCCGCCGCCTGACGGGCATCGTCCCAGTGCTCGGCGTAGTAGTCGCCCGCGGCGTAGTGGCCGACCGCGACCCCGTCGACGACGAGTTGGGATTCGCCTCCGCCGCGCGGCTTCAAGAGGACGGGGTTGTGGTCGGTCGTCGGCCGGACGCCGGCCGCGCGGGACTGGACGTACTGGGAGACGCCGATCTCGCCGAACGCCGGGCTGTAATCGGTCTCGGTGGCGGGGCCGGAGTCGGAGCGGGGGCCGGAGCCGTGGGCCTCACCAGTCTGTACCGCGCTCGGCCGCACGACCGCCCGCGCCTCGTTGCTCATATTCTGCGCCTTGAACGGCGCGACGTCGACGCCGGCGTCAGCGAGACGGCGGCAGAGCCCGGCAGCCACGGTGCTCTTGCCGACGTGACTGGCCGTCCCCGCGACGAGGATCGTCTCGGCGGCACCGCTGTCGTCGCCGCCCGCTCCGACGTCGTCGGCCATCAGTACTCGGTGCCTTTCCGGGCGCGAACGCCCGCGTCGAAGGGGTGTTTCACCTTTCGCACTTCGGTCACGAGGTCGGCGGCGTCGAGCAGGTAGGTCGGCTCCGAGTGGCTCCCGGTGAGGACGAGTTCGAGGGTGTCGGGTTTCTCGTCGATCAGATCGAGGACGTCAGCCTCCGCGAGGAGGTCCTGCTCGACAGCGTAGAGGATCTCGTCGAGGACGAGCAGGTGAACGCCGTCCGTGGGGTCGCCGTCGAGGTCGAGCGGGGCCGTCAGGTCCGCGTCGGCCGCGCCGTTCATAATCTCCCGCGTTCGTTCGAGCGCGCCGCGGGCCTTCGCGTGGTGCTCGTCGTCGTCGGAGCCGTCGAGCAGGCCGTGCCAGCCGTAGTGACCCGTGTTCTCGTAGGAGATCCCGGGGACGGCCGCGATGGCGTTGTACTCGCCGCGGACGCCTTCGACCGAGTCGGCGCCGCCCTTCAGGAACTGGAGGACGTGGACGCGGTAGCCGTGGCCGGCCGCGCGGAAGGCCATCCCGAGCGACGCCGTCGTCTTTCCCTTGCCGTCGCCCCACCACGCCTGCACCAGGCCGAACTCCGCGGGGGCCGCGGGCTCGATGTCGGTCGCGGACGGGCGGACGCCGCCGCCCGGCGTCCGGCGTCGGGTCTCCGCTGGCGTCCCTGCGGTCGCGTCGTCGCTGTCAGTCATACGCGAGGAGAGGGAGGGGTCGGACAAGAAGGCGACGCGTTGATCCGGGCGAGCGTCGCGGTGGGAGCCGGTCAGTCGACCGCGCGTGGAGAAGCCGTGCTAGGGAGTATCGTAGCTGTTCGGAGAGTCTCGCCGTATCGTCCGGCGAGGAGTCTATGGAGACGTACGATAGTCCCTATCAGTCGTCGGCGAGGGCGGCGTCAGCCCGGAGTGCAGGGGGAAGGTCGGCTGGCAGCCGATCGCGGTCGTGCGGCTCTGAGAAGTCGATGTCGGGGCCGGACGGGACGAGTCGCTTCGGGTTCACGTCGTCGTGGCTCATATAGTAGTGCCGCGTGATGTGGTCGAGGTTCACCGTCTCGGCGACGCCCGGGAACTGGTAGATCTCCTTCGTGTAGTTCCAGAGATTCGGATACTCGTGGATCGCCCGGCGGTTGCACTTGAAGTGGGTGTGATAGACGTGGTCGAACCGGATCAGCGTCGCGAACATCGCGATGTCGGCCTCGGTGAACACGTCGCCGGCGAGGAAGCGCTGCTCGTCGAGGACGGCCTCCCAGCGGTCGAGCGCGTCGAAGAGGTCCTCGATCGCTGCCTCGTGAGCCGCCTGCGTGTCGGCGAACCCGGCGCGGTAGACGCCGTTGTTGATCGGCTCGTAGATCTCGTCGATCGCCTGATCGACCGCGTCGCGGTAGCCCTCGGGCCAGAGATCGACACCGTTGGCGTCGTCGAACTCGGTGTCGAGCATCCGCATAATCTCGCGGGACTCGTTGTTGACGATTGTCTCGCGCTCGCGATCCCAGAGGACGGGAACGGTCACGCGGCCGGTGTAGTCTGCGTCCGCACGCGTGTAGATGTCGCGGAGGTAGTCCTCGCCGTAGACCGGATCGGGGTACTCCTCGGAGAACTCCCAGCCGTCCTCGTAGCGGACGGGCTCGACGATCGACAGCGAGATGTCGTCTTCCAGCCCGAGCAGGCGGCGGGCCATCGCCACGCGGTGGGCCCACGGACAGGCACGGGAGATGTAGACGTGATAGCGACCCGACTCGGCGGGGTATTCGGCGTCCGGATCGTCCTGAATCCAGTCGCGGAACGTCGTCTCCTGTCGGTCGAACTCTCCGTCCTCGTTCGTGGCCTGGTAGGCGTCGGTCCGCCACTCGCCGTCGACGAGCATATTCATCGGCGGACACCTCCGCGCGCCGCTGTGGAACGTGTAAGCGTCGAAGATCCGTTCATTGTGTCTGGACGAGGTGGCGTAGCCGTGTAAGTCGTTCGGCCACCGAAGTCGTTCGGCCACCGAACGCCTCCCGGGGACGGCAGTGAGCGTCACGGACGGGGCGACGCCGCGCTCGGCTTGTCATCGGAACGTCTTAGTAGCAAGTAATACCACTGAGTAGTATGTCGGAGTTCACCGGATTCGCAGACGTAAGCGAAGCGCAGGTAACGCGAGCGATCGCCAGCGACTGGAGCGAGGAGTTCCTCGGTCGGGTCGACACCGACGTCATCATCGTCGGCGGCGGTCCTTCGGGACTCGTCACGGCGACGGAACTGGCCGAGCGCGGCGTCGACGTGACCATCGTCGAGAAGAACAACTACCTCGGCGGCGGCTTCTGGCTCGGCGGGTTCCTGATGAACAAGGTGACAGTGCGGGACCCCGCGCAGGCGGTGCTGGACGAACTCGGCGTCCCCTACGAGGAGTCCGACGAAGCGCCCGGCCTGTACGTCGCCGACGGACCGCACGCCGTCTCGGCGCTCATCGAGGCCGCCTGCGACGCCGGCGCGGCGATACAGAATATGACCGAGTTCACCGACGTCGTCGTCCGCGAGGGCGACCGCGTCGGCGGCGTCGTCCTCAACTGGACGCCGGTCCACGCGCTCCCCCGCGAACTCACCTGCGTCGACCCTGTCGCCGTCGAGTCCGACCTCGTCGTCGACGCCACCGGCCACGAGGCCGTCGTCATCTCGAAGCTCGCAGAGCGGGACGTCCTGGACGCGCCGGGCATCGAACACGCGAGCGAGCACACCACGGGGATGGACGCGACCGGCGACGACGAGTACGGCGCGCCCGGTCACGACTCCCCTGGCCACGACTCGATGTGGGTCAGCAAATCCGAGGATCAGGTCGTCGAACACACCGGCGTGGTCCATCCGGGCGTCGTCACCACCGGGATGGCCGTCGCCACCGTCGACGGACTGCCCCGAATGGGTCCCACGTTCGGCGCGATGCTCCTCTCGGGCAAGCGTGGCGCGCAAGCGTGTCTCGACGAACTGGAGCGCGACGCCGCCCCCGTCGACTTCGCACCGGGTGCGCCCGCGGACGACTGATACTGTCGGACAGAACGATGTGAAAATCATCGCCACCCCGTGGGTGCCAATATGATTCACGAACTGCTGTCCGGCAGTACGAGCCTCGCGAACGGAGATGGCCTACTGCTCGGGACGGAGAAGCGTCTTGACCGCCGTGACGACCGCGTCGGCGTCGGGACCGAGCACGTAGGTGATCGGCTCGATGCCGTACCCGCCGGTCTGATAGCAGACGAACGTCTCCGAGAGCGTCTCGGGGCCGCGTTCTTCGATCGACTCCCGGATCGGGTCGGTCGGCGCGTCGGGGTCGAACTCCACCGTGTCGTAGCCCGCCGCGTCGAGATCAGCGACGAGCTGGGAGTCGTAGCGGACGTTGATCGCCGCGCGGACGTCACAGCCGGCCTCGCGCGCCGAGAGGAGCACCGACGCGACGTGCTCGCTGACGCCGAACTCGGGATCGCTCGGGACCGTCGCGCGGCCCTTCACGTCGAAAATGCGGCCGGGGACGCCCGCGACGTCGTCGACAGTCGCCGCGTCGGGAAGGCACTCGACGAGGTTCGAGCCGACGTTCGGGATGAGTCCCGCGAAGCCGCTCGCGTTGGTGAGCCGGCGGAGCGCCTGCCGGACGGACGACCGCACCTGCTCGCTCGTACGGAGCCCGCTCTCGGGGTCGTGAATCCGCACGTAGCCGTCGTAGTCGGCCAGTTCCGGCATCGCCTCCTCGTGTAGGCGAGCGAGCAGGTCGCCTTCCTCCAACTGGCGGACGAGCACTTCGGCCTCGACGAGGGCCTGCACCCGGCTCATATCGCCCGTCGCGAGCCCGTCGGCGACGCGCTCGACGAGGTCGACGACGCGGTCGTCTTCGAGCACGTCGTCCCGACGGCTGATTTCGCCGTGGGCGTACTTCGAGACGGCCGACTGGCTGATCCCGAGCGCCTCGGCGACCTCGTGTTGGGTCAGGCCGCGGTCGCGGAGTTCCTCGGCGAGCATCGAGCGGAACGTCGGGAGGAACTCCTCGACGACGACCTCCTCGATGAATCTCATTGCCGGTCTCCGGTGAACTCGGGGTCGTCCCCGATCCGCGAGGCCTGCGGCCCCTCCTGTCCCTGGTACTTCGAGCCGCGCTCGACGCCGTAGGGACGGGCCGCGGGCTGGGTAAGTTCCGTAAACACGAGCTGTGAGACGCGCATCCCCGGCGTGAGCGCGACCGGCGCAGTACCGAGATTCGAGAGTTCGAGCGTGATCTGACCCTCGTAGCCCGGGTCGACGATCCCGGCCGTCGCGTGGATCACGATCGCGAGTCGCCCGAGCGAGGATCGGCCCTCGACCGTCGCGAGGAGGTCCGGCGGGATCTCGACGCGCTCTTTAGTCGTCCCGAGGACGAAGTCGCCGGGGTGGAGGATGAACTCCTCTCCCTCGGGGACCCGGGTCTCGGTCACGTACTCGGAGACTTCGGCCTCACGGTTCGGGTGGATGCACGAGATGTTGGTCCGCTGGAACTCCAGGAACTCCTCGCCGAGCCGCAGATCCAGGCTCGCCGGCTGGACCTGCATATCGAGGTCGTCGATGGGGTCGACGACCAGGTCCCCAGTTTCTAAGCGAGCCAGGATGTCGTCGTCCGAGAGTATCATCGTCAGAACGAGCGTGAGCGAGGGACGTAAAGTCATCCTTCCGAGAGAGTCAGCCGAGCGGAGTGACGGCCAATAGGGAGTATCGTAACTGTTCGGAGAGTCTCGCCGTACTATCCGGGGAGGAATCTATGCGGACGTACGATAACCCCTACAAGCGGACAAAGCGAGGACATATACCACGTCGCGCGCCACCCTCGCGTATGAAGCAAGCCATCGTCGCCCGGACGGATCTCGGAATGGGCCGCGGAAAGCTCGCGGCGCAGGTCGCGCACGCCTCGCTGTCGGCCTACGAAGACACCGACGAGCGGACGAGAAAGCGGTGGAAAGGCGAAGGCCAGAAGAAAGTCGTGCTCAAAGCCGACGGCGAATCGGAACTGTTCCGCCTCGCCGACGAGGCCGAACGCCTGGGCCTGCCCCACGCCGTCGTCAGAGACGCCGGGCACACCCAGTTAGATCCCGGCACGGTGACCTGTCTGGCCGTCGGCCCCGCCCGCGACGAGGACGTCGACCGAGTCACCGGCGACCTCTCGCTGTACTGATCGAGACGGGGAACGACCATCGATGGGGTCGAACGGCCAAACGACTTACCACAGATCCGTGCGGAGAGACAGAAGATGAGCGAGTTCGCGGGCCCGAGTGCCGATAGCTTACTCTTGGAGGTCGTCGACGATCTCGGAGACGCCGTGATCGCTCGCGACGCGGGAAGCGGCGAGGTCGTCGCTGTCAACGGCACCGTCGAGGAGTTGTTCGGCTACCCGCCGGCAGCCTTCCGCGAACTCGGGATCGACGAGTGCGCCGTGTCCCCAGCGCAGGCGCAGGACGCACGGACGGGCGCCGAGCGAACGGCCCACGAGACGGGGTCCGGGACGTATCGCTGGGAGGCCGAGCGGCGCGACGGAACGACGTTCTGGGCGGAGTCGACTGTCTCGCCGACGACCGTCGGCGGACGGGAGTGCGTCGTGAGCGTCGTTCGCGACGTGAGCGAACAGACCGAGCGCGAGCGCGAACTCGAACGCTTCGCCGAGATCCTGACACACGACCTCCGGAACCCGCTGAACGCGGCGCAGGCGCAGGTGGGGATTCTCCGCGGCGAGGTCTGCGGCGGCGAGGAGTTCTTAGACCGTCTCGAACGTGTCCACGGTCGGATGGCCGACATCGTCGACGACGTGCGAACGCTCGTCAGCCACGGCGACCGCGTCGAAAATCCCGTCCAGGTCGATCTGAACCAGGTCGTCGACAGCGCCTGGGAAGCCGTCGTCGGTGGGAGAGACGGCCGCAGCGCGCACGGGGACGCCCGGAGCGCGCCGAGACTCGTCGTCGAAGACGGCCTCGGAACCGTGACGGCCGACGAGAGTCGGATCGGCAGACTCTTCGAGAACCTCTTCGAGAACGCCGTCCGGCACGCGACCGGCGACAGCGGCGTCACCGTGACGGTGTCGACCACGCCGGGGGGGCGCGGGATCGTCGTCGCCGACGACGGCCCAGGTATCGTCGCGGACGACAGAGAGCGCGTCTTCGATTACGGGTACACCACCGCCGACCGCGGAACGGGCTTCGGCCTGAATATCGTCTCGGCTGTGGCCGACTCCCACGGATGGGACATCGACGTCCGCGAGGCCGACTCTGGGGGCGCGCGCTTCGAGATCACCGGAATGTGGGACGACCCCGTCCAGCGGGGCGACACCGCGCGCGAGTGAGTCGAAGGCCGAACCGGAGCGGCCTTACCCCCAGAGCGGGAATCCGGTGACGACCAGATGCGCGAGGCACACCCGCTCGAACGGCGCGTCGGCATCGAGTACTACTTCAGCGACGCCGACGGGACCGGCGGCCGCCTGCGGACGGCGCCCGAGGACTTCCGCGTCCGCGAACTGGAGACGATGGAGCCCGAACCACTCGCGGCCGACGCGGGCGACTATCCACACCTGCTCGTCCGTGCGGAGCTCCGGCAGTGGGACACGAACGACTTCGCCCACCGGCTCTCGAACGCGCTCGGAATCAGCCGCGAACGGGTCTCGTGGGCGGGCACGAAGGACAAACACGCGGTCACGACGCAGTTGTTCACGCTCTCGGACGTCGATCCCGACGACCTGCCCGAGATCGACGACGCGGACGTCGAGGTGCTCGGCCGGATCGGCCGAACGCTCCACTTCGGCGACCTCGCGGGCAACGCCTTCGAGATCCGCGTTCGCGGTGCCGACGTCACGCCCGTCGAGGAGATCACCGCCGAACTGCACGTGCGGCTTCACGAGGCGGCAGACGAGCGTGAGCGCAGCGTCGCCGACGGCGTCACCGAGGCCGACAGTGCTACCGAGGCCGATGGCTGCGTCGACGTCGGGGTCCCGAACTACTTCGGCCACCAGCGCTTCGGCAGCCGCCGCCCCGTCACCCACGAGGTCGGCCTGTGCGTCGCCCGCGGCGAGTGGCGCGAGGCCGTCCTGACGTACGTCGGCAATCCATTCGACGCAGAGCCGGAGGCAACGCAGGCCGCGCGGGCGTTCGTCGACGAGCAGGCCGCGACGGCCGATCCCGACTGGCAGGCGGCGCTCGATCGAATGCCCGGCGCGCTCCGCTTCGAGCGTTCGATGCTGCACCGGCTGCACGAAGACGGCGACGGGACCGCAGAAGACTGGCGACACGCGCTCGAAGCCGTCCCCCAGAACCTCCAGCGCCTGTTCGTCAACGCCGCGCAGTCGTACGCGTTCAACCGGATCGTCAGCGAGCGGCTCTCGCGTGGGCTCCCGCTCTCGGAACCGGTCGCGGGCGACGTCGTCTGCTTCGCCGACACCGACGCACCCGAGGGGCTCTATCGGCCGGATATGGACCGAACGCAGACGGCGACCGAGCGACGCGTGGACGTGATGCGCCGCCACTGCGAGCGCGGCCGGGCGTTCGTGACGGCGCCGCTCGTCGGCACCGAGACCGACCTCGCAGAGGGCGAACCCGGAGACGTCGAGCGCGCGGTACTCGATGATCTGGGCCTCGAACCGTCCGACTTCGATCTCCCCGACGAGTTCCACTCGACGGGGACGCGCCGAGCGGTCCTCCTTCGGACGTGCGTCGACGTCGACACCGACGTCGAGGACGGCGAGGACGCCTACGACCTGTCGTTCTCGCTGCCGTCGGGGTCGTACGCGACGGTGCTTCTCCGGGAGTATCTGAAGACGAGTCCGACGGAGTTGTGAACGCGGATCGGGGACGTGCGCCCGCAGCGGCGTTGTTGGCGGACGCCCGGCGAACGGCGAAGGCAGTGGCTCGATAGCCGCGCTTTTATTTTTCCGTCGTCTTCCACCGCTATGGACTGCCGGCGGTGCGGGACGCCCCTCGAACGCCCCGGGGACTACTGTTTGGTCTGCAACACGGCCAACTGCGACGCCGTCGTCGTCGCGTTCGAGCGCGACCGCGCGGAACTGACGATGCTCGACGGCGAGGAGATCGTCGGCCGCACGACGCTGACGACGGTTCCCGAAGACGACCCCGAAGCCGAGGTCGTCGAACTCCGGAACTTCGCGGGGCGCGTCGCCGACGAGATCCGCCGGAAGCGTCCCGAGACCGTCTTTGCAGCGGGCGACCGCGACGTACTGCGGGAAGCCCGCGCGCAGTTGCACCACGAGTTCTACCGCGTCGCAGCCGACGACCCAGTCGAGCGCGTCCTCGACCGCCGCGGCGAACGGTCGCTGGAAGTCGTCGAGACGCCGCCGCGAGAGAAACTTGGCGGGTCGCACTCGACGCTCATCGGCGGGCGCCGCGGTCGCAAGGCGATCGGCGTCGTCGCCAACCACCCGCACGTGAAGAAGATCGTCCCCGGCCCGATCGACGCCGGCGGGACCGGGTCGAGGACGGGGCTCAGAGCGAAGGTGACGCGCGCCGACGACAACGGCAACGTCCGACTCCTGCTCCGGGACGGCTCCAGCGTCCAGGAGAACCGTATCGTGACGACCGCGATGGACAGAGAGACGGGCGAGTTCGTCCGCGACGACCTCAACGACGCGCTCACCGACGCCGAGTTGCGAGAGCAGTAGCGGTCCGAGAGTGCTGTGCGACGCTCACTCGAGCGTGCCGGAACGAATCGCGTCCTCGGCGGCCGCGAGCGCGCGCTCGCGGTCGAACTCGCGCACGATCGTCTCCAGTTCCTCCCGTGAGACGTCCTGTAGCGTCCGCGCGTGTTCGGTGATGTTCGGCACCGCGCGGAGGATGTTGTCGATGATCGGCACCGTCGCAGTCTGTGCCGAACGCGACAGCGGGTTCAGGTCGATCACGACCTCTCGTTTCCCCATCTCGGCGAGCGCTTCGGCCCGATCGCCGTCTTCGAGCGGCACGAGCACGACGTCGGCCGATCCGATGCCGTCGGCGTCGACTTTCGCGCGCTCGTGATCGAGCCCGGGGATCCGGGCGTCGGCGGTGAGCCCCTTGATCTCGACGCCCGCCTCGGCCGCGCCGTGCTCGCGGAGGTGTTCGACGATGGCCTGCATCCGCTCGTCCGTCCGGTTGAACAGATTGACCTCGATGTCGGCCCCGACCACCGACGCCAGTTCGATCATCTCGCCGGGGACGAGCGCGGCGGCGTTGCCGTTGACCGAGAGGACCGGCTGGTCCGCGAGAAGCAGCAACGCGGCGGCGGCGCGCTCGGCTCGATCGGCCGACGGCGTCGTCTGTTCGCCGAGCAAGTAGTCGAACGCCTCGCCGCGGCCCTCGGCGATGAGGCCCTGCTTGCTCGTGATCCCCTTCTCTACGCCCGCTTCGATGCGGTGTCGCGTGAGCAGCGACTCGTATCGGGGGTGGCTCTCCGGGACGTCGATCTCGCTCATACCCCGATATTTACGGGGCAAACAAAAAGCGAGCCGATTCGGCGAGCAGCCACAGCAGCCGTCACGCGTCGGTCGCGGACCGTCGGTGGCAACCTCAGGTGTCTGATTCGCTCAGGCGTCGGCGTCGCGTGCGCCCTGCGCGCGAAGCGTCGCCCCCGCGGCGTGGACGGAACAAACTTCGGGGTCGTATCCCGCCGACGAGAGGTCCCCTCCGAACGCGAACACGGTGTCACCCAGCATCGCCATCGCCGCGTCGCCGCCCGCGGCGCGAACGGCCGCGATGGCGTCGGCGACGTGGTCGGTCAGGAGGTCGGCCTCGCGAGCGAAGCGGCGCGACAGGGAGACGAGACGGCCAGGCGTGGGGCGCTCGCGGAGGTCCGCGAGCGCACGCTCTCCCGCAGCTGTCAGCGCGCGGGTGTCACCCGAGAGGACCTCTTCGGTGGAGACCGAGCCGAACGAGAGGTATTCGACGCGCGGGCTGGCCGGGACGCCGTCGAGCCGGCCGTGTTCGGGCGCGCCCGGTTCGAGCCGTATCGGGAGCCCGCCGCGGGCCTGCGCAACCACGTCGCCGAGGCCCGTCCCCGCCTCGACTTCCGCGCGGTGGGCGACGGCGACGAGGTCGTTCTCGGTTCGAAGACAATCGTACGCCGCGTTGACCGCGTAGGCGGTCCCGAGCGCCATCGCACCGGAGACGCCGAAGCCGGCCCCGAGCGGCAGCGGCGTCTCGGCAGTCACAGCCGCGTCGGTCGCGCCGAGCGCGTCGAGCACGGCATCGACGGCGTCGACGGTGAGCACCTCGCCGTTGAGCGTCACGTCCGAGGCTCCGGCGTCGCGTTCGATCCGCACTTCGACGCCGTGTGAGAGGGTGATGCCCGCACCGCGCGAGCCCGCAACTAACGGGTCCTCGTCCGGGTGCGCGCTGAAAAACCCCGTGACGTGCCCGGGAACGAACGCCGTCGCCTCGTCGGTCATCGTGCGTCGGTTGCGCACGCGCCGTTAAATCGGGCGCGGTTTCGGCGGGCGGAGGTTGCATCCACAGGCGTCACGCACGACTGCTGGACGGCCGTCACTGCTCGCGAACGGAGAGAGACGAGACGGCTTCGACTCCGACGACAGACGCTGGCGGCCTGACGAGACTCGCTGACGCTCGTCTCGTTGATCTGTCACGCCTTCGCGCTAGAGGCTCAGGCGCTGGCGGTCTCGCGGGAACGGGGCGATTCCGAAGGAATCGCTTGCCCCCGCGATCGGTGTCGCGTCGTCGCTTACGGCGACAGACGCTGGCGGTCTCGCGGGAACAGCGAAAAGCTCACTTCGCTCGCTTTTCTGGCTCCCGCTCGACAGCGGCGCTTGCGCGCTAGGGGCTCAGACGCTGGCGGTCTCGCGGGAACAGCACGGCTTCCCGGATGTTGTCCAGTCCGAGCATCGTCATCACGAGACGCTCGCCGCCGAGACCCCAGCCGGCGTGCGGCGGCATCCCGTATTTGAACATCTTCGTGTAGTACTCGAACTGGTCGGGGTCGAGACCCTGCTGCTCGAAGCCGGCGACGAGGTGCTCGTAGCGGTGTTCACGCTGCCCGCCGGAGACGAGCTCCATCCGCGGGTGCATCATATCGAACCCCGTCGAGAGCTGCTCGTCGTCGTCGTGGTCCTTGATGTAGAACGGCTTGATCTCGCTGGGCCAGTCGGTGATGAAGTAGTGCTCGCCGACGTCCTCGCCGAGCGCGCGCTCGCCCTCGGTCGGGAGGTCGTCGCCCCAGACGAGCTGTTCGTCGAGTTCGCCCGTCGCGTTGATCCGTTCGATGGCCTCCTCGTAGGTGAGCCGCGGGAAGTCGCCCTCGGGCGCCTCGAACTCCTCGTCGAGACCGAGGAGTTCGAGCTGACGCTGGCAGTTCTCTGCGACGCCCTCGTAAGCGCTCTTGACGACGTGTTCGCAGGCGTCCATCGCCTCCGTGTGGTCGACGAACGCCGACTCGAAGTCGATCGACGTCGCCTCGTTGAGGTGCCGCGGCGTGTTGTGCTCTTCGGCGCGGAAGATCGGGCCGATCTCGAAGACGCGTTCGAGGCCGGAGCCGACCATCAGCTGCTTGAACAGCTGCGGCGACTGGTTCATGAAGGCTTCCTCGCCGAAGTAGGTGATCGGGAACAGCTCGGTGCCGCCTTCGGTCCCGGTGGCGACGATCTTCGGCGTGTTGATCTCCGTACAGCCGATGTCGCGGAAGGCGTCGCGGACGGAGCGGAGGATCTCCGCGCGGATCTCGAAGATCGCTTTCACTTCCTCCTTGCGGAGGTCGAGCGTTCGGTTATCGAGCCGCGTCGAGAGTTCGGCGTCGACCTTCCCGGAGGGGTCGAGCGGCAGTTCGGTGTCGGACTCCGCGAGCACCTCGATGCTCTCGGGGATGATCTCAACGTCGGTCGGCGCGCGCGGCTCCTCTTTCACCGAGCCGGTGACGGTGATGACGCTCTCGCGAGAGACGTCGAGTCCGGTCTCGACGAGATCTGCGTCCATCGAGTCCTCTTCGAGTTTGATCTGAATCTTCCCAGACTTGTC
Organism: Halobellus sp. Atlit-38R; assembly: GCF_003665925.1. NCBI lineage: Archaea > Methanobacteriati > Methanobacteriota > Halobacteria > Halobacteriales > Haloferacaceae > Halobellus > Halobellus sp. Atlit-38R. The sequence goes on from NZ_QXIJ01000003.1 coordinate 78,650, forward strand.
TCGGAGGATCAGGAAGGCGATCCCGCCGAGGTCACGGACCTCGTGGACCCAGCCAGCGACAGTGACCTCGTCGCCAGGCTCGGCGTCGGCCGTGAAGGTTCTGCCTTGCATACTCCGTGTTACCGACCGCCCGGTCTTAAAAACGGTCGGTTCGGACCCGAAGTGTGTCGTCCCCGCACGGAACTGCGAGCGGTGCCCACGGCTCAAGCGATCGGTCATCCGGGTAGACGCAAAAACGCATACGAGGGCGAGAGCCAAGACGGCGACGAAACGCGCGGTAGAGCGGCGAAAATAGCGGCGGGGAGTGAAGGCCGGAGCAGAGCGCGCTACTCGACGACGGCTTCGGCGTGGGCGTCTTTGACGCCTTCGACGGTTTCCCGAACGGCGTCGACACCTTCGTCGTGGAGGAGGTCGCCGACCACGATCGTATCGGCGTTCTGCCCCATCTCGTAGGCGGTGTCGTAGTCGTGGATCCCGCCGCCGTAGAACAGCGTCGACTCTTCGAGCGCGTCGCGGGCGGCTGCGACCTTCTTCGGATCGCCGAAGGTACCCGAATACTCGATGTAGATGATCTCCTGACCGAACATCTTCTCGGCGACGGCCGCGAACGAGGCGACGTCCTCGGCGGTCTGGTCGGTATCGGCCTCGGTCACTTCGGCGACGGACGCGTCGGGATTCAACACGACGTAGGCTTCCGTCGTCGTCCGGTCCCAGTCGAGGGGGCCGTCGATACGGACCCACTCTTTGTGTGCGCCGGTCACCCAAAACGAGGACTCGGCGTTGAACACCGTCGGGACGAGGTAGCCGTCGAGGTCCTCGGATTCGATGACGACCCCGGGATTCGACGGCTCCTGGTACAGCGGCACGTCGTAGCGCGAACACGCGTCGACGACGCGCTGCATCTTGTCGGTCGTGATGTCGAGCGTTCCCCCGATCTCGATCGCGTCGGTTCCAGTCTCACAGACGTCTTCGAACGTCTCGCCGTCGACGAGATCTTTGTCCGGGTCCACTTTCAGCACGTGGTCCCACTCCGTCCAAGGCCCGGTCATTGAGGATACGTCTCCCGGGGAACGTTAAAAATGGCGCGGAAGCGGTGGCCGTCGACCGGCGTGCTAGGCCTGTTCACTGTCGTCTTCGCCGCCTTCATCCTCGTCGCCGTCGCCCTCGTCACTCGCGTCGTGAGCGTCGTCGTGCTTCGCGTCGTCGCCATCCTCGCCGACAGTGATCGTGACCGGCCCGACGCTCGTCTCGCCCTCGTCGTCCGCGTCACCACCGAGCCGGCGGTCGAGGTTGAACACGGTGTTCAGTTCCGACTGCACCTGCTCGGCGACGCCGCGGACCAGTTCGCTCGGAGCGATCGCGGTGTACTCGTAGGGGTTGTTGCCCGCGCCGGCGCTCTCGCGCTTGCGACGGGTGACGGTCTCCTCGTCGTGCAGTTCGGCGAGCGCCTCGCGGACGGTGCTCGGGTACAGTCCAGTCCCGTCGGCGACCTCCTCGCTCGTCGAGTGGGGATTCTTCCGGAGATAGACGTAGATCCGCGCGCGGGTCTCCGTGTCGAGGAGCCACGCGAGGAGGTCGACGATGCCCTCGTCGAACTCCGAGACGGCGCGGTCAGCCTCTGCTTCGAGGCGCGCACGCGCACTCTCGTCTGCTTCTCCCTCGCTATCGCCCCCGTGATAGGTATCCTCGCCAACCTCGATGTCGATACCCACCTCGTCGTCGCTCGCCGCAGTATCGTGGTCCTCGTCGGTCAGTCGGTCGGTTCCGTCGCTCTCGCTGTCGTCTGTCGGCTCGTCAGGGGACATCGTGTTCTAGTCGAAAGGTCAAAACTCGCGAGACAAAAGCCTTTCTCGGGATCAGTCGAGACAGAGCGCTTCACAGAGTGCGTCGAGTCCTTCCTCCTCGTGGATCCGACGCTGCCACGCCGCGCCGCTCTCCATCTCGAAGCGCGTCCGGAGGCTGTCGATGCCGAGGCGGTCGGACTCGGCAGCGACGAACTCGCCGAGCGTGATCGTGTCTTCGACGTCGCGCGTGATGAACGACGCGTCGTAGCCGTAGCGGATCGCGTGCCACTTGTTGGCGTCGAGGATCTCTCGGCGGATGTCTGTCCCCGACTCGCCGTCCTCGTAGCGGGCGGCGAGGTCTTCGACGAGCGCGTGCACGTACTCGACGAACGCCACGGTCGCCGCCGGGTCGGTCTGGGCGTCGGGCGTGCGGACTTCGACGGTTCCGTGGCCCGTGTGTGGCCGCACGTCGTACCAGAGTTCCCCGCGGTCCTCGATCGATCCGAGTTCGACCATTTTGCGCTCGAACTGCTGGTAGGTCTCGAAGTCCTCGAAGTACGTCGGCATTCCCGTGTTCGGGAGCGCCTCGAAGATCTTCGCACGAGCGGATGCTAATCCGGTGTCGAAGCCGTTCCAGAACGGGGAGTTGACAGAAAGTGCGAGCACCGGCGGGAGGTACCAGCGGAGCTCGTTGGCGATCCACGTCGCCTTGTCGGCGTCGTCGACGCCGACGTGGACGTGGAGGCCGGCGGTCGTGTTGCGGTGTTGGGGATACTGGATGCGGTCCAGCTGAGACTTGTACCGTGGCTTCGTGGCGTGGTCGAGTTCGCGCCACTTCGCGGCCGGGTGGAGTCCGGCGGCCGCGATCCGATAGCCGTGTTCGGCGGCGTGATCGACGAGAGCCTCGCGAACCTCACGGACCGTCCCCTCGACCGCGTCGACGTCCTCGATGAGCGGCGTCTGCGTCTCGATCGTGAACTGGAACAGTTCGTGGTCGATTCGGTCCTCGAGGATTCCTCCGGGGGGATGATCGTAGACGAGATCCGAGATGCCCGACGCCGGGTAGCCCCGCTCGTCGACTATGTAGAACTCCTCTTCGACGCCGAGCGTGCCCATCCGGTCGAAGGCGTCCGCCGACCCTAGCTCCATCGGCACGTGGTTTGCGGCGGCCGATTAAATATGTCGCGGGCTGCGGCGAACGATTCGCCCATCCGCGCCGGGGGCGACCGTCGGCCGGAGGCCGATGGCGCCGCTCCCGGAACCGACGCGGTCGTCGACGCGCTCACTCGGACCCCTCCGGTCGCGGCTCGGCGACGACCGCGAGGTGATCGTCGTGGAAGCGGTCCAGCCGCTGGGTTTCGAGAATCTCGTAGCCCGCTCGAAGTTCGGCGAGCACGTCGTCGAAGACCTCCGCGGGGTCGCTGAGGACGTCCTCGCTCCGCGCCTTGAACGCGGCGAGCAGCCGGCCGTCCGGCGCGAGGAACTCCCGGTTCCGCAGCGCGACGGTCGCCTGCCCGCGGGTCGCGACGTCCTGGATCAGACAGTCCAGATCGGATTCGACGACGTGCGCGTACGTCTCCGGCTCGCGGGCGTCTTTCAGCAGCGGGAAGAGGTTCGGCCGCGGCTCGGCGACGCCGACGAGGTCACGCGTCGGGCGCGGGGCGAACTCGACGGCGTACGTCGGGCCGGCGAAGTCCGCGACGTGCGAGACGGTCGTGCCCGAGGCCGCGCCGAGATAGAGCACGCCGTCGTCGCCGTCGATGCCGAGGTCCATCCCGAGTTCGAGCATCGCACCGAGTTTCGACCGCCCGGCGTCCCACGCGCGCCAGCCCTCGTCGTCCTGCGGTTCGCCGTAGACCGGGTCACCGCGGGTGGCGAGTCGCTCGCGGCCGTCGAATCGCCGGCGCTCGACGCCGGAAGGGAGCGCGGGGCTCATTGGCTCACCTCCCGCTCGCGGATCGTCGCCATCCGCTCTGTGAGGTCGTCGTGGACGGACTGCTTGAAGTCGCCCGAGTAGTAGTCGATCCGAGCCGCGATCGCGAGCTTGCCGGCGAACGCCCGCGCGGCCGACCCGCGGTGGTCGGGGTGGGTCCCGCGGACGTACTCGTGCGTGAAGATGACGCCGTGTTTCGGCGAGGAGCCGCGGCCGCGCAAGTGCGCGAAGAGCGCGTCCTCCGCGCCGAGCACCTGCACCGTCCCGGCGGGCTTTTTCGCCAGCGACTCCAGTCCGCCGGCGAGCGAGAGCAGTCGCGCTGCGAGGACGGGACCGGCCATCTCGGCGAGGTTGGGGGCGACGTCGGGGGCGTGTGACTCCACGAACGAGCGGAGGTCGGCGCGCTCGTCGTCGAGATCGACGACCCGCTCGGCGAGTGAGACGACGCGTTCCTCGGCGGGCGTCTCGGGAGTCCACGCTGCGACCTCGCGGGCGCCGTCGACGCCGCCGGGGACGTCGCGGTCGAACGTGCCCGCCCACTCGGCGAGACGCTCGGCGAGTTCGTTCGCGGTTCGCTCGGCGTCGTCCATCGCGCGGACCGCGTGCGTGAGCTGTTTGTCGTCCGAGCGCTCGCGCTCCTGGACGGCCTCGCGGGTCGCCGCGAGCGTCGCCTCGTGGAGCGCGTCGTAGTAGTCGGCTTCGTCGGCAGCGAAGCCCGCCCGGACCGCTTCGGCCGGCCAGTCCCGAGGGTGCTCGGCCGTTCGGTCGTAGATCGCCGCCGCGCCGGCGTCGAGGTCCCCCGGATCGACGTCGACGAACCATCCCGCACTTTCGGGACGCTGATCGCTCATACCCGTCCTTGCGGACGGACTCGTATATGTATTCTCGAAGGCAGTCGGCGGTCGATGGTTCGCGGCCGTCGCCGCTCAGGCGATCGGGAGTTCGACGGCGAACACCGCGCCCTCGGCGTCGGTCGCAGCGGCGGACGCTGTACGCGTGTCGGCGGGCCGTCCCGCCGTCTCGTCTTCTATCCAGACGTCCCCGCCGTAGGCCTCGACGAGCGTGCGAACGAGATAGAGTCCGACGCCCGTGCCCTCGCTGTCGAGACCCTTCTCGCCTTTCCCGAAGATCGACGGTCGGAGGTCCTCGGGGACCCCGGGGCCGTTGTCGGCGACGCGCACGGTGACCGCCCCCGCGTCGTCGTCGACGGCCGCCGAGACCGTCACTTCGGGAACGTCCTTGTCGTTGTGCTGGACGGCGTTCTTCAGCAGGTTTCGAAACACCGACGAGAGCATATCGTCGGCCAGGACCTCGACCGCCGGCAACGACCCCGCCACTGCGACTGTGGCGTCGTCGAACGTCTCACGGACCTCGGTGATCTGCGTCTGGAGGATGTCGTCCAAGCAGACACGGGTCGGGTCGCGGTCCGGATGGACCATCACTTCCGCGAGGTCGGCCGCCGTGTGGGTCAGTTCGACTGCCGACTCGGCGTTGTTCAGAATCTTGGTCAGATGCTCGTTCCCGTCGGCGTCGACGTGGGGCCCGAGCAGGTCGCCGTAACCGAGCACGACCTGGAGGTTGTTCCTGATGTCGTGTCGGACGACCTTGTTCAACAGGTCGAGGCCGTCGCGCTGCTCTTCGAGTTGCTGTTCGTACGCCTTGCGTTCAGTAATGTCGCGGCTTACGCCGACGAGTCCGATGATCTCGCCGGACTGGTCGCGGTAGGGGAACTTGTTGTCGATGAAGACGTGTTCAGTCCCATCGACGTAGCGAACGCGCTCCCACGTCTCCCCGGTTCCGCTCTCGAAGACGTGGCGGTCGTCGGCTCTGATCGCGTCGGCGCTCTCGGTGTCGAACAGTTCGTCGTCGGTCTTGCCGACGACCGTCTCGGGCGTCTCATCGAAGATGTCAGCACCGACCTCGTTGATGAAGATGTACTCGCTCTCGCGGTTCTTGATGTAGATGGCTTCGGACGTGTTGTGTACGATCGCGTCGAGGCGACGCTTTGCTTCCGTGAGTTCCCGTTCGCGCTGTTTGCGCTCTGTGATCTCCCGTGAGAAGATCGAGAGGCCGTCGTCGTCGGGGTGGACGTCGACTTCGACCCAGTAGTCGAACGGCGCTTCGACGTACATCTCGAACGACTGCGGCTCGTTCGTCTCCATCGCAGCCCGGTAGTTCGACTCGGCGTCCGTCCCGACGATCTCGGGGAACGCCGTCCAGAGCCGTTCGCCGAGGGCGTCCGCGGCCGACACGTCGGTTCGATCGGCCATCTGGTCGTTCCAGTACGTGATCTCCCACTCCGAGTCGACGGCGTAGTACGCGTCCGAGATGCGCTCTGTGAGCTGTTCGTACTGACGCTTCTGGGCCTCCAGGTCTTCGCGGGCCAAGATGCCGCCGATCGCGGTCCCGATCGTCGCGCCGAGTTCTGCCAGGAGCGTCTGTTCGGACGCCTCGAAGGCCTCGGGCCGTCCGGAGTACACGTTCAAGACGCCGTACGTCCGATGGCCTTCGACGAGGGGGATAGCGGCACTCGACTCGAACCCGCGGGCAAGCGCCTGCTCGCGCCAGGGTTCGTAGTCCGGGTCGTCCCGAATGCGCTGCATAATCTGCGTCGTGCCGGTGCGGAGCGCCACCGCGGTCGGGCCGTTCGCCTCCGCAGAGTCGTCGAGCGCGATCGAGATCTCGTCGAGATATTCTTGTCCCGCCCCTGCAATCGCGCTCGGAACGACGACGTTGGTGTCGGTATCGTGTACCCCGATCCAGGCGAAGACGTACGGCTCAGAGTCCGCAAAGGCTCGACAGACTGCGGCTTCGAGTTCGTCTCGTGTCTTCACTTCCACGAGTGCCTCGTGAACACGGCGGATGACCCCGTCGATGCGTAACCGCGTGTCGTCCCCCAAACTGCTCATTGCACAGAACAGTTGTCTGTGAGCAGGAATAGATTGTGATTCGTCCGGTTATTCTTGTACGGTATTCACACTATAGTACAATACAAATGCGACTGTTCGTGAACATATCACGGCAAGAGTTAACACGCCAGAATCCTTTCAGGCGGTGTGATGAGTGGTCGACAATCGTTCGTCTGTCAGGACTGCGGCTTTCGCGTCTCCCCTGGCTCGTTCCGCGCTCGGTGTCCCGAGTGCAACGGTGACCTCGGAGCGACCGATACCGCGCGGTGGGGCGCGGGGTGACATGACCGGGCATAATGGGACGGGAGAGGACCCCTCTCGTCCACTCTCGTCTGCGGATTCGGCGTCGTCTGCGACGGACCCGCATCGGATCAGATCGCTCGCCGTGACGACAGCGGACGTCGTCGACGGACTCGAAGCGGCGTCCCGGAGCCAGCGGGCGGTCGTGCTGCGCGTGACGCCGCCCTTCTCGGGTCGTATGCGAGCGCGGATCCACGACGCTGGGATCGTCGGTCCGGACGAGGAGGCGGCGTCCAGTTCGGAGACGGACGCAGTGGCAGTCGACAGTGAGAGCGGCTCCGACGACGCGCCGTCACCGATACACTTCGCCCCCGAGCGGTTCGTTGCAGACCCGCCGTCGTATCCGACCGTCGACGACACCGAAGACGAACTCCGCGCCTCGGGGATACCCTACACGCGAGAACGGCATCGCGAACGCCATCAGGAGGCTGTCGACGAGTGGCGCGAACAGGTCCGGGAACGACTGGTCGAGGAAGTCACGTTGGAGACTGCGACTGGCCCACACACCGTTTCAGTCTCGTATCTCGGGTAGCGGTATCGTAGCATTTCCAACTGATTGCGCACCCGATCACACGCTGTCGGGCGATCGGGCGGGTGATGACGTGCAAATGCTGCTATCGTCGACGTCGGGGTCGACCCGCGGATTTAAACCCGATCGGGTGAGTACCTCCGATCGTGATATCGAACCGTCGCGTGGTAGCCGCTGTCGCCGTCGCGCTCCTGCTCTCGACGAGCGGCTGTATCGGCTTTCTCACTGGAAGCGAAGCGCTCACGTTCACCGCGGAACCGGCTGCCGTCGCTGATTCGGCAGTCGAAGAAGCGGGGTACGAGTCGAATGGGACGCGGGAACTCACGGTGAACCGGACGTTCGAGGTCGCCGGACAGGAACGCCGCGTCGTCGCCACGAACCAGGTCACAAGCTACGATAAGAGTCTGGACCTCGGCCCGCTGGGCGAGACACGCCTCGGCGTCTTCACCGTGGTCTCGACGCCCGCCGTCGAGATTGCCGGCCAGACGCTCAACCCGATCGGGCAGTTCTCGAACGCGCGGCTGGTCGAGTTCGTCCAGCAGCGCTACTCCGGCCTGAGCGACATCCGGCAGGTGAGCGAACGGAACATCACCGTCCAGGGGACCGAGACGACGGTGACGAAATTCGCGGGAACGGCGACCGTAGAGGGCCGAGAGATCGACGTCTTCGTTCACGTGACGAAGTACCGCGACGGTGAGGACTTCGTCCTCGCGATCGGCGTCTACCCCCAGCAGCTCGACGGCGAGGAGGAGAACGTCCTGTCGATGATGCGCGCGCTCGAACACCCGGTCTCGGACTGAGACTGCCAGACAGAACTCTGTGAAACTATCGGCACCCCGTCGGTGCCAATATGATTCACGAACTGCTGTCTGACAGTATGACGACGCCGAAGCGCGCACCGTACCCGTTTTTGACCCGAACAACGCTTTTGTCCCCGCTCCGAGAGTGTCAGCTATGCGACGAACGCGGCTGATCGGTATCGCGCTCACCGCGCTCGCTCTCGTCGGGTACGCGGTCGGTGTCGCCGCGCCGTATCCGGGACGATCGGCGACGCTCGTCGGCGTGATGGTCGGTGTGACACTCTACGCCGTCGGTTACGACGGGGGTGGGGCGGCGTGATCTCGGCGATCGTCTACGACGTTGGACGCGTCGACCACCACGTGATCGAGACAGAATCGGATCTCCGAGCGGCACGCGAAGCCCCCGGAACGACGTGGGTCCGAGTGAGTGCGCCGACACGGGAAGAAGAGAATATGGTCGCCGAGGCGTTCTCGTTGCACGCGCTAGAGATGGAGGACGTTCGCGGCGACGTCAGGCCGAAGACCGCAGAGTTCGAGGGCCACACGTTCGTGTTAGTGAAGACGGTCGCGCTCGAACGAGGCGAGACGACGTTCGACGAGGAGATCCGGACGCAGCCGATCGGGCTGTTTCTCGGCAGCGACTGGCTCGTGACGGTGACGGCCGAAACCGGTCGTGTCGACGTCGTCTCCGACGTCTGGCAGTCCGTCGAGAATCAGGAGGGTCGGACGCTGAAGCAGGGGCCGGACTTCGCGGCCTACCGCGTGATCGACCACGCCGTCGAAGACTACTTCGGCCTGCTCGACACCGTCGGTGACACGATCGAAGAGATAGAGGAGGCGATACTCTCGACGCCGGACGAGGAGCTCATCGAGGGACTCAACGCCGTCCGGCGGGACTTGCTCTCGTTCCGGAAAGTCGTCTGGCCGATGCGGGAAGCGGTCGGAGTGCTGGCGCGTGGCGACGCCGAGCGCGTCAGCGAACCGACAGAGAAGTTCTACCGCGACGTCTACGACCACCTGGTCGAGATCGTCGATCTCACCGAGACGTATCGGGATCTCACGCGTGGAACGCGCGACATCTACCTCAACGTCGTCTCCCAATCCACGAACGAGGTGATGAAGCGGTTGACTGTCGTCGCGACGATCTTCATCCCGCTGACGTTCGTCGTCGGCGTCTACGGGATGAACTTCGGCGATCACGCGACGAACCTCCCGGAACTGACGTGGCCGTACGCCTATCCCGCAGTCGTCGGCGGAATGGGACTGGTCACGGCAATATTGCTCGTTCACTTTCGTCGAGAGGGCTGGCTCTGAGCGACCACCCGAACTCTTCGGAACGTATATATAGTCTTGGCGGGCCACCGGTGGCAGACCGTTCGAGGGCTAATATGCACGTATTGGGGCTCAAAGATCGTGATTAATCGGCTTTCAGCTGCCAAAATATTTAAATACTTTGGGTACTTACAGATAGTAAGGTCAGTTCGGGCCGGATTCTCTCTTATTCCTCCCGGTCGCGAACGAACCTCCCTCCCCATCATGAGTGACACACGCACCAGAGAGCACGTAGCGGGCCGCAGCACACGGCAAGCGGACGAACGCGAGGACGATACACAAGTGACAACCCACAACACTGAAACGCGGACCGACGGAGAACGCACCGAGAGCGAGCACGAAGAGCACGCCCACGAAGCGGAGACCGAAGCAGAAGAGCACGTCTGCCCGGAGTGTGGCGGCACGCTCATCACCGACGAAGCCCGCGGCGAGACGGTCTGTGCGGACTGTGGCCTCGTCGTCGACGAGGGCTCGATCGACCGCGGTCCCGAGTGGCGGGCCTTCGATAGCGCCGAGCGCGACCGCAAGTCTCGCGTCGGCGCGCCGACGACGAACCTGATGCACGACAAGGGGCTGTCGACCAACATCGGCTGGCAGAACAAAGACGCCTACGGCAACTCGCTGTCGTCGCGACAGCGCGAGCAGATGCAACGCCTCCGCACGTGGAACGAGCGCTTCCGCACGCGCGACTCGAAAGAGCGGAACCTCAAGCAGGCGCTCGGCGAGATCGACCGGATGGCCTCGGCGCTCGGCCTCCCCGAGAACGTCCGGGAGACCGCGTCGGTCATCTACCGCCGCGCGCTGAGCGAAGACCTACTTCCCGGCCGTTCGATCGAGGGCGTCGCAACCGCCGCGCTGTACGCCGCAGCCCGGCAGGCCGGGACGCCCCGCTCGCTCGACGAGATCGAGCGCGTCTCGCGCGTCGACAAGATGGAGTTGACTCGGACGTACCGCTACGTCGTCCGCGAGCTCAAACTGGAAGTCGAGCCCGCAGACCCCGAACAGTACGTCCCCCGGTTCGCCTCGGAACTCGGCCTCTCGGACGAGGCCGAACGACAGGCGCGACAGCTGCTCCGAAACGCGAAGCAGGCCGCGATCCACTCGGGGAAGTCGCCGGTCGGCCTCGCGGCCGCGGCCGTCTACGCGGCCGCCCTGCTCACCAACGAGAAGGTGACCCAGAGCCAGGTCAGCGAGGTCGCCGACGTCTCCGAGGTCACGATCCGTAACCGGTACAAAGAGCTCCTCGAGGTCGACGACCCGGGGATGCTCGCGTAGGCGACGACGCAGCGCCGAGGGAGGACGTACCGGATCGGGAGGAGACGTAGCGGGTCGAATCGGCCACGCGGACGAGCGGCCCGAGACGGCCCCTGTCGGGCAGCTATTCGCCCGTGGACGGGGCCGGCGCAACAACCTTTATTGACGTACCGGGAGTCGATTGGGCTATGGTCGAAGCGTTTGTCCGACTGCTGTGTCCTGAATGCGGGAAAGGCTGGGAGGCGAAGCCGACGTCGCTACCCAATCACCGTGAAAACTACACGTGCTCTTCTTGCGGTGCGACCCGCCGGCTCGCGGAGTTTATGCGGACCGAACGCGACCTCGACACCGTAAAACAGTTCGAGTAAAGCGGCGGCGGTGCGGACGATCCGCGGCAGCGGCGACCGACACCGTGCCACGGACCTCGGTGCGAACCAGGTCCGGTCTCGCGACCGTATCAGAGGTCAGGGACCGTCGAGAGCGCGCCGCAGGCGTCGCATTTCAGCATCGTCGTGCCGCGCTCTTCGACGAGTCGCGTGTCCGGCGATCCGCATTCGCTGCACGTGACGAAGTCGTCGACGTACGTTTCGAGCGCCTCCGCGACCCGTCGTTGTTTGAAGTCGCCCGTGAAGCGCGCGCGGCCGCGGTCGTCGATCTGCGCGCTCGTCCCGAGTTCCGACTGCAGAAACCGGACTAGATGATCCGGGTCGCGCGCGAGCCGGTCGTGCGTCGACTCGAAGTTCTCCCAGACCGTGGCGTTGCCCTCCTGGCGGACCTCCGGATCCGGGACCTCGAACCGATCTCCACCTTCGGCGATGTCGGGCGACTGGTCGAGTGCGCGGTCGAGTTGATCGTCGTAGTCCATACCCTCGTTATGGGGCCGCGTGGTGTAAAGCGTTCATATACTGTCGGTCTTGCCGTCGTTCGTGTACTTCTAGAAACACTTTTTACGTCCCTAGTGTATAGAACGGCATAACGACTAATGACACTCGTCCAATAATAACCGGATGATCGGTGGGCTGTCCCGGAATCCTTCATCATTGTCGACCTGAAATCGGTCGATTCGGGGCGTTTCATCGGGATATTCGGCAGGTCCGTGTTAACGAGACTCAGGATAGTAATATATTCTTCGAGTCTCAACAGACTTTTGCTCATGAAGAAGCAGGAGCTCATCCACCTTCACGGCCTGCTTGCGGAAGTACACACACAGGTCGAAGCGTGGGAAGACGAGGAAGTTTCGCTCGAAGCATACAACGAACTCGGCGTCCGACCGACCTCGATTCACAAGTCGAAAACCGATCACAAAGCCGCCGTTTTTAAACTGGTCAAAGGAATCACCTCCTCGATGGACGAAGTCGAGCAGGACCGCGTCGCAGCCGCCGCCGACTGATCCCCGACGACTCGCCGCATCCTCCGCACACCACGTCTCAGAGCGATAGCCACAGCGACACACGGGGGCCGTCGTCCGCCGGCGCACCCACGCGCGTCGCATCCGATCTCCCTACGATCGCGTCTGTAGCCGCCTGCTCACCGGTCCGCGCGCGCCAGTAACTCCTCCTCGTACGCCGCGACGGCCTGCACGACTTTCGCGGCGTCGTCTTCCGGAACGTCGAACGCGTCGAGACTGTCCGAGAGGTGCTCGATAGCGCGCTCGACGTGCTCTTCGGTGAACGGAACGTGAAGGTGGGCCTCGCGGACCGGGGCGGCGTCGTACGTTTCGGGTCCACCTGCGGCCTCACACAGAAAGTCGGTCTGTGTCTGTCGGAGACGTTCGACGTCAGCGTCCTCGAAGAACGGGCCTATCTCCTCGTCCGCGACGAGTCGGTCGTAGAAGTCGTCGACGACGGTGCGAATCCCCTCACGTTGGCCGAGTCGATCGTACAGCGTCTCGTTCGCCATATCTCGCGGTGAGCACTGCAGCCTCACGATACTGTCGGCCGTCACGGATGCGTACCTAGAGAGAAGAACCGCGCGCGGTCACCCGTCCGCAACGCCGATCAGCCGTCTTCGACGAGGTCGTCGAACTCGGGGATGAGGTCGTCGTCTCCCGAATCGTCGGTCGAGCGGTCTTCGGTCTCGGAGCCCGCGCCGTTTCCGTCGTGCTTGTTGGATTCATCCTCGCCTGTCGCGTCCTCGTCGCTCTCGTCACCCTCCTCGACGGGCTCGACCGAGAGAACCTTCAGCGGGACGTTTTCGAGCCGCTGGCCGATCTCTTTCCGGGCGATCCGGGAGGCGTGTTCCTCCTGTTCGACGTTGAAGACCGTCATCTCCAGTTCCAGCGCGACGAGCGCCTCGTCGGCCGCGATGAACGCCGGCGGGAGTTCCTCGCCGTCGGGCGAGGTGCGCGAACCCATCGAGATCTCGACGTAGCTCAGATCCGGATTCAGCATCTCGCCCGTCTTCGAGATGGCGATCCGAATCGCCTCGTCGGGCGTCGCCACGTCGTACACCGGTATCGCGGCCTCGACGACGACTCTGCAGTCCATACAGGATAGTACGGTCGCCCGTGGCATCAAAGGTTCGCCGATCGATACCAATATCTGATCGAACCGATCGCCGGTCAGTCGTCGCCGCGGGCGCGGAGGTAGTAAAAGAGGTACGTCTGGGCGTAACCGGCGTACTCGCCGCCGAGGCGTTCGCGGAGGGCGCGCGACGTCTCGGTGTAGTTGCCGCGGTCGCACTCGGGGAAGTGCTCGGCGATGGCGCTCTGTATCCAAGTGTCGAGTGGGACCGCCTCCAGATAGCCGAGCGAGAACAGTAACACGCAGTCTGCGACCTTGTCGCCGACGCCGACGAACTGCGTCAGATGCTCGCGAGCGTCCTCGTAGTCGCGGCCGACCGCCTCTCTCGGGTGCGCCTCGCCGTCGGCGACCATCGCTGCGGTCCGCTGTACGTAGGGCGCGCGGTAGCCGAGTTTCAGGTCGCGGAGGTCGTCCTCGCTCTGTGCGGCCAACTGCGCAGGCGTCGGGAACGCCTCGAAGGTCTCGCCGTCGACCTCGTGGTGCGTACCGAACTCACTGGCGAGCGCCATCTGCATCCCGTGGATCCGCGAGACGCGCATCTGCGCCGAGCAGATGAACGAGACGAGACAGGGAAACGGCGGATCGCGGACCAGTCGCATCCCGCGGTAGGCGTCGTAGGCGCGCTCGATGAGGTCGTCGTCGGGCGTCGCCGCGTAGATCGCGTCGAGGTCGTCGTCGAGGCGCAGCAGGTGCGTCAAAAGCGGCACGGGGTCGGTCGTCGCCTCCCACAGCAGGTCGCCGTCGCGCTGGCGGACGCGGACGACGACGTCCTCGTCGGTGACGCCGTCGACCGGCGGCACGACCGTCTCGTACCACGCGTCGCCGCCGTAGACGTCCATCGACTCGTACATCCGCCCGTCGGCGCGGTCCCACAGGTACGACTGGCCGCTTTCGAGCGTCGCCTGGAGATCGAACGGCCCAGGGATCGAGGAGAGCGGGATCGCGCCGGATTCGAACGTCATCGGGACAGTGGACGGCCCAGGCGCGTATCGGGGTTTCGATGCGTCGAGGAGCGGGTGGGAACTGGGCGGCAGGAAGCGTAGTGCTCAGTTCCGAATGTGTTCGTCGGTGGCGCGCGCGAGCCGCGCCGCGGTGTCGTCTTCGAACGCCTCGTCGGTGCAGCGCCACGTCCAGTTGCCCAGCGCGGTTCCCGGGCGGTTGAATCGCGCGTGTTTGTCGAGGCCGAGGACGTCCTGCATCGTCGTGAAGACGAGCACGGCGTCCGAGCGCCAGACTGCCTCGATCATCGACCAGTGGATCTCCGAACCGTCTGCGCCGATGTTGTACTCGAGGCAGTCGCGCTGACGCGGCGGGAGCGCGTCGTAGTATCCGACGAGGGTGTTCGTATCGTGCGTCGAGGTGTAGCCCACGCTGTTTTCGGGGTAGTGCATCGGCTGGTACATATCGCCCTCGCGGCACCAGTCGGCGTAGTGAGGCACGCGCATCGACGGGAAGTCGAAGCGCTCGCGGAGGTCGACGAGCCCCTGATCGAGGAATCCGAGGTCCTCGACGACGAACGGCAGTTCGCCGAGTTCCGCTTCGACGGCCTCGAAGAAGTCCACGCCCGGCGCGTCGCGCCACTCGCCAGCCGCCGGCGACTCGGCGTCGGCGGGGATCGCCCAGTACTCGTCGAAGCCTTTGAAGTGGTCGATGCGCGTGACGTCGACGAGTTCGAGGAGGCGTTCGAGTCGCGCGAGCCACCAGTCGTAGCCGTTCGCCGCGAGCGCGTCCCAGTCGTAGACGGGGTTCCCCCAGCGCTGACCCTCGTCGCCGGGGTTCGGCGGGACGCCGGCGACCGCCGCCGGCTCGTGGTCGTCGGTCAGATCGAACGCCTCCGGGTTCGCCCAGACGTCGGCGCTGTCGAGCGCGACGTAGATCGGGAGGTCACCGACGAGGTCGATGCCGCGCTCGCCGGCGTACTCTCGCATCGCACGCCACTGGCGATCGAAGACGAACTGGACGAACTCGCGGTAGGCCACCTCGTCGGCCAACTCCTCGCGGTGGGTCGCGAGCGCGTCCGGGTCGCGCGTCCGGATCGGTTCGGGCCACGACGTCCACGCGCCGTCGTACCGCGTCCGCAACGCCATAAACAGCGTGTAGTCGTCGAGCCAGGCCGACTCGCGCTCGCGGAACGCCGCGAACGCCTCGCGGTCGGCGTCGTCCGCGTCGGCGTGGAACCGCTCGGCCGCGAGCCGCAACGTCGCGGTTTTGTACTCGCGGACGCGGTCGTACTCGACGTCGTGCGTCGGGAACGAGGGGACCGGTTCGATGTCCGCCTCGTCCAGATACCCGGCGTCGACGAGTCGGTCGAGGCTGACGAGCAGCGGGTTCCCCGCGAACGCGGAGTACGCCTGGTACGGCGAGTCGCCGTGGACCGACGCGGTCGGGCCGACCGGGCAGAACTGCCAGTACGACTGCGCTGCGTCCGCGAGCCAATCGAGGAACGTGCGGGCGCCGCTGCCCAGGTCGCCGATGCCGTGTGGGCCGGGCAGGGAGGTGACGTGGAGGAAGACCCCGGACCGTCGATCGAATCGCATACTCGGACCACCCCGGGCAGAAAGTTAAGCGTGTGGCAACGGGCCGACGCCGGCGCGCACCGGGGCGGGCGGCCTGCCGTGAACCGCACACAATTAACACCGCGCGGGTCGTTGCTCGGATCGTGCATCCGAAGACGGTCCTCATCACCGGCTGTTCGTCCGGCATCGGTCGCGCCACGGCGCTCGCCTTCCTCGAGGAGGACTGGTGCGTCTACGCCACGGCCCGCAACCCAGCAGACATCGAGACGCTCGGTGAGAAGGGCTGCAACATCGCCACCCTGGACGTCACCGACCAAGACGACGTCGACCGCGTAGTCGACCGCATCATCGAAGAGGAGGGTCACATCTCCTGTCTCGTCAACAACGCCGGCTTCGGGCAGATGGGGCCGGTCGAAGACGTCCCCACCGAGCAGGTCCACCGACAGTTCGAGGTGAACGTCTACGGGCCGCACCGACTGCTCCGCGCGGTCCTCCCGCATATGCGCGAACAGGAGGACGGCACCGTCGTGAACGTCTCCAGCGCGGCGGGGCGGGTCTCGTTCCCCGGCGGCGGCGTCTACGCCGGGTCGAAGTTCGCGCTCGAAGCGATGAGCGACGCGCTCCGCAACGAGGTCGACGAGTACGGCATCGACGTCGTCGTCGTCGAACCCGGCCCGGTCGAGACGCAGTTCACAGACCGCGTCGAGCGTGAGGTCCACGGCGACGACGGGGACAGAGGCGACGACGACGATGCCGACGATATCCCTGGCATCGAACGCTCGGGCGCGTACGAGTCCTTCTACGAGCTCTTCTCGGACACGCAACTGATCGGCGGCGGCGGACTCGGCGCAATCTCGGCCGAACGGGTCGCAGAGGACATCCTCGACGCCGCCTCCTCGACGAAGCCGCGACCCCGGTATCAGCCCGGAACGGCCGCACGGGTCACGGTGCTGGCGCGGCACCTCCCCGCGCGGTGGCTCGACACCGCCTACCGGTACCTCAGAAAACTCTAGCGCGCGGTTCTGCGCGCTTCGCTACTCCAGACACGCTGCGACGACGCGGAGCGCCCGCTCGCCGCGGACTTCTTCGGCGAGGAGCGGCACGCGCTTTACGTCCCGACTCCGGAACAGTTCTGTCGCGCGACCGATGGCGTCCTGCTGGACCTGCCAGCGACGCTGACAGAACTCACAGTGCTCTAAGTCCGGCGAGACCACCCAGCGGTCGTCGACGTCGGCGCTCGTCACCTCAGCGAGGTCCTCCATCACGCGGTTGACGACGAGCGTCTGGACGGGGATGCCGTAGCCGTCGAGGCGCTCGACGAGGCGCTCGGACTCGACGACGCTCATCTCCTCGGGGATCATCACCACGCGGAAGTCCGTCTTCGCGGGGTCGCGCAGGACGGTCCGGAGGCGTTCGATCCGCTCGCGGAGTTCGTCGAGGTCGGGCGCGGCGGCGTTCTCCTCGGTGCCCATCCCGAACATTCCCTTGACGCCCTCCATCATCCCCGAGAACTGCTGGCGGAGTTTCGCGATGCGGCCGACCATCGAGTCCATCAGTTCCGGGAGTTCGAGCAGTCGGAGCGTGTGCCCCGTGGGTGCGGTGTCGACGACGACCCGGTCGAATCGAGGGTCGTCGAGGTACTCCATCAGTTGCTGCATCGCCGCCGCCTCGTCGGCGCCGGGCATCGACCCCGGCCCCATCGCGCCGCCGATGAGGTCCTCCATCCCGCCGAGGTCGCCGAAGGGCGACGCCCCCGCGCCGGCCGCGTCGCCGCCGGCGAAGGGATTGTCCTCGACGTCCGCGTTCTGATCGAATCCGCTGCTGGCGTCGGCGTCAGACCCGAACCCGGCTCCTGCGCCTGCATCGCCCGCAGCGCCCGGTCCGGCCGCCCCCGGTCCGGCCTCGCCGCCGAACGGGCCGGCGACAACCGAGTCCGGATCGATCTCGGCGGCGTACAGCGGGATCTCCTCGCGGATCCGCGTCGGCTCGGCCGGCACGTCGACGTCGAGCGTGTCCGACAGCGAGTGCGCCGGGTCCGTAGAGACGACGAGCGTGGCCGTGCCCGCGGCCGCGGAGGCGAGCGCCGTCGAGGCCGCCATCGTCGTCTTGCCGACTCCCCCTTTCCCGCCGTAGAGGACGTAGTCGGGAGCGTCGACCTGGTCGGGCAGCCCCGTCGCGTCCTCGGCGTCTTCGATCGGGTCGACGTGATCGACCGCCTCGACGTCGACGGTGTGGTCGTGGCTCTCCTCCGGCGAGTCGCTCTCGGTACGCGCGTCGTCGCCCTCGTCGGCGGCGTCGACGTCGATACTCGACATACGAGGGGGGACGAGATACGGACTTGTGTACTTCTCGGTCGGCGGATGCGAGAGTCGCCCGGGCCGACGCGGTCCGCTCAGCGTACGCTTGCACCGCCCGCAGCCTTCAGCGGTCGTCGAAGTACGCGGCGAGTCGGTCCGCCGCCTCCGCCGCCCGGTCGGTACAGAGCGCAAAACGGATCCAGTCGTCGTAGGCCTCGCCGAACGCTTCGCCGGGCATCCCCGCGACCCCGGCCTCGTCGATCAGTCGCTCGACGTTCGCCATCGTCCCCGGGAAGTCCTCGAACCGCGCCAGGACGTAGAACGCGCCCTCCGGGGTGGTGTAGTCCGCGCCGGCCGAATCGAGCGCGTCGGTGAACGCGTCGATCCGCTCGCGGAGCGTGTCGCGGACGGACTCGTAGTACGACGGGGGTGTCTCCTGTAGGGCGTTGGCGACGGCCGCCTGCGCGGGGCGGCTCCCGGTGACGTTGACGAGCATATGCCGCGCTCTCGCGTCGCCGACGAGGTGGTCGGGGAAGACACCGTAGCCGACGCGAAAGCCCGTGACCCCCATCGACTTCGAGAACGACGAGGTGACGACGACGTGCTCGCGATCGAGCGTGAGCGCGCTCTCGAAGCGTCCGGTGAAGTCGAAGTGGTCGTACACCTCGTCGACGAGGAGGAGGGCGTCGTTCGCGGCGGCGACGTCCGCGATCTCGGCGACGGCGTCGCGGCTGTAGACGGTGCCGGTGGGGTTGTTCGGGGTGTTGAGCACGATCATCGCCGTGTCGGCCGAGGCCGCCTCGCGCATCCCCGCGACGTCGACGTGGCCGTCGTCGTGGACGGGCACGCGCCTCACGTCGCCACCGAGCATCGTCGCCTTCCCCGGGTAGTACGGGTAGACGGGATCGGTCAGGAGGAACTCCGACCCCGATCCACGCTCCATCGCCTCCGCCATCGCGAGGTAGTTCGCTTCGGCCGCGCCGTTGGTGACGACCAGCCGCGACTCCTCGACGTTCCGCCGTTCCGCGATCGCCTCGCGGAGCGCACCGAGTCCCTCGCTCGCCGGGTACTGGAAGTCTCGCGGGTCGCTGTCGGCGTAGGATTCGAGCCCATCTCGGAGCGCCTCCGGTGGCCCCCAGTCAGGATTCCCCGAGACCATCGTCACGACGTCGCGGTCGGCGGCGACGGCGTACTGGATGACGCGATAGAAGAGCGGTTCGTCGTACGCGTCGTCCGTCTCTGTCATCTCGTCTGCGGCGACGGATGCGAGAGGGGTGTGTTTTTCGACCGCGCCGTGCGGGCGTTCTTTACTGGTCGCCACCCACAACACGGGTATGCGAGAGTTCGCATCCGATCCCCCGATCGAAGTTCGCATCGGCGACGTCCTCCGCGAGACGGGCGAGACGGTCGCCGTCGCCGAGTCGTGCACGGGCGGCCTGATCGGGTCGCTCCTGACCGACGTCCCCGGCTCTTCGGACTACTTCGACCGCTCGCTGGTGACGTACTCCTACGACGCGAAACTGACTGCGCTCGGCGTCTCACGGGAGTCGCTGGACGAACACGGGGCGGTCTCGGAGCCGGTGGCCCACGAGATGGCGGCCGGCGTCCGCGACACCGCCGGGACCGACTGGGGAATCTCGACCACCGGGATCGCCGGGCCGGACGGCGGCACCGCCGAGAAGCCGGTCGGGACCGTCTTCATCGGCGTCGCCTACCGGGGCGAGTGGGGAACAGGGGAGTCCTACACGCGCGTCGAGCGCTACGAGTTCGACGGCGGTCGGACCGAGATCAAAGAGCAGATCGCACGGCAGGCGCTCGAAACACTCCTCGTCGCCGTGGAGACGTAGCCGAGACGGTCTGACGGGCGCATAAGTGGCCGACGGCGCGGCGCTCGATGAGACACAACGTTTGTAGGGCCGGCACGCAGACTCACAGCCGATGAACAAAGACGGGCACGTGCTGAACGGGGCGCTCCTGGCGATCGGGCTCGGGGTGATTCTCTCGGTGGACCCGACGTCGGGACCGCTCGTCGGGGGGGAGAGCGGGGCCATCACGGTCGACGCCGCCGTGACGCTCGCCAGCGACACCGCCTGGTCGGTCGCGGAACTGTCGCTGCCGGTCGTCCTCGGCGCGCTCTTTCCCGACGTCGACACCGCGTTCGGGCGGCACCGAAAGACGCTGCACAATCTGCCGATCCTGGCCATCTTCCTCGCGTTTCCCTACGTCTTCGGGAACCTCCAGTTCGTCTGGATCGGGGTCGCGACCCACTACCTCCTCGATATGGTCGGCTCGAAGCGCGGGATCGCGCTCTTTTACCCGCTTTCGGCCACCGAGTACGACCTCCCGACCGGCGTGGCGACGTCGAGCAGCTGGGCGATCCGTGTGACGGTCCTCGTGACGGTGCTCGAACTGGTGTTGCTCGCGCTCGTCCACAACTACGTCTTCGCGCTCGACACGTCGCTGGCGGAGGCGACGAACACGTTCGGGGTCCTCGTCGGACTGTGAACGAACGGCACTGAACCGATCTCCGAGACGAAGGTCAGTACTCTCTGACGTCGTCGAATCGATTTTCGTAGGCGACGTGTCCCGGATGGGTTGGCTCCATTCCCGAGAGAAACAGTCGGTCGATCTTCCCCCAGGAGTTCTCATAGCCCAGGTGCGCGAACTCGGTCAGTCCGCGAACGGTGTGAGAGAGGCCGCTGCGCCGGAGGACGCGACGGGGCGCTTGCTCTCGGAGCGCGTCGACGAGGTCGGTCGCGGAGTCGATCGCGCGCTCGAACGTCGTCCACACCTCGCCGACGCTGCCGCGGAGGTGGGCGTACGAGGAGCCGAACCCCGGAAGACCGACGTCGTTCGCGAGGCTTCGAGCGTGGCGGTTCTGCCGCGAGGGCACCTTGAAGTTGTGCGTCTCGACGGCGTGGATTCGCTCGGCGAAGGCTGCGATCGTCTCGCGGTCGAGACTCACGTTGAGGAAGTTCGGGTGGGGGACGAGCACGGCCGCGCCCTGTCTGTCGAACTCCGCGAGCGCGCCGTCGAGCGAGATGAAGTCCGGGACCGGCTCGGAGAGCCCGATCGCGAGGACGTGGTTCCGATTCCGCCAGGAGCCGGTGAACACCTCGCGGGCGGGGACGACGAGCAGGTCGTCGTCCGAGAAGCGTTCCGCGCGCTCGCGGATCGTCGGCAGGCGGACGAAATGCGGCGCGTACACTAAGACGTCGAGGCCGCGGGCCTTCGCACGAGCGACGACGCGCTCGTTCAGGATCTTCACGTGAGGGTCGACTCGGGTAGTCGTCGCCGCGCCGCCGTCGGTGCGCACGGCTGCCGCCACGTTCGAATCGGCGTCACTCGTTCGGTCCGGTCCGGACGCGGCCGTGTCGGTCACGTCCGTCGGTCTGCACGGCGCCGGGTTAGTGATTTCTATTTCTCATCCGCTGCGGAACGGTTTTGTCGGACCTGTGCGTGCGTTCCGATATGTCCCTGTGGAAGTGCGGCATCGGCGACTGTGGGGAGCGCTTCGAGGACGTCGAGTCCGCGATCATCCACCAGACGGTGGAACACGCCCGCCACGAGTGTACGGTCTGTGGCAGCATCGTCCCGGACGGCTACTTCGCGATCCGACACGCCTTCGAGGAACACTCCCGAGCGGAGTACGTGCGCGCCTACGACGCAGATTCGACGGCCGTGCGCGTCCGCGAAGACATCAAGGCAGATATCGAAGACGAAGCCAACCTCCGGGACGTCGTCGAAGAACTCAAACGGCGCGACGCGCTGTGAGCGTCGCCGGAGCGCTCCCATCCGTATTCGCCAGGTCCCGTCCGTATTCGCCGGGGTCGTCGCCGTCGCCCTCCTGACACTGCGACCCTGTGCCCGTTCTCACGTCTCGACTGCGCACAGCCTGCTCTCACGACGACGTGGACACTACCGATCGGCTGGAAAACGGCTCAGCGCTCGTCGCTGTCGAGGACGCGGATCTGGTCGCCGCGGACGGTGACCGGAATCGGAACCGTCGCCTCGTAGAGTTCGACTGTGACCTGGTCTTTCGTCTCGTCGATCCGCTGGACGCGAGCCTTCTCGCCCTTGAACGGACCGGCGATCAGTTCGACGATGTCGCCCTCGGCGATGCCTTCGACGTCCGGCGTCGGCGAGAGGAAGTGCTCGACTTCCGCGATCGAGGAGCGGCCGGCTTCCCCGCCGCTCTTGACGAGGCCGCGAGCGTGCGGAATCTCCTCGAGAACGCGCGTGATCACGGCGTCGTTGTCCGATTCCACCATCACGTAGCTCGTGAGCGAGTCCGGAGCTAACACGGCGTGGATCTCCGGTTCCTCGCGGTTGGCGATCATATCGGCGACTGTCCGCTCCTGGCTGGCGGTCGTCTTCACCGAGTAGATCGGCACGTCAGACACCCCCCGGGAGGAAGCTCATCACCGCGTAGATGAGAAAGCCCAGGAAGCCGACGAGAACGATGCCGGCGCCGGCGATGAGACCGATCTGTGAGAATTCCTCCCACGAGGGGGTGCTCGCCAGCTTCAGCACCCGCACGTAGCTGGTCAGGTCGTACTTGACGTCCATCGTTGTGCCGTAGCTAGTATGCCGGGCTTTTTCTATCTATTGATGCCCGCTTCGCGCTGCGGCAGCACTGGACGGAAGTGACGAAACAAAAAAAACCGGAAGTCCCAGAGCAGCAGTACGGAACCAACAGTCGAGGGTCCCGAGAGACGGACCCGCGCGACGGGGACAGCGTCGCTATTCGACGTAGTCGATCTCGGCGCCGCCGGCCTGTCCCTGTGGCGGGGCCTGCGGTTGGGGTTGGGCCTCGTCGTCGTCGCTGCGACCGTAGATCTGCGGCGACTCGACGCCCGTGACGACGATCATCGTCCGCATCGTGCCGTCGATCTCCTCGTCGACGGAGGTCCCCCAGATGATCCGCGCGTCGGGGTCGATCCGGTCGTAGATCTCTTCGACGACGCCCTCGGCCTCCTCGATGCTCATATCAGATCCGCCAGTGACGTTCACGAGCGCGGAGTTCGCCCCCGAGATGTCGACGTCCAAGAGCGGCGAGCGGAGCGCGCTCTTGACGGAGTCTTGGGCCTTCGATTCGGAGTCGGACTCGCCGAGGCCGATCATCGCGACGCCGCCGCGCTCCATCACGGTCTTCACGTCGGCGAAGTCGAGGTTGACCAGCCCGGGCTTTGTGATGAGTTCGGTGATCCCCTTCACCGAGCGCATCAGCACCTCGTCGGAGACTTTGAACGCCTGGCGAACCGGAAGCTTGCCGACCGCGTCGAGCAGGCGGTCGTTCGGGACGACGATGACGGTGTCGGCGACGTCGCGGAGGCGTTCGAGCCCCGCTTCGGCGTTGGTCCGACGGACCTCGCCCTCGGCGGTGAACGGCGTCGTGACGATGGCGATAGTGAGTGCGCCGGACTCGCGGGCAGCCTTCGCGACGACTGGGGCGGAGCCGGTGCCGGTCCCGCCGCCGAGTCCGGCCGTGACGAACACCATATCCGAGCCGTCGATCGAGTCGTAGATCTCCTCTTGAGACTCCAAGGCGGCTTCCTCGCCGACCTGCGGGAGCGAGCCCGCGCCGCGGCCCTGCGTCTTCTGTTCGCCCATCAGGATCTTCGTGTCGGCTTCGATCTCTACGAGGTGCTGGACGTCGGTGTTGGCGGCGACCAGCGTCGCGCCCTCGATGCCCTCTTCGTGCATTCGATTGACGGTGTTGCCGCCGGCGCCGCCGCAGCCGACGACCGTGATGTCAGTCTGGAGGTCGACGAGGACTTCCTGCAGTTCCTCGTCGGTCATCGTTCCGGTGCGGGGCATCTCCCCGCCCGTGGGTGCGTCGACGGCGTTCCCATCCCCCGTCTCCTCGGCCTCGTCTATCGCATCGTCGACGATGGAGTCCATAGTATGGCCATTCGTACCGAATACAGCCTAATTATCTTTCCCCCTTTCGTCGGACGCGCGTCTGACGCTCAGGTGGCTTGACGCGGGGGTTCGGCGGATTTCCCGGGGGCGAGGGGACGATCCGCTGGGAGTCGACAGTCAGATCGACCAGGAACTGACGGCCAGATCGACCAGGAATCGACGGCCGTATGGCTCCGAATGCGACGCGCAGACTACGGCGAGTTCGTCGGCCGGGGCGCGCTGCCGACCGAGAACGTTACGGTCTCCTCGACGTGGACCTCCGCGGGCGTGACCTCGCGCCCGTCGACCTCCACGGTCTCGCCCGCGGACAGTCGGCCGAAGGCCGGCCCCTCCGGGACGCCCAACTCGGCTGCCGCCGCCGGGTCGAACGTCTCTCGCGTCGCGACGACGCGGCTGTCCTCCCTGCGGACCTCGTCGTACTTCGATTCGAGGATGGACGCGAGCGCGTCGGCGAGCGCGCCGAGAGCGCTGGCGTCACCGACAGCGGCATTGCCCTGGGGTTTCGTCCCGCCTTCGACCGTCTCGAAAGCGAGGAGCCTGGCGCTTGCGGCCTCCATCGTCGCCGCCTGGTCGATGCCCGAGGCCTCCGCGAGGAGGTCGTCGGGGAGCGAGACGACGTCGAAGGCGTCGTGGGCGGCCACGTCGTCGGTGGCGTTTTTCGCCGGGGTCCCGAGCCGAAGGCCGGCGTCGATCGGCGAGAGCGCTGCTTCGAGGGTTTCGACGAGGTCGAGGTCGACGCCGGTCGTGACGCGGAGCCACGTCTCGCCGACGACGCGGTAGCCGAGGTCGTCGATGACGGCTTCGAGCTCGGGATCGTCGGCGGCGACGAGCGCGCGTGTCGCCGCCGACTGCTCGAACGCCTGGTCGACGACCGTCGCGTTCGCCTCGGGTGCGCCCATCGACTGGAGGACCCAGTCGGCACCGATGTGGCCGATCGCCCAGTCCGTCTCGCGGAGGACCCGTTCGAACTGGGGCGCGTAGTGGCCACCGCCGAATCCGACGATCTGGCGCGGTTCGTGGCCCGAGTCGGCGGCGCCGGGCGAGGCAGCATCGACGGACCGCGTTGCGTCCGGAGTCGCCCCGGAGATCTCCAGCACTGCGCGGGCGACGGCCGCGGCACCCTCGGGGTCGTCCCACTCGGTCTCGCTGCTGCCGAGTTCCACGAACAGGGAAGGGGCGCCGACGTCGCTCGGGCCGTGGTGCGTGCACTCGATGCCGACGTCGTAGCCCTCGGGCGCGTGGCGGTCGAACGCCTCGACGACCGCTCGCTGGACGTTCGGACACGTGCGGGCGAGTTCGCCCGGTACACCGCCGTGTTCGGCCGGACCGAAGTTCCCCGTGAAGTGCGCCGTCAGGAGCGGGCCGGTATCACCCGAGTGCCGCGAGAGAAAGGCGACGAAAGCGGGCTGTTCGGAAAAGGCGGCCGCGACGCCGTCGAGTTCGAGGTGCCAGGCGTCGAACTCCCGGAGCTCGAAGTCCTCGTAGCGGTAGTACCTCCCGCCGCCGTCGCCGTCGCTGCGCGCGGTGTCCTCGCGTGTCTCCCACTCGACGAGCGAGCGGAGTGCCTCGCCGATCGCGACCGAGGCGGAGTCGGCGCGGCTGACGACCAGTCCGATCACGACAGGGAGTGGTCGCCGCTCGGTATAAAAACTCTCGGAGCGGCGGGAAGGGGAACGCTTCGTCGCTCAGTCCGCGCGCTCCGGTTCCGGCACCGGCGTCCCGCGGATGTTGGCGACGGTGAGTTTGGCGAGCCGTTGGAGGTCACGCCGACGGCTGGCGAGGAGTCCGGCGGCGAGCACGACGTAGACGACCGAGTACGCCAAGAGCAGGTAGATCGAGTACGTCTCTGCGAGCGCTTCCGGATAGACTCGGATGAGCGCGAACTCGATGACGACCTGCGAGACGAACAGGACGAGAAGCGTCACCGCCTCGCGGACGCTGATACGGAAATTCACGAGGACCGCGAGCGCGAAGAAGCTCTGTGCGGCGGTGAGCCAGATTTCGGCCGCCTGCTTGAACTCGAACGGCAAGACGCCGTAGGAGCCGAGCGAGATGCTGTAGACCACCGACAGCGTCCCGATCAGGAGCGTCCACTGATTCAGCTTCGAGGAGATGAGCGCGTTGAACGCCGCCGTCGCCCGCGCCTTGTTCACGAGGTAGGCGGTCACGATGAGTTCGGGGCTCTCAGACGCCAGCGGCGCGATCCACTGGATCATAAAGAACTCCGGGATGCCGTACTGCAGTCCCAGTCGCTCCAGTCCGTGCGCGAACGGTTCGACCGCGGTGAGGATCAGGAAGCCGGAGTAGACGAACAGCGTGAGGACGATGGGGACGCGGACCTTCCGGGGATACGACTGAAAGTACGCCGGCACGCCGACCTGTTCGTCGTGGTCGTCGACGTCGCCGCGGACGATGATCGCGATGTAGGTGACGTAGAGGCCGACGAGGACGACCGTGTCGACGATGTCGATACCGCCGCTGAGCGGGACGAAGAAGGCGAAGATCGTAGCCAAAAAGAGGAAGAGAATCTCCGTCGAGATGCTCGGATCGAGTTTCACGGCGTCGCGGAGCGTTCCCTCGCGGTTGACGACGCTCCCATCGTCACGGCCGCTGGCGGTCGCTTTGTAGATCGAGAACAGCGCGATCCCGGACCAGCCGAGACCGATGAGGATGCGGTTCGCGCCGGTCATATTGGCGACCGCGAGGTTCGCCTTCGCCGGGTCGGTCGCCGCCTGCCAGGCGTACAGCGCGTCGACGGCGTACTCGGGGGCGACGGCGAGAACGGCGAGAACGGCCAGCGCGAACGCCCGCGGCACGTCTTTCTCAGCCGTCTCTGCCCCCCACGCGAGGAGGAACGACGCCCCGAGGACGGCGAGGCCGCTGACGCCCACGATCGAGAGCGGCGCGAAGCCGTCGGCCAGTCCCGTCGCCCACGCGACGACCCACGGGAGCGTCAACACGACGCCCCCGGCGACGGCGGTGAGCGGGTGGCGTAAGCGCGAAGTCATCACTCAAAGTGGCCGCTTGCCCCGCCTATCTCTTGCGGTTCATACTGTCGGACAGAACGATGTGAAACGTATCGGCGCTTCGTGGGTGTCAACATCATTCACGAACTTTTGTCCGATAGTATCAGTGATAGCGACAGCGTGAGCGCGGCCGCGACGCCGCCGGAGGCGCGCGAGACTGGCCGCCGAGCGACCATTTAATTCGATCGCGTGGCGACGCGTGGGTATGGATGTATACGGACTCTTGGGGAATCCGGTCGAGCACTCGCTGTCGCCGCCGATGCACGAGGCGGCCTACGAGGCGCTCGGGATCGACGCGCGCTACGTCACCTTCGAACCCGACCGCGACGCCGCTGCGGAGGCCGTCGCGGCCGCGGAAACGCTCGGAATCGCGGGGCTGAACGTCACGATTCCGTTCAAGCAGGACGTCCTCGACGCGGTCGAATCGGACGACGTCGCCCGCCGCGTCGGCGCGGTAAACACGATCGACTTCTCCAGCGACACGCCGCGGGGGTACAACACGGACGTCGCGGGCGTCGAACGCTCGTTCGCGCACCACGGCGTCGCTATCGACAGTCGCGACGCGGTCGTCGTCGGCGCGGGCGGGGCCGGCCGGGCCGCGTCGTTTGCGCTCGCGGACGCCGGGGCGTCGGTCCACATCGCGAACCGGACGGTCGAGAGCGCGGAGTCGCTCGCGGCCGACGTGCCCGGCGCGACGGCGGGCGGCCTCGACACGCTCGACCGCGTCGCCGACGCCGACCTCCTCGTCAACGCGACGAGCGTCGGGATGGAACCCGACGTGGACGAGACCCCCGTTCCGGCCGACCAGCTCCACGCTGACCTCGCGGTGCTCGACGCGGTCTACGCGCCGATCGAGACGCGACTGCTCCGGGAAGCCGCCGGGGTGGGCGCGACGACCGTCGACGGCGCGTGGATGCTCCTGTTCCAGGGCGTCGAGGCGTTCGAGCGCTGGACCGGACGCGACGCGCCGGTCGACGCGATGAACGAGGCGCTGCGGGCCGAGTTGGAGTAAGGGTCGAGGTACTGGCAGGGACGAGAGAGTGAGAGCGAGAAGGTGACTCAGTCGTCGGCGTCGCTCTCGACGCTCGTCCGCGAGGCGCGGCGGCTGGCGCGCTCGACGAACTCCTCGGGTAGTTCGTCGATCTCGCCGGCCTGGACGCCCCAGAGGTGCGCGTAGAGGTCGTCGTTCGCCAGCAGCTCCTCGTGGTCGCCGCGTTCGGCGATACGGCCGTCTTCGAGGACGACGATCTGGTCGGCGTCCTTGATCGTCGAGAGCCGGTGCGCGATGCTGAACGTCGTTCGGTGCTCGGTCAGGCGGTCGAGCGACCGCTGGATGAGCATTTCCGTCTCGGTATCGACGTCCGAAGTCGCCTCGTCGAGTACGAGGATCTCGGGATCGCGGAGGACGGCGCGAGCGATCGAGAGCCGCTGACGCTGGCCGCCCGAGAGCTTCACGCCGCGCTCGCCGATCTCGGTGTCGTAGCCCTTGGAGAGGTTCTGAATGAAGTCGTGCGCTTCGGCGGCCTTCGCGGCCTCGACGACCTCTTCGTGAGTCGCACCGAACGTCCCATAGCGGATGTTCTCTTCGACGGTGCCGTAGAACATAAACGTCTCCTGGCTGACGTAGCCGATCGAGCGCCGGAGGCTCGGGATCGTAACGTCGCGGATGTCGGTTCCGTCGATCGAGATGGATCCCTCGTCGACGTCGTACATCCGGAGGAGCAGTTTGAGCACGGTCGACTTCCCGGCCCCCGTCGGACCGACTAACGCGAGCGTCTCGCCGCCGTCGACGCTGAACGAGATGTCCTCGACGATCGCCTCCTCGTCGCCGTAGCCGAAGGTGACGTCGTCGTAGACAACGCGGCCCTCGTCGACGACGAGGTCCTCGGCGTTCGGGTCTTCCGCGATCTGGGATGGCTCGTCCATCAGGCCAAAGATCCGGGCGGCGGAGGCGTACGCACGCTGGTACATATTGATGATCTGGCCGAACTGCGCCATCGGCCAGATGAAGCGCTGGGTGAAGAGGATGAAGCCGACGAACTCGCCGGGCGTGAGTTCCCCGGTGAAAAACAGCGGCGCGCTGCCGGTCTGACGGTAGGTGAGCACCCAGGCGCCCCCGAGGAGGAACGTGAGGACGAAGCCGACGCCCGAGAGAATCCGGAGGCTGGGGAAGAACTTGATCCGCGTGCGGATCGCCCCCCAGTTGGCGTCGAAGTAGTCCTGGGAGACGTCGTCGACGCGGTCGGACTCGAAGTCCTCCGTGTTCGCGGACTTGATCACCTGGATGCCGCCGAGGTTGTTCTCCAGTCGGGAGTTGAGTTGTCCGACCGACGAGCGGACGTCGGCGTACTGCGGCTGGATCGTCTGGACGAAGCGGTAGGTGAAATAGCCGATGAGCGGGACGACGGTCAGGGTAATCGCGGCCAGTTGCCAGTTCCAGTACAGCAGGATCGCCGCGATGCCGAGGACCATCACGCCGAGGCGGAACGCCGAGTTCATCCCGTCGTTGAGGAAGCGCTCTAAGCGATTGACGTCGTTCGAGAGGATCGACATCATCTCGCCGGTCTGCTTGTCGGCGAAGAAGTCCATATTCAGCCGCTGCATCTTGTCGTAGGTGTCGGTCCGGATCGCGTGCTGGATGTGCTGGGCGAAGGCGTTCCAGCCCCAGTTCCGCGTCCAGTGGAACGCCGCGCCGCCGAAGAAGGCGACGGCGATCAGCCCTGCAGAGAGATAAAGTTGCTCGGCGGACGTCGCCGGCAGCCACGCGTCCGGGACGAGCCACAGCGAGAACGGCCGCTCGTCGAAGAAGATGGAGTCGACGGCGACGGCGAGGAGGATCGGCGGCAGGAGATCGAGCACTCGCGCGACGACGCTGGACGTCAGCCCGACGACGAACGCAAACGCGTTCTCGCGGCCGTACTCGGCGAAGAGCCGGCGCATCGGGTTCTCCGCGCGCTCGCGCTGGCGCTCGAAGGGGTCGTCTTCGTCCGCGAGGGAGTCCATCATCGCGTCTCAGGGCTCGTCGGTACTAAAGGGTTGGATCGTGGCGGTATTCGAGGGGGCTCACAGGGACCGGCGTTCGACGGCGGGATCGATCCCTGCCGCGTCGAGGTCCTCGCGAACGCGCCTCCGGAGTGGATCGGGGACCGTCTCCCGGCCGACGGGAACGGCGGTCTCGCCGTCGCCCTTCACCTTCCAGTAGAGGACGCACTCGGAGGGTTCGTAGAACTCGATACTGTAGTGGTCGTCGGCGCCGCGGTAGTGAACGCGCGCAGCGTAGCCTTCAGCCTGCCAGCCGTCGAGCGAGTCGAGGCCGTCGAGCGAGCCGTCCATACGAACCCCGACGGGCGCGGTCACCGTCCGCCTTTCGCTCCGGGCCGGTGCGTCGACGACGGGAGTGCTACCCGTCTGCCGGCCCCCAGCGTCCCGCGACTCGAATCCGATCGCCCGGCTCGATACCGTGTTCTGTGGTGTAGTCGTACGGCACTTCCAGCACGTACTTTCCCCGGCCGCGGTAGCGCGTCAGGTCCGAGCCGGAGGTGCCCTCGGGCGGGAGTTCGGCGTGGTGGATCGTCGTGATCGTCCCGTCGGCGTCGACGAAGACGATGTCGAGCGGGAAATCCATCTCACGCATCACGTAGGCGTGCTGTTCGTCGGCGTCGTGGACGAAGAGCATCCCCTCGTTCGGGCCGAGCGAGTCGGTGTCGCTGAGTCCGGTGTAACGCTTCTGTCCCGTGTCGGCGACGCGGACGTTCACCGACGCGAGCGTCTCTCCGGTCGCGTCGTCGACGACGGAGACGGTCGTCCGCTCGTACTCGCCGGTCGGAAGCAGCCCGGGGTTCATCGCGACGGCGACGATGCCGAGCGCGAGGAGGGCGGCGAGCGCGAGCGCGACGGTACCGAGCGTCGACCGATCGACCATACGCTGCGATTCGAGCGAGTCGGCGTAAGGATTCCGTCGTTGGGATTGGAAACCGTTCATCTTATACACGTGTGCAGACTGGTGTCGCCTACGGGCTCGTGGTCTAGCTGGTTATGACGCTTCCCTTACAAGGAAGAGGCCGGTGGTTCGAATCCGCCCGAGCCCACTCGAACCGACGAGCGAAGCGAGTCGTGTTCGATGCTCCGAGCGGTGGATTCTGAACCAGGGAGCGAACGGAGTGAGCGACCGAGGTTCGAATCCGCCCGAGCCCATCAGGTTTTGTGACGGCAGCAGCGGCGGGGCCTTACACCGCTGCAGGGGTAGAGAGTTCAATGCAGGAAGCGATGCAGTCGGGCGATCGAATCGGCCGACACCGACGGCGGCGCGACAATCCGAAACCCTTTTTTATATACTCGGCTTCGATCGAAGTGCGCGCCGCCTTAGCTCAGACTGGGAGAGCACTCGACTGAAGATCGAGCTGTCCCCGGTTCAAATCCGGGAGGCGGCATTTTCCTGCGAACGAAGTGAGCAGTGAGGCTCACATCCGAGCGGATTCGAGCCAGGGAGCGAACGGTGTGAGCGACCGTGGTTCACAATCCGGGAGTCAGCACTTCTCTGAACCTGACCGCCGAGCGAAGTGAGCGTCGCCGGCTGCTGGGGTCGTTCGCCGTGTCCGTCGTGGCCGGCGAACTCGTTGCGAGCACCGGAACCTATGCCGTCGTGTTCTGGTTCGTGGTCGACCTCGGCGTCGCAGGGAGACTCTCCGCCTGGTGGACGGCGGAGTCCGACGTCGCTACGGCGCCGCTGTGGGACGGCCGACGAAGGCAGTCTTCTCCCTACGGACCTGTGATTCTCGAACCGGAGTGCGGCCCCTGTTCAGCGGCCGAGCAAGGTTCTCGGCCATACCTATGTTCTGAAACGTCGGTCGGGCCGGTGACGACTCCGCCCGGTTCGGGACAGCGATGTGCTCAGACGAGCAGGAGTGGCTCGTCGAGTCGGCGGGCGACCTCGTGGGCGATGTGGCCCAGATGGACCGCTTCGTAGCCGCTCTCGCCGTGCGCGCCGAGGACGACCAGTTCGATTCCGTGCTCGTCGACGTACTCGAGAATCCTCTCGTGAGGGGTGCCCCGATCGACCCGAGTCTCGACGTAGCCCACCGAAGAGTCGTACGCCTGTTCTTCGAGGTCTGCGACGATCCGTCGGCCTTCGTCCTCGAGGTCGTCGAGCATCGTTTCGACCTCTGCCTCCGGTTTGTCGGCCGAGAACTGCTCGGCGTCAGCCACGTACAGCAGGTGCAGGTCCGCGTTGAACAGGGTGGCCAACTCGATCGCTCGTTCGACGGCGTTCTCGGCGCCGTCGCTGCCGTCAGTGGGGGCGAGAATCGTCTCGTACATAACTAGCGTTTCTCCGCCTAGATAGTAGTTTGTTGGGGTGTAACACGGTGACACCGACCACGATGTTATGTGTGTCCGCACTAAACGTACGACTATGGCACCCGACGTCGAAGCGGAGAGCGACCTGCCGGCCAGCCTCGAGGAACTGTTGGACCAACACGAACCCGAGACGATAGCGGCGATTCGCGACTACTGTGATCAGTTGCTCGAAGCGTACG
The DNA here is from genome assembly GCF_003665925.1 of Halobellus sp. Atlit-38R. NCBI lineage: Archaea > Methanobacteriati > Methanobacteriota > Halobacteria > Halobacteriales > Haloferacaceae > Halobellus > Halobellus sp. Atlit-38R. The sequence goes on from NZ_QXIJ01000003.1 coordinate 111,311, forward strand.
ACATCGAAGGGGACCTCGACGAACGGACCTACGGGTAGCCGACTGGTGGGCCGAGAACGACTATGTGTAGCTGTCGATGAGCGCGGATACCTCGTCGATGTAGTCCTCGCGGACGCGTCTGTTCGACATCTCCTGGACGTGCGTCGACGTCTGATCGATACCCGGGCTCGTTCCGAGCGGTCGGTCGACGAGGTCGTACTGTGAAATCAGTTCGACCGTTCCTTCGACTGCTTCGAGATTGTCGATGATCGCGTCGATCGCCTGCCTCACCTCGGTCCGGTCGGCAAAGTCGGGGCACCGCGTCATCCACCCACGATCGCCGCCGTGTTCGTAGGCGGCCCACACGTCGGCCTCGAAAAAGCTCGTTTCGCCCCGGTGTTCGATGTTCGAGGTGGCGTCGTCCTGCACGTAGATGGCGTACTCGGGCGCTTCCTGGTCGAGTCCGAAGATAGAGAAGAAGTCGTCCCACTCGGTCGGCAGGTCGTCGAGTTGGCCAGTCAATGCGACGTCCCACACCTGACTGCGGGCGTTCGCCCGCTCTGCGCGCCACGAATCGAAGCGGCCTTCGTCGACGAAGACAGGGATCGAATTTCGGCCGATTCCCTCGTACAGTCCCGCGTAGTAGACGCCCTCCATCGGCTCCAGTCGGACGACCGGTTGCCCGGAACTGATGCTGACGAGCGCGTCGATACTGGTCGGTGCGTCTGTCGAGAGGGCGTCTCTGAACTCGAAGTGTCGCTGCTTGATGAGTCGTGGATCCCCGAAAATCATTGGCGCGTACAGAGACAGCGTCCCCTCGACTGTGACGTACGACCCAGTGTCGAGCGTGTCTCGGCGGTGAGCGCTCCAGAACTCCTTGACCCCGCCGATTTCGTCGACGCCCCCGTCTGGCACGATGGACTTTCGCTGGTGGTAGGCGCTCGCGGCGTTGACACCAAGCGTCAACGCTCCGAGCGTCGCCGAGATCGGATCGACCATATCGTACCCTCCAAACGACACTACTTAACAGTCATCGATCCCGACATCGGGCGTCGGTGCTCCGAGGACTCACACGTGCTGGGGGCTATGATTTTCTTTCGTGCGTGTTCGGTGAAGATGCGTCGCGGCCTATCGAACGTGACCCGAGAGACGGCTCCTCTAGATTCACGGAAGGCGGGGTCGGTGACGACAGACTACATAGAGGCGAGACAGCAGTGTCGGGCCGACCGCGAGTCCGATCCTGTTGGAAGCCTCTACTCGGTCACACGGCGTGGTACCACGAGTCGCACAACAGTTATCAGTAGGCGGGGATTCAGTACGGTCGCAATGGCAAACGGCACTGTCGACTTCTTCAACGACACAGGCGGTTACGGCTTCATTTCCACCGAGGACGCGGACGAGGACGTCTTCTTCCACATGGAAGACATCGGCGGCCCGGACCTCGAAGAGGGTCAGGAACTCGAGTTCGAGATCGAGCAGGCCGACAAGGGCCCGCGCGCGAAGAACGTCGAGCGTCTGTAAGAAGTCGACGTACCACATACGTAGCGGACGGAGGCTGGCGGTCGAGCGGGCAGCTGATTCCGGTTCGGTTGCGGCAGTTCTCTGAAAAATCCTTCTTTCGGCACCGCGATCCCAGAGCTGCGACGCCGTCACCACACGAGCGATCGGGTCGGTTCCGACCGCCACGATAGCCGACACGTTCTCGGCGGCGGCGGTCAAAGCAGGCGTATGGTCGAGATGGAGTACGTCGAGGCGTACGGCGCGCGCGTCCCGAAGGTGGGGCTCGGGACGTGGCAGCTCACGGGCGAGGAGTGCTACGAGACGGTGTCGACCGCGCTCGACGTGGGCTACCGACATATCGACACCGCGCAGTTGTACGACAACGAGACGGAGGTGGGCCGCGCGATCGCCGACGCCGACGTCGATCGCGAGGACCTGTTTCTGACCACGAAGGTATCGCCGCGAAACGCCGGCTACGACGACGTAATCCGATCGACGAAAGAGAGCCTGGAACGACTGGACACGCCCTACGTCGATCTGCTGTTGTTGCACTGGCCGAATCCGCTCGTCTCGGTGGGTGAGACGATGCGTGCGATGGATCGGCTCGTCGAGCAAGGGCTCGTCTACAACATCGGCGTCAGTAACTTCCCGAAGGTCTTCCTAGAACGCGCACGCGAGGCGGCGGAGACGCCGGTCGTAACGAATCAGGTCCAGTTTCACCCCTACAAGCCCCAGCGGCGAATGCTCGGCTACTGCCAGCGAGAAGAGATGTTCCTCACCGGCTACAGCCCGCTCGCCCGCGGCACTGCACTCGAAGACGACGACGTCCAGCGACTCGCCGAGGCGTACGACAAGACGCCCGCCCAGATCGTGCTCCGGTGGGCCATCCAGCACCGCGACGTCGTCGTGATTCCGAAAGCCTCCGGCGAAGCCCACCTCCGCGAGAACCTCGAACTCTTCGACTTCAAACTCACCCGCTCGGAGGTCGAAGAGCTCACCAAGTCGTCGCTGCTCAGATCCGGGAAGGCGATGCTCGATGGGATGCTGAGCGAACTCCGCTGATGGCTGCTCGCGGACGCACCCCGAATCGATGACCGACGCCGACGACCGCGGACGTGAGCCCCCCACTCGATCCCGACGCAGAGCGGGGAGCGTCGCTGCCGCGTGGACGCTCGTCGTCGTGCTCGCGTCGGTCGTCGACCCGGCAGCGATACTCGGCCCGGCCGCCGGCGAGGGCCCAGCGCAGAACATCGGGGCCACGGCGGCAGTCGGGATGGACGTCTACACCGTCGCACACCTCGTCGCCTACGGTGTCCTCGCGTGGCTCGTGGGAGTGTGGCTCGAATCCGGCTCGGCCGACTCGAACGCGGTCCGCACCGCACTCGTCGCGGTCGGCGTCGCAGCGGCTGTCGGAGTGGGTGTCGAGCTCCTGCAGATTCCGGTAGCTGCGCGGGCGGGGAGTGTGACTGACGCCGTCTTGAACGTCGGCGGCGCAGTGACGGGCGTCACCGCGCGTGCGGCCGTCCGGACGGTCATACTGTCGGACAGAAGCTCGTGAATCACGTTGGCACCCACGGGGTGCCGATACGTTTCACATCGTTCTGTCCGACAGTAGCAGGACCGCGCGAGATGGCGCGCGCCGGGATCGGTGACGGCTGGGACGCGCGGTTTTTATTCACAGAGCCGAAACGAAACGGAGATGTCGGTCACGACGCTGCACCGCCCGACGCACCGCGACGCGCTCGGACTCTTGGAGACGGCGTTCGGCGACGGGCGGCTGGTGACCGTGTTCGGTCGATGTACCGTCGAGTACGACGGGCGAGCGTCGTCCAGTCTCGGCCCCGGCGATCGACTCATCATCTGCAAGCCCGACGGCACGATCCTCGTGCACACCGACGAGAATCGCAAGCCGGTGAACTGGCAACCGCCGGGCTGTACGCATCGGGCGAGCGTCCGTGAGGGGCGGCTCAGAATCCGGAGCGAACGCTCCGCTCCCGAGGAGCGCCTCGACGTCGATTTCGAGCGGATCGAACAGGTCTCGGCGTACGACGTGACCGACCGGAGCGATCTGGCGTTGACCGGGAGCGAAGAAGACCTCCGACAGCGGATTCTCGACGATCCCGCGTTGATCGATCCGGGATTCGTCCCGGTCGCCACCGAGCGCGAGACGATGGCGGGGCCGGTGGACGTTTTCGGTGCCGACGCCGACGACAGGCCGGTCGTCGTGGAGTTGAAACGGCGGCGCGTCGGCCCCTCAGCGACGAGCCAACTGCAGCGATACGTAGACGCACTCGACGAGGAGTTCCCCGGGGAAGACGTGCGCGGCATCCTGGTTGCCCCCTCCGTGACCGACCGGGCGGCCGCACTCCTCGAAGAGCGGGGCCTGGAGTTCGTCGCGCTGGACCCGATCGGGGGAGACGGCGACCACGGTAGGAGTAATGACAGAGAGAGCGACGACAGCGAGAGCGGCGTCGTCGACGGCGCGTAGGGGACGGGGAGTCCCCGCGTGCGGACCCAGTGACCACGGGACCGGCGGCGAACAGTTCGAAGCGCTTTTAGGTCGTCTGGGCGTCGTTCCGCACAAGTAACTATGTCCGACAAACCCGCCTCCATGTACCGGGAACTGTCGAAGCCGTCCTACACGCGGCGAGAGTACATCACGGGCATTCCCGGCTCGAAGATCGCACAGCACAATATGGGTAACCTCCAGACCGGTCCCGAGGACTACCCGGTTCAGATCAGCCTCCGCATCGAAGAGGAGTGTCAGATTCGCCACGGCTCGCTCGAATCCGCGCGCCTGTCGGCGAACCGCGTGATGCTCAAAGAGGTCGGACAGGAGAACTACAAGATGGTCCTCCGGAAGTTCCCCCACCAGGTCCTGCGTGAGAACAAGCAGGCGACCGGGGCGGGTGCGGACCGTGTCTCCGACGGAATGCGTCAGGCCTTCGGCAAGCCCGTCGGCACCGCCGCGCGCATCCAGCGCAACGAGCGTGTCTTCACCATCTACTGCAACCCCGAGGACGCCGAGGTTGCGAAGGACGCGCTCCGCCGCGCGTACAACAAGATGTCGCCGCCGTGCCGCGTCGAAGTCGAGAAGGGCGAGAAGCTCCTGGTCTCCTAGAGCCGCCGGGCACGCCGGTACCCGAGCGCCACGCCGCGACGACTTCGCACCGCGAACCGGCCGCTTTTTGCGCTGTCGCTTCCACTCAGTAGTCGATGCTTCGACTCGCCGTGACGACGTCCTCGGAGACGTTCGAGCGGATGCGCGACCCGCTCGCCGCCCGAGACATCGCCGTCGAGCACCTGCAGGCGAAAGAGCGGGTCGTCGATCTCACGACGCCCCCGACCCGTCACTTCGACGTCGGGTTCGTGTATCCCAGTCGGCTGATGGAGGGCGGCGTCGTGGACGGTCGTCACGCGATTCCGTGGGTGAACGGCCGGGACGCGATCGTCACCTCGCGGAACAAAGCGGGCGTGATCGCCGCGCTCTCCCGGGCTGGCGTGCCCGTTCCAGAGACGCGCCTCGTCTCGAACCCCGTCAGCGACGAGGACGTCACCGCGGCCGTCGCCGACCTCGACTTTCCCATCGTCGTCAAGCCGAATTCCGCGACCCGGGGCGTCGGCGTCGCGAAAGCCACCGACCTCGACTCCCTTTTGGGCATCGTCGACTACCTGAACCTCGTCCACGACTACCGCGCGACGGGCGATCAGTCCTATCTCCTGCAGGAGTACCTGCCGAACGCGCGCGATTACCGCATAATGGTCGTCGACGGGGGCGTCGTCGGTGGCGTCGAACGCCAGCTTTCGGACGACGCGCGCGACGCGGGGCGCTGGAAGCACAACGTCCACCGCGGGGCGACGGCGACAGCGGTCGACGTTCCTGCCCACCTCCGAACGCTCGCCGCCGACGCCGCCGCCGAACTCGACATCGACTACCTCGGCGTCGACGTGCTGGTCTCGGACGGCCGGGCGGTCGTCTCGGAGACGAACGCGCGGCCGACCATCGACGATGAAAAGTACGCCGACGACTTCTGGGACCGGCTCGCGGCGCTGATTCGGCGGACAGCGGGCGAGTGATCGGCTCGGTTCGAGTCGGTAAGGGTACCCGCGGCGTCAGGATCGGGAGCGGTCACGTCGCTCGCGTCCGGGGGAGTCGGATCGCGCGTGTCGGAGGTTCCGAAAGAATCCAGCGAGGATGCGGCCGAGCGGCGGTACAGCGGCGTGGCGAACGAGGCCCTCAGTCGAGATCGATCGAGGCCGAGTCGTCGACCTTCTGCAGCGTGACCTGAAGGATACCGTTGTTGAACGACGCGCTCGCGCTGTGTTCGTCGACGCGAGTCGGCAGGCGGATGCGTTCGTCGTACTCGCGACGGTCGCCGGCAGCGGAGATCGTGAGCACTTCGCCGTCGCACTTCAGTTCGATGGCGTCCTTCGTGACGCCCGGGAGGTCGGCGACGAGTCGAAGCTCCTCGCCCTCGTCGTAGATGTCGACGTGGGTCTCGGAAGCGAACCCGGTGGCATCGTTGCCGGTCATTTCGTCCATCATCCGTTCGATCCCCTCGAAGAAGTCGTCGAACGGGTCGTCGCGGTCGTCTCTCATCACCCCCTGCTAGGTCGGTTTCGATGAAAAGCCTTCTCCCCCCGGCGGGATCGGCCGGACGACGGAGTCTGGGCGGGCCGTACGGCGGTTTCCCGAAGCGGTCCGGTCAAAGTGAGAGACAGGTGAGGGAATGTCGAGAACGGCGAGCGTATCGAGAGCGGCACGGGCAGACGGAGGCGGTACCTGCGCCCGGGGGAAATAGTGTGTCAAATTTCTTATTTTTGAGTCTCAGCGACTGCCGACGCCGAAGCCACTGGCGGTTCTCCGGTAATACCGAGTCACGAGACGGTCGTGCGAGACGCCGAGACCCGTTCTGGTGCCCGTCTTAGCCGCAAACTCGATGACACCGGGATTCAAGTAGGATGGAATAGTAAACTCGGATATGAGTGAACAATCGGATATGGACGCAGACGTGGACGACGGCGACGCCGTTCGAGTCGCGCTGAACGGCTTCGGTCGGATCGGTCGCAACGTACTCCGGGCCGTCCGCGACGACCCGCGAGTCGAACTCGTCGGCATCAACGACGTGATGGACTTCGAGGATATGGCGTATCTCGCGAAGTACGACACGGTGATGGGCCGCCTCGACGACGTCGCGCTCGACGGCGACTCGCTCGCCGTCGGCGACACGTCGGTCCCGCTGTACAACGTCCAGAACCCGACCGAACTGCCGTGGGGTGAACTCGACGTCGACGTCACGCTGGAGTGTACCGGCATCTTCCGCACGAAGGACGACGCCGCCGCGCATCTGGAGGCCGGCGCGGACAAGGTCATCATCTCCGCGCCGCCGAAGGGCGACAAGCCGGTCAAGCAACTCGTGTACGGCGTCAACCACCACGAGTACGACGGCGAGGACGTCGTCTCGAACGCCTCCTGTACGACGAACTCCGTCAGCCCCGTCGCGAAAGTGCTCGACGAGGAGTTCGGCATCGAGAGCGGTCTCCTGACGACCGTCCACGCCTACACCGGCAGCCAGAACCTCGTCGACGGCCCGATGTCGAAGACGCGCCGCGGCCGCGCCGCCGCCGAGAACATCGTCCCCACCTCGACCGGGGCGGCGCAGGCGACGACCGAGATTCTGCCCCAACTCGAAGGCAAACTCGACGGGATGGCGATCCGCGTGCCGGTCCCGAACGGCTCGATCACCGAACTGGTCGTCTCCCTCGACGCGACTCCCTCCGTCGAGGAGCTCAACGACGCCTTCCGCGATGCTGCCGACTCCGGGCCGCTGGCGGGCGTCCTTGGGTACACCGACGACGAGGTCGTCTCCGCGGACATCCAGGGCCTGCCCTTTTCGTCGACGGTCGACCTCCAGTCGACGAACCAGGTCAACGGCGGCGGCCTCTACAAGATCCTGACGTGGTACGACAACGAGTACGGCTTCTCCAACCGGATGCTCGACGTGGCCCACTACGTCACGCACGGCTGATCGGCGGACGGCTTTTCTACGGCCGTGATAACAGACCGCATATCGGACTCGCATCCGAACACGACTAAGTAACACCATTCCGAGCACACGGGACAGAGAGCGATGTCTACCCCCACAGCCACGTTCAAGACGCTCGACGACCTCGAACCCGACCAGCGCGTGCTCGTTCGCCTCGATCTGAACTCTCCCATCGAGGACGGCGAACCGCAGGACAACCGCCGCTTCGAGCGCCACGCCGAGACGGTGCGAGAGCTGGCGGACGCGGGCCACCGCGTCGTCCTGCTGGCGCACCAGGGGCGACCCGGCCGCGACGACTTCGTCTCGCTGGCCGGCCACGCCGACATCCTCGCCTCGCACGTCGGCCGCGACGTCGGCTTCGTCGCCGACACCTACGGCGACGACGCCATCGACGCCATCGAGGCGCTCGAATCCGGCGAGGTTCTCCTCTTAGAGAACACGCGGATGTGCGACGACGAACTCCCTGAGGAGGATCCCGAGGTCAAAGCCGAGACCGAGTTCGTCCAGTCGCTCGCGCCGCACTTCGACGCGTATGTGAACGACGCGTACTCGGCGGCGCACCGCTCGCACGCCTCGCTCGTCGGCTTCCCGCAGGTCCTGCCCGCCTACGCCGGGCGCGTGATGCAGACCGAGTACGAAGCCAACACCGCCATCGCGAACAAGGAGTTCGACGGGCAGGTGACGATGGCCGTCGGCGGCACGAAGGCGACGGACGTCATCGACGTGATGAACAACCTCGGCGACACGGTCGACGACTTCCTGCTCGGCGGCATCGCGGGCGAGCTGTTCCTCCGCGCCGCGGGCCACCCGGTCGGCTTCGATCTCGACCCCGAACAGGACCTCTACGACACCCAGTGGGTGCAGAACCACGAACTCGTCGAAGAGATGCTCGCAGAGCGCGGCGACCAGATCACGCTGGCGACCGACCTGGCCTACGAGGCCGAGGGCGAGCGCGCGGAGATAGACGTCGACGAGATCGAGGAGAAAGACGTCTCGTTCCTCGACGTCGGCACCGACACCGCCGAGGGGTACGCCGACGTCGTCCGCGACTCCGGGGCCGTCTTCGTGAAGGGCGCGCTGGGCGTCTTCGAGGACGAGCGCTTCTCGGTCGGCACCGTGACCGTGCTCGAAGCCATCGCCGAGACCGACTGCTTCTCCGTCGTCGGCGGCGGCGACACCTCGCGCGCAATCGAGATGTACGGAATGGACGAAGCCGACTTCGACCACGTCTCGATCGCCGGCGGCGCGTACATCCGCGCGCTGACCGGCCAGCCGCTTGCGGGCGTCGAGGCGCTGAAAGAGCAGTAACGTCGCGAGCGAGGATCGAATCGCTGGCGACGCCCCCGTCGAAGCGCTGAAGCAGGCGTGCGTCGAATCGGATACCGATGCGCGTCGGACTCTGTTCTGATACCCACGACAACCTCGATCTGGCACGCGCCGCCGTCGAAACGTTCGAGAGCGAGGGCGTCGACGCCGTGATCCACTGCGGCGACGTCGTCGCGCCGTTCACTGCCGCCGTCTTCGACGCCGAGTTCGCCTTCCACGCCGTCCGCGGCAACAACGACGGCGAGTGGGCGCTCGCGGAAACGATCGAAGCGTTCGGAACGTACCACGGCGAGAGCGCCGCGCTGACGTTCGACGGCGTCGACGTCGCCGTCTATCACGGCACGAGCGAACGGCTCGTGGACGCGCTCCTCGCGTGCGGCGAGTACGACTACGTCGTCCGCGGGCACACCCACGAACGGACGCATGAGGAACGCGATGGAACGGTTCACGTCAATCCGGGCGGACTGCCGTTCCCCGGTGCGGACGACGCCTATCACGTCGCGGCGCTCGATACCGAGACGCGCGAGGTGACGTTCCACGAGATTCTACCGGAGGAGTAGCGATTTTCGTCGGTACCGACGCAGTCACGTCGCCGGGAGGATGTCGCCGAGCGCCGCGCCGATGCTCATCGGTACGAACGCGACGGCCACGTCCGCGAGCGCCAAGAGCGGCGTTCCCCACTCGACGCGTCCCCACCCGGTCATCACGACCGCCGCGGTGAGAAACGAGACGCCGAGGACGCCCACGAGTCGCCGGGGGAGGACTCCGAAGAACGGTTCCTGCACGCGGACGTCCTGAATGTCGGCGACGTAGAGGATACCGATGACGAGTCCGACTCCGGCGAGGAGCGTTCCAACGAGCAAGGGCGGATGCGCGGCGAGGAACCGGCCCACTTCGTTCGTGCCACCCTCGACGAACATCGGGATACCGAACAGGACACAGCCCAGAAACGCCTCCGCGAGGTCGCCGCGGTCGAACCCGCGGACGACCCGGCCGAAGACGCCAGCGTTCCGTGCGGCCGACACGGCGGCGCGGCGGGCAGTTCGGACGCGTTCCCGCTCCGCCGGAGAGTCGACGGTCGCTTCGAGTGCGTCGAACGCTGCGAGGAGACGGTCCATCTCGTCGTCCGGCGGCGCGTCTGAACCGGCGTCGGCGGCCGCTGCGTCGGTTGTGTGGGCGTCGTCGGTCACGGACGCGACCACTCGGTGAGAACGGATAAACGTGGGCGGCGGAACGGTCGTCGGTGCGGCCCGTCGAGCGGGTCGGCGGCGTGTCGTCGATCAGTCGTCGGCGGCCTCGGCTTCGACCTGGCCGGACTCGCTAAAACCCGCGGGATCACCCGAGAGGCCGACGCCGAGCGTCCGATTCGTGCGCTCGATGCTCTCGTCGGCGTCCGCGGACTCGGTCACGGCGCGGATCGCGTCGACGTTCTCCGGGACGACGTCGGACTCCTGGTGGATCGCCTGGAAGAGATAGAGGTCACGACCCTCGGTCGCGATCGACTCACCCCACAGGCAGTTCTCCCAGAGGTCGCCGCGGGGTCGGCCGGCATCGAGCGCGAAGTCCTTGAGCTTTCCAGCCCCGTCGAGACCGAGGCCCTCCGGAATGACGTAGACGCGGGATTCGCCCTCCAGCAGTTGGCGGACGTGTGCGGCCGTGACGTCGGATTCGAGCGTGACGTTGAGCGCGTGGACGTGCATCAGCGTCGCCGGGACCTTCAGCCCCATCGTGTCGATTTCGAGATCGGGGAAGATTGTCTTGACGTCGGGGCCGTGGTGCGACGGGATGCCGATCGGGTCCGGGAGAATGTCGTTGATCGGACCGCGGGAGTTCTGGCCTGGGTCGCCGCCACGGCGAACGAGCGTCGCGCGAACCTTCTCGACGCCGTAGGCCTCCTCCAGAGGTGCGACGAGCCGCGAGATCCCGGTCGTGTTACAGGAGACGACGCGGACGGAGTCGGCGCCGCGGGCGTCGTCGTAGTTCGACCGGGCGTTGAAGCTCACGTCGGCGACGTCCGCGTCCTCGCCGCCCTGGAAGATCGCCGGCGTGTCGTAGGAAGCGTACAGCGACTTGTTCTCGGCGCCGATGCCCGACGGCGTGGCGTCGACCATCACGTCGGCGTCGGCGACCAGCTCGTCGACGATGCCCGCGGTCTCGATGCCGGCGTCCCCGAAGAGCGGGGCGCGCTCGGGGATGGCGGCGTACATCGGGTAGCCGCGCTCGACGGCGGTGTGGGCCTCGAAGTTGGGCTGCGTCTTGGCGACGCCGGCGACTTCCATATCTGGCTGGGCCGCGACGGCGTCGGCGACGCGCTTACCGATCGTTCCGTAACCGTTGACACCCACTCGTATCATCATTCGAGAATCCGGGGAGCACACGCATAGTTATTTCGGAGCATAACGATCAGAAATTAACTCCTCGGCGAGTAACGCGGGCGATTTTCCCGAAGGCGAGTAACGAACGCGTCAGGACCTGTAACGCGTTCACACGCGTCTTCGTCTCCGGATTTTCCCCCGGATTGACCCGATGCGAACGCCTAACTCCGCGGGGGCCTCACCGGGTAGTATGTCGAACGACGGACTCGCGACTGCCGCGAGGACGGCAGTCGAGCAGTGTATGGCCCTCGAAGCGTCCGAATCGTGCGTCGTCGTCACCGACGACAAACGCCGGCCGATCGGCGAAGCGCTGTATGAAGCCGCGTGCGCGGTCTCGGAGGACACGACGATCCTCCAGTACCCGCCGGGCGACCAGCACGGCGAGGAACCGCCCGCGACGGTGGCCGCCGCGATGGCTGCGGCCGACGTCTTCCTCGCGCCGACGACGAAAAGCATCAGTCACACGCGCGCTCGCGGCGACGCCTGCGAGGCCGGCGCGCGCGGTGCGACCCTCCCCGGAATCACCGAAGACGTGTTCGTCACGGGTCTCGACGCCGACTACGAGACCATCGCCCAGCACTGCCGCGACGTGCTCGCGCAGGTCGCAGACGCAGACCAGATTCGCGTGACTGCGCCGGCGGGCACGGACATCACCTTCGAGACTGGCGACAGGGAGTGGAACACCGACACGGGCATCGTCCACGACGCCGGCGGCTTCTCGAATCTCCCCGCTGGCGAAGTGTTCGTCTCGCCGACGAGCGCCAACGGCACCTACGTCGTCGACGGGACAATGCGACCGCACGGCCTCCTCGACGACGGGCAGGAGCTCCGGTTCGAGGTCGAAGAGGGCTACGTCACCGAGATTTCGGACGACGAGATCCGATCGCAGGTCGAGGAAGCCGCCGAGGAGGTCGGCCGCGACGCGTACAACCTCGCGGAACTCGGCATCGGGACCAACGTCGGGGTGACCGACCTCGTCGGCTCCGTCCTCCTCGACGAGAAGGCGGCCGGGACGGTCCACATCGCGATCGGCGACGACGCCGGAATTGGCGGCGACACCGACGCACCGCTGCACCTCGACGGGATCGTGCGAGAGCCGACCGTGTGGGCGGACGGCGAGGAAGTGGAGCTTCCTCGGTGAGCGAGCGACGACGCTACTCCTCTCTAATCGTGTAGGCGTGGACCTGATCGCCGCCTAGCAGGACGACGTTATCGACGACAGTTATGTCCGCCCCGTTCACGGGTTTCGTCGAACGGTGCAGCAACGTCCCGTCGGTACGGTCGTATGCCGTGAGTCCGGTCGCCCTATCGGCAACCCAGACGCGGAGTCCAGATGTCGCAATCGAGCCCACAGTCCCGTCGATACTTGCCTCCCACCGCACCTCACCGGTCGACCGATCGAGTGCGTACACGCTGCCGGCGTCCGTTCCGGTGACTGCGAGCGAATTATCGACGACTGGACCGGCGGAAGGGTCACCGTCGAGTTCGGTGTTCGCCCACTCGCGGCCAGTGTCGCCGACCGGATACGCGCGTAAGCCGTCCCAGTCGGCCGCAAAGAACGTATCACTGTGAAACTGTCCCAGTGCAGCCTCTGGTCCTCGCGTCACGGACCACGATTCGTGCACTTCGGTCAACTCTCCGGTCTCGGGATCGAGGACCTGGAACCCGTCGGATGACATCCCGACGTACACGCTCTCGTCGTGGTTACCGACGTAGTTGATGGACGCCGTCGGCAGCGTCGATTTGTCGGTCTGCCACAGCGCATCCCCGCTTTCAGCGTCGAGGCCGACAACGAGCGGTTCCTGCTCGCGCTCTGATCCGGAACTCCCGGCCGCGACGACCGCGATCCCGTCGACTATCGTCGCTCCCTCTGCGAGGTTGTGCTTGCCGCCTGCCGGCATACCGAACGCCCATAATTTCTCTCCGCTCCCCACGTCGTACGCGTGGAAGTGACTACCGAGAGTATCGTTCACCTCTGGGTCCGGCGTGAATCCGAACGTGGCGTACTCTCCGTCGGTCCCGAATGCGTCGTCACCGAGGTTGTCCTCGAACCCCTCGTACGTGGCTTCGTTCGCCCATTCGATGCCACCGCCGTGTTGCGCCTTGATCGCAGCGTTGTAGTCGTTGAAGTAGATATCACCCGCGTCGGTCCAGACAAAATCGATCCCCCAATCCCCGGTCCAGTTCTCCGCCAGCGTCACCGCGCTCGCCGTTCCAGACCCTGCCCTCTCGTCGTTGGTCCCCGTCGACTGCCCGTCCGTGGACGCGTCTGCTTCGCCGGTCGACGTCGCCCCGCTATCCGCGCCCGTGAGTCGCAGACAACCGCTCAATCCACCGATCCCCACCCCGAACGTCGCCAACACCTGACGGCGATCCATACGACATCCCGTCAGGCGGTTACAATAAAGACACCTACTCCACTCCAGCGAGCCCCGTTCGCTCGCCGACCAGCCGGGGCGCGCAGGTCCGGAACACTGCCGTACCGCACTCGACGGTTCCTCGTATTTAAGTCAGGACGTCCCAAGGTAGGGACAGATGGCGACAGATCGAACGTGGTCCCGCCGCCGCCTGCTGTCGGGCTGCGCGGGCATCGGAAGCGTTGCGACTGCGGGGTGTCTCCGACTCACCGATAGCTCGGGGCAGACGGAGACGAACGAACAGGGAGGCTCGGGGACAAACCAACAGGGAGGATCGGGAACGGCCGGTTCAGCGGGGTCGACACCGACGGACGACGCCGAGCAGTCCACGGCGTCGGGTCCGGGCTCCGAGATCGAACTCGTCCCGGCCTGGTCGGGATCGAGCAGTGCGGTGGCGACCGCCGACGGCGATTTCTTCTTCCGGCCGCGGTTCACCCGCCTCAGGCGAGTCCGCCCCGACGGGACGACCGTCTTCGAGGCCGAGATGGCGGACGGGTACCTCCTCTCGATCAGTTCGACCTTCCGGAACGGCCTGTACGCCGACGGCACCGGCGTGTACGTCGGTGCGAGGGCCCGTGACGAGGTCGACACCGGCGGGAGAGTGTACGCCCTCGACCCCGAGAGCGGCGAGGAACAGTGGATGCACGAGGAGCCGGGGGACGGACTGCACGACGAGATCCGCGCGGTGACGGTGACCGACGGGACCGTCGTCTTCGCGAGTCAGAGCAGCGGCAGCGGCGACGAACAGGAACCGCTTGTCGTCGGGCTCGACGCCGAGAGCGGCGAGGAGCGGTGGCGGATCCAGTTCTCGGAAGGGTTCATCAACGCAATCGTCGCCCGCGGTGACCGACTATTCGTCCAGCAGACGTTCGGACTGTCGATATACCGGCGCTCGACGCAGGAACTGCTCGAAGAACGGCGGCTGACAGCCGGGTTCAGCCAGTTCGCCGCCGCCGACGGGACGCTCTTCGTTCCCGGTGAGACGGTTCGCGCGTTGACGCTCCCCGCCGGCGACGAGCGCTGGTCGGTCCAGACGGGGCGCTCGGTGAACACTGGCGTCGGCGTCGGCGAGACCGGCGTGTTCGTCGGCACCGAGAGCGGATACGTCCTCGGCTACGACCGGGAGACGGGCGAGGAACTGTGGGAAGCCCGCGTCGCCGGTGTCGTCGAACACCCACCAATCGTCGCGGACGGCGTCGTCTGGATCGCGAGCGAACGCGGCGACCTCTCGGCGTTCGCCGAGGCGACCGGCGAACTGCTCTACGAGGAGGAGATCGCCTCGGGGTTCGAGTTCACGGTCCTGGACGGTATCCTCAACGACGACGAGCGCGACACGGCCTACGAGATCCGCCGAGGCTGAGCACAGCATCCGCCGCCGATAGCGTCGGATCATCGGCGCACGCCAGCACCTGCCACGCCGACCCGTGGAAGGGCGGACTTTTACGGCCAGACGGGGTACGAGGCCGTATGAGCACGCCACAGGACCGCATCGCGGTCGAATGTCCCTCCTGTTCGCCCGCTGAACCGACGGTCCACGAGGTACTGAACGAAGGCAGCGGCCACCACACCGTCCGCTGCACGGAGTGCGGTCACGTCCACAAGGTCCGCATCGAGACGGAGACCGAAATCGAGCGCGACGTCGTCGTCTCCCAGGACGGCGAGTCGTTCTCGACGAGCGTCGACGCGCCGCCCGAAGAGACCATCGCCGTCGGCGAGGAGTTCATCGTCGACAGCGAGGAGGCCATTATGCTCGTTCGTATCACCGGCATCGAGGTCGGCCCCGAACAGCGCACCGAGGAGGCGACGATCGAGGACGTCGACACGATCTGGACCCGCGCGGTCGACAACGTCACCGTCAAAGTGACCGTCAACCCCAAAGAGGGGACCGGCGACCGCGAGTCGACCCGAAGTTTCGAGTTACAGCTTCCGGGCGACCACGAGTTCGTCGTCGGCGAGACCGAATCCTTCGGCGACGAGGAGTTCGACGTGAAGGCGATTCAGGTTCGTCAGGACGCACCCGAGTACCGCCACGGAAAACTCGACCACGAGGGCGATATGGTCTACGCGAAAGACGTCAAGCGACTCTACGGCACCGACAAGACGACGTCCGCCTGGTCGGCCTGGTAGCGGTACAGCGACGTTTTCGGAGACTCACGGCGGCCGATTGCAGCCCGTAATCCTGTTTTGAACGATGCAGATTTGAGTCACCGGTACGCTTACGTTGGCGCCCGGGAAACACGATTCCGAAGTGACACGAATTGCCGCCCACGCCCTCCTCGTAGTCGCGGGTGCAGCCGCCGTGCCGATCGTCTTCGGGGGAGTGCTCTTCCCGAAGTGGACGTTCGCGACCGTCGGCTTCCTCGGTTACCTGGCCGCTGTCGCGCTCGTGGTCGTCACGGGGATGAGCCTCGCCGTCGTCGACCTCACGAGCGCCGTCGAGCGGCTGCTCGGTCCGTGAGAGGAAACGATTCGACCCGCTATAGTAGCGTTTGCACGTCTTCACGCACCGAATCGCACGCAGTCGTGCGATTGGCTGTGTACTCAGTTGCAAACGCTACTATAGAAACAACGGTAGCGTGTATCCGAAGGCGACGAACACGCGCGCCATCTCTCGTCGAGCGACTGCGCCGCGGCGGGCGGAGCGTGCAGTTGATTAGTGCGCACCCCCGAGAGCGACGTATGGATCCCGGGGAACTGCGCGGGGATATGGTCGACGGCCTCGAAGAGCGGCTGACGGTCGATGCGGCCGTCTCCCTCGCGATGCGGACGGTGCCCCGTCAGGAGTTTGTCGACGACGCACCGTACGACGATCGAAGCGGCGACGCGGCCGGCACACTCTCACCGGAGATCGTCGCGCGGCTCCTGACGGCGCTCGACGTCGACGCTCCAGAGAGCGCAGCCACCGCTGGGGTCACAGCGGGGACACGTCAGGAGACCGAGGGCGAACGCGACCGAACCGGCGACGTTCTCGTCGTCGGTGCAGGCGTCGGCTACACCGCTGCGCTGCTCGCGGAGATCCTCGACGAGACGCGCGTCCACGCCGTCGACATCGATCGACAGCTCGTCTACGCCGCGCGCTCGAACCTCGATTCGGCGGGCTACGGCGGCGTCCTCGTCGACGCCCGCGACGGGGCCAACGGCCTCCCCGAGTACGCGCCCTTCGACCGGATTCTGGTCGAGGCGGCCGCGATCGACCCGCCGAAGCGACTCGTCGAGCAACTCGCTCCCGGCGGACGGCTCGTCCTCCCGCTCGGCGGTCCCGAGCAGACGCTCGCCGCCGTGGACGCCTCGGGCGACGTGATCGAGCGCCACGGGCCGGTCGCGTTCAAGCCGCTGCTCGTCGACGGGGAACAGGGCAGCGCCCCGGCCCGGAATCGGACGATGAGAGAGGACGCCGAACGGGCGAACGCGGACGGCTACTTCGCGAAGACCGGCTGGGAACAGGACTGGATCGACTGGGACGAACAGTTGCGTCGGCGTCGATAACGTCGGCGCCGGTCGAGTCGGGCCGGGTCGCTTTTTCGAACGCTACTGCGTTTTCAGCCCGCTGCCGGTGAGCGGGACGACCACGTCGTCGTCGGGAGCGACGACGCCGCGCTCGCGGTAGGCGGCGAGTGCGGCGGGCGCGACCGCGCAGGTGGGCTCGACGTAGAAGCCGCGTCGGTGTAAGGCGTCGCGCTCGCGTTCGACGGCCGCCGCCGGGACCGCGATGGCGTCGCCGTCGGTGGCGTCGATGCAATCGAGGAGCTGCGTCTTTCTGACGGGGTCGCGGATCTGGATCCCGTCCGCGACGTCGTTGGAGCCGGCGGCCGCGTCCTCGCCGTGGAGTTCGGCGGCGATGGGCGCATAGCCTGCCGCCTGTGCGCCGAGGAGCCGCGGCAGCTCGTCGATCCAGCCGGCCTCGCGGAGGGCACGAAAGCCGCGGTACGCGCCCAGAAAGAGCGTGCCGTGGCCGAGCGGGGTCACGACGGCGTCCGGCGCGGTCCACCCGCGCTGGGCGCACACCTCGTAGGCGAACGTGGCCGTCCCCGCGAAGAACGCCGGGTTCCACGCGTGTGAGGCGTACCACGCGTCGCCGGATTCGACGGCCTCGACGCAGGCGGCGATCACGTCCTCGCGACTCCCGTCGACCGGGACGGGCGTCGCGCCGGCGCGTTCGATCGCACGGCGCTTGGCGGGCTTCACCGACGACGGGACGTAGATGTCGGCGTCGATACCCGCGCGGGCGGCGTACGTCGCGATCGCCGCACCGGCGTTCCCCGAGGAGTCCTCGACGACGCGCGCGACGCCGAGTTCCGCGGCGACCGACAGCGTCACCGTGGCGCCGCGATCCTTGAACGAGCCGGTCGGAAAGACGTATTCGAGTTTGAACTGGGCGTCCCAGTCGGGGGCGTCGACGAGCGGCGTCAGGCCTTCGCCGAGCGAGACGTGCGGGTCGACCGGGAGGAAGTCGTCGAACGACCACAGCCCGGCGCAAGTGTCCGCCCACGACGTCGGTGGCTCGCGATCCGCGGGCGTCGGGGTCGAAGCGAACTCCAGTGGCGCCCCGCAGTCACACCGCCAGGTCCACGCGTCGTAGGTCCGATCGCACGCGGAGCAGTGGAGCGTGAGCGGGGAAGCCATTCGTTCAGTACGCGTCGACGTTGGTGCCGACAGAGCAGACGTACTCGCCGGTCGCGACCTGCGGGAGCCGACGGGTGCGCCAGAAGACCCCGTCGTTGTTCGCGGTCACGCGAGCTTTCAGTTCGCCGAAGACGTCCGTCACCTCGAAGAGGAGGTCGCCCGCGGAGACGCGCTCGCCGAGGTCGACCTGGAAGCGCACGAGGCCGCCGGTCGGCGAGCCGAACTGGTCGAACCCCTTCGCACGCGTCTGTGGCTCGGGAGTCACCGATCCATCGAGGAAGCCGTAGTCGTGGAGGACGTTGAACACGCCCTCGACGCCCGCCTCGATGCTGGTCTCGTCCCAGCCGACGCAGCCGCCGAGTTCGGGGTCGATCGTCGGGATCCCCTGGTCGGGGCCGGCGCGGGCGAGTTGCCCCTCAGGACCTTTCTGATCGAGGACGTACCCGCAGCCGAAGGTCTTCGCGAGTTGGAGACACTCGTCGTGAAGCCGGTGCCGGCGGCCACAGCGGACGCGAACCTCGTCGATCATCCGCGAGGTCGAGCCCTGGTGCAGGTCGAGAATCAGGTCCGCGCGGGTGGCGGCGTCGAACGTCGCCGCCGCGATCCGCTCGGAGGAGGTGCCGTTCTCGTCGCCGGGGTACGCCCGGTTCATCTTCGTGTCGTCGATCGGGTTCCGATGCTCTGCGACCTGGAACGCGTGGTAGTTGACGATGCCGACGACGAGGATCGTCCCGGACAGTTCCGCGGGGTCGAGTTGAGGGACGACCCGGTTGATCACGCCGACGCCGTTCAGTTCGTCGCCGTCCGAGGCCGCCTGCATATAGAGAGTCTTGCCGTCGGACGCGCCGTTGATGACCGCACAGGGGAGCCCGACGGTGGAGCCGTCGCGGGCTTCGCCGACTTCGAGACGGCCCGTGTCCATCTCGCCGGGGCCCGCACTCGCCGTTCCGAGTGTCGTCATTATCTGACACTCGGAGGCACCCGCCTTTAGGGGTTCGGTCTCCGCTGCTCGTCGCCGTCTACTGGCCGTTCTCGCTGTTCCGGTACCGAAAGCGAGTGGCAGTATTCGCCGGGGATGCCGCGGGACCGACGACGCTTTGTCGACGCCACCGAAAGGACGGACGTGAGCGATGAGGTTCCCGACCGGCCGCCGCAATCGGGGCTGGTCCGAGCGTTGCACGTCCCACGGAACGCCGCGGTTGGCGCCGGCATCGGCGTCGCGCTCGCGGTCGTTGCGTACCTCGCCCGCGTACTCGAACTGTTTGGGCCGTTCGCAGGCACGCGCGAGTATCCCGTCCTGGGTCCCGAGGGCTGGTTTCTGGTGCTCGCGTTCGTCCTCGCGACGTCGACCGCGCTGCTCGTCGCGTCGGCGCTAACCGTCGTCGAGGCCGTGCGGCTGACGCGGCGGCTGTAGACTGCGGCCGAAAAGAGAGCTAGATCTCGAACTCCTGTTCGTCGCCGACGAGTTCGCCGAGCCGTTCGGCCCCCGCCCGCGTCCCCTTCGCGATGATGACGTCGCCGCCGCGGAGTTCGGTCGTCGGGCCGGGCTGGACGACCCACTCGCCGCCGCTCGCGCGGCGGACGGCGATGACGCGCATCCCGGTCTGCGTCTTGACCATCTCCTCGCCGAGAGTGGTGCCCGCGAGCGGCGCGTCGGTGGCGACTGTGAGGCGAACGATCACCTCGTCGGACTCCTCGACGGCGGCAGCGACGACCGGATGAGCGTCGATACCGCGGAGGACTCCCTCGCTGATCTCTAAGGCCGCATCGGAGATGACCTCCGTCGCCGACGCCAGGTGGACGAGCCCGCGGAGTCGGACGGGGTCTTCGACGCGACTCGCCGCGCGGAGCGTCCAGGCCTCGAAGCGCGACTTCAGCGCGTCGACCTCGGCCTCCAGTTCGTGGACTTCCTCGGCGACGCCCTCGCTGTCGAACAGCACCGCGCCGTAAGCCAGATCGACCGCGAGTTCGCTCATATCCTTCATCAGGATGATCGAGTCGACCGCTCGTTCGAGGTCCTCGATCGGTGGTTCGACTGCCTCCAGGGGTTCGTAGGCATCGCCAGTCACGTCCTCGAACACGCCCGAGATGCCGTCGAGCGGGCCGCGAAGCAGGAGCGAGTCGTCGGCCTGGAGTTCGCTGTCGGGGCCGGGGTTCATCAGCCAGCGGCGCTTGCCCGTCACCGACTCCCGACGGATCGCGATGACGCGGACGCCCATCTCGGTCTCCATATTGATGTCGCGGAGCGTCCGCCCGACGTAGGACGAATCGGGCGCGACAGTCGCACGGACCAGCACCTCGACGGCTGCCGGGAGAGCGGTGCGGATCGCGTCCGGCATCCCGATGTCTTCGAGAACGATCTTCGCGATGTCACCGGCAGCGTTCGAAATCTTCTCTGCGGCTCCCATCACCCCGAGGACGGGCGCGAGCTGCTCGGCGTCCTCGGGACTGCGGGCGGACATCAGGAGGCTCATCCGACCCTGAAGCTGGAGGATGTCCATCCGGCCTTCGAGTTCGAGGACCTCACGGGCGATCTCGTCGCTCCCGTTGAGGACGGCAGAGTACGAGAGATCGATGAGGAGCTCTGCGGTGTCTTTCATCTCCGCGAGCACCTCCTTGACGCTGACCGGCTCGTACTCGACGTCCTGTGGATCCATACCCCGCCGTTCGCCGCGGGCCGCAAAAACACTTGGTGGTCGACCCAAGGCTGGGATGAATGCCACTGACACCCGGAAACGATAACGCTTTTTTCACGTGGAAGGGAACCGCATAGGTATGTCAGACGACCTGAAGCGCGGGCTGGAAGGCGTCCTCGTCGCCGAATCAGAGCTTAGTTACATCGACGGTGACGCCGGAAAACTGGTCTACCGCGGGTACCCGATCGAGTCCCTAGCCCGTGAAGCGTCCTACGAAGAAGTCGTCTATCTGTTGTGGCACGGCGAACTTCCGACCGCCGAGGAACTCGCCGATTTCGAGTCGTGGATGGCCGGGACAAGGTCGCTGAACGACGAGGTGCTCTCGGAGATCCGGAAACTGGCGGAGGCCGACGAGGTGCCGATGGCGGCGCTCCGGACCATCGTCTCGTCGCTGTCGGCGTACGACGAGGACGCCGACCACGAGGACGTGACGGATCTCGAAGCGAACCTCCGGATGGCGTGTCGCATCACGGCCAAGATTCCGACCGCACTCGCCGCCTTCGAGCGGTTCCGGAACGGCGACGACGCGCTCGAGCCGCGCGAAGACCTCGGCCACGCCGCGAACTTCCTCTATATGCTCAACGGCGAAGAGCCCGACGAGGTGCTCGCAGAGACGTTCGATATGGCGCTCGTCCTCCACGCCGACCACGGCCTGAACGCCTCGACGTTCTCGGCGCTCGTGACCGCCTCGACGCTGTCTGATCTCCACAGCGCCGTCACCTCGGCCATCGGGACCCTCGCCGGATCGCTTCACGGCGGTGCGAACGCCAACGTGATGCGGATGCTCAAAGAGGTCGACGAGAGCGACGTCGACCCGACGACGTGGGTCGAAAACGCCCTCGACGAAGGACGGCGGATCCCCGGGTTCGGCCACCGCGTCTACGACGTCAAGGATCCGCGCGCGAAGATCCTCGGCGAGAAGTCGAAGGCGCTCGCGGAAGCCGCGGGCGACACGAAGTGGTACGACTGCTCTGTCGCCATCGAGGACTACATCACCGAGGAGAAGGGCCTCGCGCCCAACGTCGACTTCTACTCGGCGTCGACGTACTACCAGATGGGCATTCCGATCGACATCTACACGCCCATCTTCGCGATGTCCCGCGTCGCCGGCTGGATCGCCCACGTCCTCGAACAGTACGACAACAACCGCTTGATCCGTCCGCGGGCGCGCTACGTCGGCCCGAAGGACCTCGACTTCCCGGCGCTCGACGAGCGGTAACGTAGCACACACCTCCGGTACGCTTCTCCGACGACGCTCTCACGCACCCCCAAAGCCACGCGACTGTCCCGGCACGGGGAGGCTCTGCAGGTCCGCTCTGGGGACAACGAGAACAGGACAAATCGGCCGACTGCGGGCAACTCCCGGCAGACGTGCGACAGACAACCGTCAGACAGCGGCCGGGAGGGCGTCGCTGTCGGCCGATTTCACTTTCACCGTGCGTGGGGGATATTTATGTACTTCGCGGGTGCATAGACAAGTGCACGTCACACGCGTGCATTCCCCCTTTCCCCCTTCAACGTCCCTGAGCTCCGGCGCCGTCCGTCGGTGGCAGTTTCACCCGTGAGGCGGGGGCCCCCTCGATCGTGGAGGCCCGGCCAGGACGCGTGCGGGCGACAGAGACAGCCGTACAGTCGACAGTATTAGGCCCGCCGCCGGGGAACGGTCGTCCATATGCTCTCTCTCGCTGACGTCGAGGCCGCGCGCGACCGGATCGAAGACATCGCCCGGTGGACGCCGCTGGAGTACTCGCACACGTTCTCGGATATGACCGGTGCGGACGTACACCTGAAGCTCGAAACGTTCCAGCGCACCGGCGCGTTCAAGATCCGTGGGGCGACGAACCGGATCGCGACGCTCTCGGCGGCCGAGCGCGAGGCGGGCGTCGTCACGGCGAGCGCGGGGAACCACGCCCAGGGGGTCGCGCTCGCCGCCAGTCGCTCGGGCGTCGACTCGAAGATCGTGATGCCGGAGCACGCGCCGATCTCGAAGGTCGAAGCGACCGAGCGCTACGGCGGGCAGACGGTGCTCTACGGGGCGGACTACGACGAAGCGCAGGCGAAAGCCCACGAGATCGAACGTGAGGAGGGCCGAACGTACGTCCACGCGTTCAACGACGAGGTGGTGATGGCGGGACAGGGGACGATCGGGCTGGAGATCGTCGACGACTGCCCCGAGGTCGACACCGTCGTCGTCCCCATCGGCGGCGGCGGGCTCATCTCCGGCATCGCGACCGCAGTGACGGGGCGTAAACCGGACGCGCGGGTGATCGGCGTCCAGGCCGAGGGCGCGGCGTCGCTCCCGCAATCACTCCAGGCCGGCGAGATACGCGAACTCGACGCGGTGAACACGATCGCCGACGGGATCGCCACCCGGAAGGTCGGCGAGCGGCCCTTCGAGGTCATCCAAGAGCGCGTCGACGAAGTCGTCACCGTCTCCGACGAGGAGATCGCCGTCGCACTGACGTACCTGCTCGAGCGCGAGAAGACGCTCGTCGAGGGGGCGGGGGCCGTCCCGCTCGCGGCACTGCTGTTCGAGGCGTTCGACTACGAGGACGGCGAGACGATCGTCCCGGCGCTCTGCGGGGGCAACATCGACACGAACCAGTTGACGACCGTCCTCGTGCGCGGGCTCGTCGAGACGGGGCGCTACCTGAAGATCCGGACTGTGCTGCGCGACCGTCCCGGCGCGTTGCAGGATCTCGTCGAGATCATCTCCGATCAGCGGGCGAACATCTACGCGATCCAGCACGACCGGACGTCCCGGGACGTCGCGATGAACGAGGCCGACGTCGAGATCGACATCGAAACGCGCGGGCACGATCACATCGAGGAACTGCTCGCAGCGCTCCGCGCGGCAGGCTACAGCGTCGACGTGCTGGCGTAGCAGTCGCGGGTGAAATATAAGCGAGGCAAACCTTCTCATTCGGTGAGAACCAACGGCCGACACAATCCCGCATAGCGAATAGATACCAGTACCCAAGAGTCGGCGGCGGGCCGTCGCCTCTCCTCCGCAGCACTCGGCAGAGAGTTGGACGGTCCGCCGGTAGTCGACCCGAGATCCGAACGCCACCCGATGCGTGCGCGTCTGCCGCGCGCGTGCGACACCTCACCATCAATGATCGAACCCGCCCTCGCGAGTAGACTTCAGTTCGCGCTCACGACGATCGTCCACATCATCTTTCCCGTGATGAGTATGGGGCTCGCCCCATTTCTCGTCTACTTCACGTGGAAAGACATCCGGACCGGAGAACCGATCTACGAGCAACTG
The DNA here is from genome assembly GCF_003665925.1 of Halobellus sp. Atlit-38R. NCBI lineage: Archaea > Methanobacteriati > Methanobacteriota > Halobacteria > Halobacteriales > Haloferacaceae > Halobellus > Halobellus sp. Atlit-38R. The sequence goes on from NZ_QXIJ01000003.1 coordinate 135,542, forward strand.
CGGCGTTTCTGGACGAAGATCTTCGCGATCAGTTTCGTCGTCGGGACGGTGACGGGGATCGTCTTGGAGTTCGAGTTCGGGACGAACTTCGCCGCGTTCTCGACGGCCGCCGGCGAGCTGTTCGGCGGGCCGCTCGCCGTCGAGGGGATGATGGCGTTTATGCTGGAGGCGACGTTCCTCGGCATCTTCATCTTCGGCCGCGAGCGCGTCGGCAACGTCCTGTATATGATCTCCGCCGTCGCAGTCGCGCTCGGGACGTGGCTGTCGGCGGTCTGGATCCTGATCGCGAACTCCTGGATGCAGACGCCCCGTGGCTACGAGTTGGTGACCGAGAACGGCCAAATGATCGTCTCGCTCGTCGATCCGATCGCGGCGTACGCCAACCCGCGGTTCCCGTGGATGTACGTCCACATGCAGAACGCGGCCGTCCTCTCGGTCGCGCTGTTTATGGCCGGCGTCGCCGCCTACCACCTGTTCCGGCACTACCACTGGGAGTACCCCGTCGATCACCCGCAGTTCTGGGAGAAGACGCTGAAGATCGCGGTCGTCGTCCTGATCATCACCGCGCCGTTTCAGGTGCTCCACGGCGACGCCTACGGACGACACGTCGCCGAAACCCAACCGCAGAAGTTCGCCGCGATGGAGGCGGTCTGGGAGACCGAGGGCTACGTCCCCGAGTACATCATCGCGGTGCCGACGAACCTCGAAGACCTGACGAACCCACGCGCGAAGGAGATATTCGGGATCGGGATCCCTGGCGGCGCGTCCTGGCTCGCAAGCGGGGGTGATCCGAGCGCCGAAATTATCGGCCTAAACGAGTTCGAGACGGAAGCACCCCCGGTCGCGATCGTCTTCTGGTCGTTCCGCATGATGGTCGGACTCGGCTTCTGGTTCGTCCTCTTGGCCTTCTGGGCGGGCTACCGCTGGTGGCGCGGCCAGTTGCTCGAAGACGATCTGTTGCAGAAGTCGCTGATGGCGTCGTCGCTGCTGGGCATCTTCGCCGTCGAAGTCGGCTGGATCGTGACCGAGGTCGGCAGACAGCCGTGGGTGATCCAAGGCGTGATGAAGACCGCCGACGGCGTCTCCCCCGGACTGACCGGCTTCGAGGCGACGCTGACGCTCGTCAGTTTCGCGGCCGTCTACCTCGGGCTGCTAGCGCTGTACAGCTACGTCGTCTTCCGCATCGTGCGGGCCGGGCCGCCGAGCATTACGCCGGACGCACCCGAGACCGACGTGGTCCGCGAGGAGACGGGCGCGGGACCGAAGCCCGCCGGAGGCGACGATGACTGAGCCGGGGGCGACAGTCGGGTTCGCCGCGGGTGCAACAGGACGGGAAGCAGCCGCGACGCTCGAGGCCGGATTCGCGCTCCAGACAGGGGGCCTCGCCGACGGACCGCTGCTCGGGCTCCCGCTGACGGAACTGTGGTACGGGTTGGTCTTTTTCATCCTCGGGACGTTTCTGTTCCTCGATGGATTCGATTTCGGCGTCGGCGCTATCTTCGCCACCCGAAGTGAGGCGTCCGCCCGCGAGCAGTTGTTGGCGGCGATCGGCCCCTTCTGGGACGGCAACGAGGTGTGGCTCGTCGTCTTCGGCGGGGCGCTTTTCGCCGCCTTTCCGGCCGTGTACGCCAACCTGTTCAGTCGCCACTACCTCCTGATGTTCGCCATCCTGGGCGCGCTCATCGTTCGCGGACTCGCGCCGGAGATGTACGAACAGCGGCACGACGAGACCTGGCAGCGCTGGTGGGGTCGGGCGTTCGTCGTCGGGAGCGTGGCGGCACCCCTCTTTTTGGGGATCTTCGCCGGCAACTGGCTGCTAGGATCGACGGCGCTCGTCTCGCTCCCCTCGGTGGTCGTCGGCGTCGCGCTGGTCGCGCTCTCGACTGCCGGCGGGGCCGCGTTTCTCGGATTGAAGACGCGCGGACGACTCCAGCAGGAGACGGCGGCGTACGGGCCGAAAGCGCTCGTGGCGTATCTCGCACTCGTCGTCGTCGCCGTCGGCTACCTGTTCGCGACGCGGCCGGACCTCCGGGGCGATCTGCTCTCACCGGTCGCGCTCGGTCTCGTCGGGGCGAGCGTCGTCCTCGGTGCGGGCTACGTCGTCGCGATGCGCCGCGAGTCCTACGTCGGTGCGCTGGCGGCGACGGCCGGGCTCACCTACGGACTGGTGGCGCTGGTCGCGGCACTCCTGTATCCCGTGATCGACCCGGTCGCGGGGCTGACCGTCGCCGACGCGATCGTCTCGACGCTCCCGCTGAATCTGATGAGCATCGGGGCGGCGCTGTTGCTCCCACTGATCTTCGCGTACTTCGTCGTCCTCTACGCGGCGTTCTGGGGACCGGTGGAGGAGGGCGAAGGCTACGCCGGCGAGTAGTCGCCGCCGCGCAGCGAGAGATTTTAGACGGCGCGACGGCGATGTCCCGTCGTGAACCGAACTGCGTCGGCACTACTGTGGGGGCTCGTCGGGACGCTCGCGTTTCTCGTTCTCGTCCAGGGCTATCGGCTGCTCGTCGGAGCGCTGGGGTTGGACTTCCTCACGGCGTCCGGCGTCGCCCTCCTCGTCGGCGGCGTCGTGACTGCCGCGTCCTACGTCGCCGAACCCCGGTTGGCGGCGAAGGGAAGGACTTAAACGACTCAGTAGGCTACCTCAGACCGAGCCGGGATGGCCGAGTGGTAAGGCGCACGCCTGGAAAGCGTGTTCCCTCTGGGATCCAGGGTTCAAATCCCTGTCCCGGCGTTTCTCCTGCGATCCACCGTCCGAGAGAGACCTGTCCGGCGTTCACCCCCGGCCCGGAAGTTGTGTGGTGCTAATTGGCACAGACACAAAGTTAATCACTATGGGAGACATCAACACGGTTGACAATGCCTGACACGAAATCCGGGCGGGAGCGGAAGGGGCGGAACAAGCGCAACCAGCTCCAAGAAGAACTCTACGATGAGGAGATCGAAGCGCTCGAAACCGACGAAGACCTGCCCCCGTTCGAGCCGTCGAGCGATCGGCCGTTTGTCGCCGACGAACTGCCAGACAGGGAGTGAGCGACGAGGACCTCTTTTCAGGACGGAAGTATCGCCGTCACGGCGAGACGCGACCCAGCTACGAGCGCGCGGCAAGTGATGCCCACGCAGTGGCGTCGCACTCGTCTCGCGCGCGAAACGCCTAACCCGCGAGAAGTATGACGACGGGAGACAGCGTCGGGAGCCAAAGCTGTGCGAAAACAGCCCGCTCAGCGGGGGCGTGAAGGAGTATATAAATAACCGTCGAACAGCTGGATTCGGACAGTATTATGTGACACTCTCTCACACACAATCATCGGCTGATAGTAGCCATCTGGCCTCGATGCGGCGGTTCTCGGGAGATGCGTTCGCCGGACAGTGAGAACCCGATAGCGAAGTTTTTATATAGAATCACAAACAATCGAACGATGTCTATGAGTCAGCGAATGCAGCAGGGTCAGCCGATGATCATTATGGGCGAGGACGCCCAGCGCGTCAAGGACCGCGACGCGCAGGAGTACAACATTCAGGCCGCTCGTGCCGTCGCTGAAGCCGTACGATCGACACTCGGCCCGAAAGGGATGGACAAGATGCTCGTCGACTCGATGGGAGACGTCACCATCACGAACGACGGCGTCACCATCCTCCAGGAGATGGACATCGACAACCCGACGGCCGAGATGATCGTCGAAGTCGCCGAGACGCAGGAAGACGAGGCCGGCGACGGCACGACGACCGCCGTCGCAATCGCGGGTGAACTCCTGAAGAACGCCGAGGATCTCCTCGATCAGGACATCCACCCGACGGCGATCATCAAGGGCTTCCACCTCGCGAGCCAGGAAGCGCGATCTGCGGTCGACGACATCGCCGAGTCGGTCGAGCCCGACGACACCGAGCTCCTGCAGAAGGTCGCCGAGACCTCGATGACCGGCAAGAGCTCCGAGCTCAACAAGGACCTCCTCGCACAGCTCATCGTCGAGACCGTCGAGGCCGTGACGGTCGAAGCCGACGACGGCTCCTACATCGTCGACCTGGCGAACGCGAACATCGAGACGCAGACCGGTCGCTCGACCGGTGACTCCGAACTGCTCAACGGCGCAGTCATCGACAAAGACCCCGTCCACGACGATATGCCCTCGTCGTTCGACGAGGCGAGCGTCCTGCTCCTCAACGAGCCGATCGAGGTCGAAGAGACCGACGTCGACACGCAGGTCAACATCGAATCGCCCGACCAGCTCCAGAAGTTCCTCGATCAGGAGGAAAAAGAGCTCAAACAGAAGGTCCAGCAGATCGTCGACTCCGGTGCCGACGTCGTCTTCTGTCAGAAGGGCATCGACGACCTCGCACAGCACTACCTGGCGAAGGAAGGCATCCTCGCGGTCCGCCGGACGAAGAAGTCCGACATCGCGTTCCTCCGCGACGTCGTCGGCGGCAACGTCGTCTCCGACCTCGACAGCCTCACCGAAGACGATCTCGGCTACGGCTCGGTCAGCCGTGACGGCGAGGACGAACTGTTCTACGTCGAAGGACTCGGCGACGAGGCCCACGGCGTCACGCTGCTGCTTCGCGGCTCCACCGATCACGTCGTCGACGAGATCGAACGCGGCGTCACGGACGCTCTCGACGTCGTCTCGACGACCGTCTCCGACGGCCGCGTCGTCGCGGGCGGCGGTGCCATCGAGGTCGAAGTCGCTCGTCGGCTCCGCAGCTACGCCGGCTCCGTCGGCGGCCGCGAACAGCTCGCCGTCGAAGCCTTCGCCGACGCGCTCGAACTCGTCCCGCGCGTCCTCGCGGAGAACGCCGGACTCGACTCCATCGACACGCTCGTCAAACTCCGTGAGGCCCACGAGGACGGCGACGTCCGCGCCGGCCTGAACGTCTTCAGCGGCGACGTCGAGGACACCTTCGAGGCCGGCGTCGTCGAGCCCGCACACGCCAAAGAGCAGGCGCTCTCGTCTGCCACCGAGGCCGCGAACCTCGTCCTCAAGATCGACGACATCATCGCCGCAGACGAACTGAGCACCAGCGGCGACGGTGACGAGGAAGGCGGCGCCCCCGGCGGCGGCATGGGCGGTATGGGCGGCATGGGCGGTATGGGCGGCGCAATGTGACGTCCGTCTGAGGACGCCCACCACACCCTCGAAACGCCGAGTATCGCTGTCTCACCGTCGGCTGATGCGGTCTACAGCCGGTCTCTCGATCGTCGAACTTCTGCTTTTTCGTGTGCCGATCGTCTAGCTCCTGCTTACTCCTGCATCGCTCGCTCGACGCCGTCGCGCTCGGCCCCTATTCTCGGGTCAGTCCATCGTAGAGGGCCCCACTCTCGTGGAGGTCCGACCGACGCACATTCGAGCCGCAACGCGGTCCACGACCCAGAGCGTGCGACCCCGGACCCACGTTCCGTCGTCAGGTGATATTTCGTCGTCTAATTCGGCAGAAAGCGTATCGGTTGTAGTAAACTCCGTATTTTATCTCTGAATCAGTTTCTGATTCGATTATAGTATGAATTAAGTGCGGACACTTCGAAGCGCGAGTATGGAGACGCTGCTGTTGAACGGTACGGACGTCCGCGAGAACGCCGCGATGGCGGAGCTCGTCCCCGCCATCGAGGACGCGTTCGCCGCCTTCGAGCGCGGCGACGCACAGATGCCGCCGAAGTCCTACATCGATCTCCCGGCGTACAACGGCGATTTCCGGTCGATGCCGGCGTATCTGGACGCAGGCACGTGGGACGCCGCGGGCATCAAGTGGGTGAACGTCCATCCGGACAACCCCGAGAAGTTCGACCTCCCGACGGTGCTGGGGACGATGATCTACTCCGATCCCGAGACCGCCGTCCCGCTCGCAGTGATGGACGGCCGAGAGCTCACGATGCTCCGGACCGGCGCGGCGGCCGCCGTCGCGACCGATCACCTCGCTGTTCCCGACGCCACGTCGCTCGGCATCGTCGGCGCGGGCGTCCAGTCCTACACACAGTTGCGCGCCATCTCGCAGGTGCGTGACATCGAGACGGTCGTGATCTCCGACCTCGACGAGGAGCGCGTCGCCGACTTCATCGACGCCTTCGAGGACGAGTTCGACGTCCGCGCGGGATCGATCGAGGACGCCGCGTCCTGCGACGTGCTCTCGACGGTCACGCCGGTCGAGTCGCCGATCGTCCCTCGCGACGCCGTCGGCGAGCACACCCACATCAACGCGATGGGTGCCGACGCCGAGGGGAAACACGAACTCGACGACGAGATCCTCCTCGATTCGAAGCTCGTCATCGACGACTACGAGCAGACGACACACTCGGGGGAGATCAACGTCCCCTGGAGCGAGGGCGTCCTCGACGACGACGACATCTACGGCTCCGTCGGCGAGATCGTCACCGAAAAGAAATCCGGCCGAACCGCAGCAGACGCGATCTCCGTCTTCGACTCGACGGGACTCGCGATCCAGGACGTCGCGGCCGCACACATCGTCTACGAGCACGCTATGGAGAACGACAACGGCTACCCGTTCGATCTGTTCGGCCTGAGCGAGTAGTTCGGAGCGGCGAGCGAGCGACGTCCGCGGCGTCCGTCCGGTAGCTTTTACAGAGCCGACGACGCGGACCACGTATGGTGTGGGTACGTTCGGAGTACGCGGGGGCGCTGGCGGTCGTCTCGACGTGGGTAGCCGCGCTCGTGCCCTGGAACGTCACGTACTCCAGCGGCGTCTCCGGCGGCTCGGTGCTGTTCGTTCGCTTCCCGTTCTTCCAGATCCGCTACGCATTCGGCGTTCCCGTCGCCCGTCGCGTCAGCGTCTCGGATCCGCTCTCGGCGGTGGCGTTTCAGGCCGGACAGACGATCCAGGCGGCGTATCAGGTCTGGGCGGTCGGTGCGGCCGTCCTCGCCATCGCGGTCGTCGTCGCCGCCGCGTACTATCACGACGAGGCGCGCGTGGAATCGGGCCCCCTCGACCCAGTTCGGTTGCTCGGCGGCCTCCTGGCGCTCTCGGGTGTCGTGCTCGCGGGCGCGACCTACCTGCTCGCGACGCGCGGCTTCCCCGGCGTCCCGCTGCCGATCGGCGTCGTCTTCTTGCTCCTATTCGGCGGCGTGCTGCTGACCGTCGATCGAGAGTAGCAGCCCGTGGTTGGAACGCTCGCCTGGTGTCGGCCGGGCGAAACGAAAGCCGCAAATAGTCACTGTTCGGATGATTGCGGTAATGAGTGAGTCGGGAGCGGATGCAGTCTGCGTGTTACACGTCGAACCCGATCCGCAGTTCAGAGAGCTCACCGAGACGTTCCTGGAGCGCCAACAGAACTCGTTCACGGTGACGGCTGCCGCCGGCGCCGACGCGGCGCTCGACCGGCTCGATGCGGACGTCGACTGCATTGTCTCTGACTACGACCTCCCGAGCCAGGACGGAATCGAATTGCTCCGGACCGTCAGGTCGGAGTATCCGGACCTCCCCTTCGTGCTGTTTACCAGTCAGGGCTCGGAGACGATCGCCAGCGACGCGATCGCGGCCGGCGTCACCGACTACTTGCAGAAGGGGACGACCCCAGAGCGGTTCGAGTTACTGGCCAACCGCGTCCGCAACGCGGTGTCGGCCTACGAGTCCGAGAAAGCGGCGAAAGAGCACCACCACCGCCTGCAGCAGGTGATGAAGACCGTGCCGACGGCGATCACGCGGGTCAACCGCGACGGCGAGATCGTCTTTGCGAACGAACGCGCGCAGTCGAACCTGGGGTTCGAGCCGAACGAGGTGACCGAGCGGACGTACAACGACTCGAAGTGGGAGATCAGAGACCTCGACGGCGATCCGATCCCCGACGAGGAGCTGCCCTTTCAGCAGGTGCTGCAGTCGGGCGAACGGATCGAAGGGTACCGACATACCATCGTATGGCCCGACGGGGAGCGTCGCGTCGTTGAGATCAACGGCGCGCCACTGTTCGACGACGACGGCGAGGTCGAGAGCATCGTCTTCTCGAACACCGACGTTACGGCACAGACCGAACGTGAACGAGCGCTCCAGCGGGAGCGCGACCGACTCGACAACTTCTCCAGCGTCGTCTCACACGACCTTCGAAATCCGTTGAACGTGGCAAGCCTCAGCCTCGAACTCGCAAAAGAGGAGTGTGACAGCGACCACCTGGGGCGCGCCGATCGCGCACTCGATCGGATGGAGCGGCTCATCGACGACCTGCTGGCACTTGCACACACGGACGATCTCGTCGACAGCATCGAACCGATCGAAATCGAGGACGTTGCCACTCAGTGTTGGCGTAACGTGCAGACGGCGGAAGCGCAGCTCGAACTCCAGACGAACGCGCAAATCTGTGGGGATCGAAGCCAGCTCCGCCGGGCGTTCGAGAACCTGTTCCGGAACGCGATCGAACACGCTGGCGACGGTGTCACCGTCACTGTCGGTGCGCTCCCGGACGAAGACGGGCTGTACGTCGCCGACGACGGAGCCGGCTTCGACGCGGGAGACGACGATCGACTGTTCGAGAGCGGGTACTCGACACAGCGCGCCGGTACGGGCTTTGGCCTCGCGATCGTAGAGAGCATCATAGAGGCCCACGGAGGGGAGATACGCGCAACCCCCAGCGAGGATGACGGGGCACGGTTCGAGATTGTAGACCTCGAATGCGACTGTTGAGGCCTCCTGCCTCCGATCGCAGACCGCCCATCCGCACGGCCGACAGTATAAGTCGCTTCGCCTGAAAGAGTCGGCACACGCGGAACCACGCAGCTATGGGGGACCCAGACTCGAATCGAAGTGCGGGGGCACACGCGACCCACGAGCGAACCGCCTCTCCAACCGGCGGGCGTACCGGAGACGATTCCGGCAGCGTACAGAACGGTGAGAGCGACGCGCCACTCCGAGCGGACGGCGGTTCGCTCGCTGCGACCGTCGAGGCGCTGACGGACGACCCCGAGGGGGCCGTCGGCGACCTGCGAGAGCGGATCCAGCGCGCCATCGACGTCCTGCGAGGATCGTCGATCGACGTCCGTCCGTACCGCCCGGAAGACGGCAACTTCGCTGCATTCGACACGCCCACCGGCGAGGAGATCGTCGACCGCTACTGGGTGAACGCGCCGTACGCCTACGTCGTCATCACCTACGACGACGAGGACAGCGAACACTACTACTACGCGATCGAACCCGAACTCGACGAGTTCGAGGCCGAACTTCTCGCGCGCGCCCGAGTCGACATCAGGGACCCGCTCCTGTACCGCACCGACGAGGAACCGACCGCGGAGGAGACGCTCCGAGACGAGCTCACGGAACTGCTGGAACGGTACGGCGTCGACGTGTCGATGCTGACGTTCCACACGTTGCTGTACTACCTGGCTCGCGACTTTCGGGGATTCGGCCGCATCGATCCCCTGATGCACGACCCCCACATCGAGGACATCTCCTGTGACGGCTACGACCTCCCGATCTTCGTCTACCACGACGAGTTCACCGACGTGGAGACGAACGTCGTCTTCGGCTCTGAAGACCTCGACGACTTCGTGATCCGACTCGCCCAGGAGTCCGGGCGGCACATCAGCGTCGGCGACCCCGTCGTCGGGACGACGCTCCCGGACGGGTCGCGGATCGAACTCGCACTCGGCGAGGAAGTCACGCCGCGCGGATCGGCGTTCACGATCCGAAAATACGCAGAAGAGCCGTTCACGCCCGTCGATCTCGTCAACTACGGGACGTTCTCCGTCGAGGAGATGGCGTATCTCTGGCTCTGCATCGAGAACAACAAGAGCCTCATCTTCGCCGGCGGGACCGCCTCGGGCAAGACGACGTCGATGAACGCCGTCTCGATGTTCATCCCACCGCGCGCGAAGGTACTGACGATCGAGGACACCCGCGAGCTATCGCTGTATCACGACAACTGGCTCTCGTCGGTCACCAGAGAGCGGCTTCACGAGGGCGCCGATATCGATATGTACGACCTGCTGCGGTCTGCGCTCCGGCACCGCCCGGAGTTCATCATCGTCGGCGAGGTCCGTGGGAACGAGGCCGTGACGCTGTTTCAGGCGATGAACACGGGTCACACGACGTTCTCGACGATGCACGCAGACAGCATCGAAACGGTGATCAACCGACTGGAGAACGAGCCGATCAACGTCCCGCGTGCGATGGTGCAGTCGCTCGATCTCCTCTGTGTACAGACGCTCACGCGCGTCGGTGGCGAGCGCGTCCGCCGCTCGAAGGCGATCGGCGAAATCGGCGAGATCGACCAGCGGACCGGCGAGCTCGACTACTCGCGAGCGTTCACCTGGCAGCCGGAATCGGACACGTTCCGGCAGTCGGACTCGAACCTCATCGACGAGATCCAACGTGAGCAGGGATGGAGCCGGACCGAGCTGAAACGCGAGGTGAAACGCCGAGAGCGGTTCATCCGACTGCTCGCGGAGTTGGACACGACCGACTACCGCGAGTTCACCGCGCTGGTCAACGAGTACTACGCCAACCCCGAGCGCGTGATGGACCGCCTCGAAGCCGCCGAGGAGTCGTCCGGCGAGCACGCCGACGTCGTCGGATCCGACGGCCTGCACCGCGAGGAGGCGAGCGTCGATGGCGGCGATTGAACTGCTCGGCTACGCACCGCTCGTCGTCGTAACGCTGCTCGCGCTCCCGGTCGCGCTCGTGCCGTTCAGCCCACGGGCGCGTCTCGTCGTCTCCCGGCTGGCGCTACCGATCTTCGGGCGGTACGTCGCCGAGTCGAGCCCGAAGCGACAGGAGCAGATCGAGCGGATGCGAGCCGCGTTCGTCGGCGAGAGCCACCGCGTGTTCGCCTCCCAGACGTTGTTAGTCGCGGCCGTCGCGGGCATCGCCGGAAGCGTCTACGGCGTCTATCTCGGGGCGCTGATACTGCGATCGCTCGCCGTCAGTCCCGAAGTGATCAGATCGACGCTCCCGGGGCCGCTGGGTTTTCTCGCGGCAATCGTCAACGTCCCGGACCTCTCGCTCCTCCAGTTGTTCGCGTTGCTGCTCGTTTCGAGTGCGACCGTCGGGACGGCACTCGCGGTCGGGACCTACTGGGGCCGCTGGACGTATCTCGATCAGCGTGCCCGCGCTCGCGGCATCGAGATCGACGCGAGCCTCCCGCGGACGGTCGCCTTCGTGTACGCGCTCTCGCGGTCCGGGATGCCGTTCCAGGCGGTGTTGCGGACGCTATCGGGGAATCAGGGCGTGTACGGGGAAGCCGCGCGCGAGCTCGGTGTGAGCGTTCGCGACATGAACGTCTTCGGGACTGATATCCTGACTGCGTTACACAGCACAGCGGACCGGACTCCGAGCGAAAATCTCGAAGAATTCACCGAGAACCTCGCGAGCGTTCTCTCGTCGGGCCAGAGCGTCTCGGCGTTCCTTCGCGATCAGTACGAGCGCTTTCAGGAAGAGGCCGAAGCCCAACAGCGGCAGTACCTGGAACTCCTCTCGACGTTCGCGGAGGTGTACGTCACCGTCCTCGTCGCCGGACCGCTGTTTTTCATCACCGTCCTCGTCGTCGTCGGTCTCGTCATTCAGGACACGCTCACGCTCGTCCGGCTCGTGAGCTACGCCGCGATCCCGCTCTTGACGTTCGGTTTCGTCGTCTACGTCGACAGTATGACCGAGGGCCTGAGCGTCCCGGGAGGCGGCAACGGTGACACCGACGTCACAGACGTCGGCGCCACACGCGGAAGCCGCCGCGATAGGTCGCCCCCGCCCGACAGCGATGCCGTCGAGGTCACCGATGGCGGGGCCCTACGTGAGCACGCCGGCCCGGACGCCGAGAACTGGGCGCGGCTCGCGGTCTACGATCAGATCGGCTCGGTCCGGCAGACGCTGTCGAGCCCCGGCGAGACACTCCTACGGAATCCGACGTACACGCTGTTTCTCACCGGCCCGCTCGGACTCCTGCTCGTCGCCCTCTCGGTCGGCAGCGCCGTGCGGGAGGCAGTCGGCGGGATCCTGGCGGGCACGCCGGGAGCGCTCACGCGACTCGTCGCGTCACTCGACGGGGCGATCGTTCAGGCGACGATTCTCGTCCTCGGTGGCATCGCCCTCGCACACGAGATCCAGAAGCGACGGCTGCGCGCGATCGAGGCCGAGATGCCCGACTTCCTCGACCGGATGGCAAGTATCAACGAGGCGGGCGTCACCATCGTCGGCTGTCTGAACCGGCTTTCGGACGCCGAACTCGGACGGCTCGGCGACGAGATCGGCCGGGTGTGGCGAGACGTCCAGTGGGGAGCCAGCGTCGGCGAAGCGCTCACCGGGTTAGAGCAGCGGACGGGCACGCCGACGGTGTCGCGTGCGGTGACGCTCATCAAGAACGCGATGGCCGCGAGCGGCGACATCAGTCCGGTGCTCCACATCGCCGCCGACGAGGCTCAAGAGACCCGGCGGCTTCGGCGCGAGCGTCGCCAGGAGATGCTGACGTACCTCGTCGTCATCTACGTCTCGTTTCTCGTCTTCCTCGGGATCATCATCGCGCTGACGGTGTCGTTCATCCCGGCGATCGAAGCCGCGAGTCAGTCCGCCGGGGGCTCGACGAACCAGATCGGCGGCGTCGACACCGGCGTCCTCGGCGGCTTCCAGACGGTCAACACGGACGCCTACGAACTGCTCTTCTTCCACACGGCGGCGATCCAGGGCATCTGTTCGGGCATCGTCGCCGGACAGTTAGGAGAAGGGAGCGTCGCGGACGGGCTGAAGCACGCGGCCGTGTTGCTGACGCTGACGTACGTGGTGTTCGCACTGCTCTGAACCGGCCTACTGTTGCCTCTCTACCGGACCGTCGGTGCTTTGTGTGCCCGCCGCCTCGCGTCGGTATGGACGACGAGCGGACGGCGACGCCCGAACCGGTCACAGAGACGTACGACCGGATCGCAGAGCACTTCGCGTCGACGCGGGAGTACCCGTGGCCCGAAGTGGCGGCGTTTCTCGGCCGCGACGTGGGCGGCGACCTCGCTGACGACGCAGCAGCGCTCGCCGACGGTGCCGCGCCGGCGTTAGAGCGCATCCGATCGGCAGCCGACGACGGAGGGGGTGTCGGGCTGGACCTCGGCTGTGGAAACGGTCGCCACGCAGAACTGCTAGCCGAGGACGTCGAACGCGTCGTCGGCGCCGACGCCAGTCGCGGGCTCTTGGGGACCGCTCGCAAGCGGGCACAGGACCGCGAATTCGATGTGTCACTCCACCTCGTGCAGGCGGACGCAGCGGGGCTTCCGCTTCGATCCGACGTCGTCGACGTCGCGGTCTACGTCGCGACGCTGCACCACTTGCGCACGCGGGACCAGCGCGTCGCGAGCCTCTCGGAGTTGGCCCGCGTGCTCGCACCGGGCGGCCGCGCCATCGTTAGCGTCTGGTCGACCGCACACGACCGATTCGAGGCGTCTTCGGGGTTCGATACGACCGTCGAGTGGACGCTCCCCGGTGGCGAGCGCGTCCCTCGGTACTACCACATATACGACCCGGCGGAGTTCGAAGCCGATCTGGCCGCGAGCGACCTGCAGACCGTCGACAGCGTCGTCTCCAGCGGGAACTGCTACGCCGTGGTAGAAGCCGGAGCGAGGACACGCTCCGAGAGCTGATCGCCCGCGAGAGCGAGTGACCGGGTGCGAGCAGGGGAACAGATATACTCGTTCCTGTGTACTGTCTACTATGGATCGTCGTGTCACACGGCGTGACTTTCTTGCGGCACTGACCGCCCCCGCTGCAGCGGGGGCAGTCTCCGGAATCACGCGCGCCCGGTCCGAGAGCGACGCCGGTGGGTTCACTCCGATAGAACACGGCTACGGGTTTCGGAACTGGGGGGCCGAAGACCAGTACTTCGACTCCCCGCCCGCCCCGACGCAAGCGGAGATCCGCGAGCGGATCCGGACGAAGTGGGTCCAACAGGCTCGGGCCGTTCTCGGGCTCGACGTCGGCGCCCTCTCGCGGGCGATGGTGAGTGCGATCGCCACGCAGCTCCGCGCGGCAGTCGTACAGCGGGCGGGAACGAACGGTCACTGCTACGGGATGGCGCTGACGGCGCAGCGGTACTTCGAACGGCCGGAGACCATCCCCGTCAACCGGCGGCGCGCGAGCGAGATCGAAGTCCCGACGGTTCCGGTCGACGAACCGATCGCCCCGGTGTACGACGAAATCGTACAGCGGCAGGCCGATCAGTATCTCCGGTTTCGGGCGTTTCTCGCACGGCAGGCGATCCTGTATCGTGACTGGATCGACACGGAAGCCATCCTCCGGGACGTCGGGAACGTCATCGAGCGGTTCGGGACCGCGACGCTCATCCTCTTCAACAACACCCTGCTCTCACATCAGGTGCTGGCGTACGGCTTCGAGGACCGCGGCGACAGCGTGGTCGTTCCGATCTACGATCCCAACCTCCCCGCCTCGGCGTATCGGCGGCGCTCGCCGCGGTTAGAGTTCGAACGCGACGGCGAGTCCGTCTCGATGCGACAGTACGGCCAGTACACGGGAATGCTGTTCAGTCGGTACGATCGGATCGAAGACGCGGCCGACCGCACCGCGCCGACGCCGATGGATCACGTCACCGTCGACCAGAGGAGGGTCCGAGAGTCGCTGTTCCCGTTCACGCTCGTTGTCGCGACCTCCGAGGACGTCGATCTCACCGTCGTCGGTCCCGGCGGGAGCCAGATCGGACGCGTCCGCGGCGTGTACACGGATCGAAGTCGCGGCGAGTACGGGCGGGTGCGGAGCCAGCACGGAGCGGAACCGGGTACCTACCGGATCAGCGTGTTCGGAACCGCCGACACCGAGTACGAACTGACGGCGATGGTGACCGACGCGGACGGGGCGTCCGTGGACGCGGCGCGGACCGAGACGATTCGGACGGGTGACGAACACGAGTACGACCTCGAGATCACACAGGAGGGGGCGGGGAGCCTCCGCAGGGTTCGGACCGACCGAGACCTGCCGGCACTCGTGGGGACGGGTGTCGCCGGAGTCGCCGCCGGAGCCGTCGGCTATCGGACAGTGAAGCGCCTGCGGGAGCGCGACCGCCACGAATCGTGAGTCGTGTCGGAGGCTGTTCGGAGCAGAGACAGCGACGACCATAGCGACCGGGAGCGACGGCAGCCGTCCCGGCCGGCCGACGCCTCTTGAACGGTTCGCGGGTGGTCGGTCGCGGCGCACTCGAACTCTGCGTTTAAGTCGGAGCGACCGCTATCAGGAGACGAATGAGCGAGACAGAGGACGTACGCGACTACGAAGTGGTCGTCGTCGGTGGCGGTCCGGCGGGTATCCAGACCGCCCTGTACACGACCCGACTGGGCCACGATACGGTTGTCGTCGACCGCGGGGGCGGCCGGGCAGCGATGATGCTGGACACGCACAACGTCATCGGCGTCCCCGAGCACACCTCGGGCAACGAATTCCTCCAGACGGCGCAGGAACAGATCGAATCGTACGGCGCCGACGTCGTCCGCGACTTCATCGTCGAGGCCGAGCGGACCGACGACGGTCGCTTCCGACTCGTCGGCAACGACGCGGAGTTCCGCGCCGACCGCGTCGTCCTCGGCGTCGGCTTCAACGACGAGCGGCCCGACCCGCCCGTGCCGCGGACCGGCAAGGGACTGCACTACTGTCTCCACTGTGACGCGTATATGTTCATCGACCGTCCGGTCTACGTGATGGGGGCGGGCGAGGCGGCCGCCCACGTCGCGATGATTATGCTCAACTTTACCGACGACGTGGATATCCTGCTCCGCGGCGACGCGCCCGAGTGGAGCGACGAAACCGACGAACAGCTCCGCGGGCACCCGATCGGCATCGTCGAGGCCGAGATCACCGGGATGCAGAAGAGCGACGACGGCTGGCTGAAGGCCTTCGAATTCGACGACGGGACCGTCCGCCAGTACCGCGGCGGGTTCCCGATGTACGGTTCGAACTACAACGACGCGCTCGCAGAGCAGTTGGGCTGCGAACTGAACGACGACGGCACGGTGGTCGTCAGCGACAGTATGGAGACGACCGTCGAGGGCGTCTACGCCGTCGGCGACATCACGCCCGGACACAATCAGATTCCGGTCGCGATGGGCAAAGGCGCTCAGGCCGGTATCGACATCCACTACGGCCTCCGGGAGTTCCCGCGTGATCTCAAGACGCTCCGGG
Organism: Halobellus sp. Atlit-38R; assembly: GCF_003665925.1. Taxonomy (NCBI): domain Archaea; kingdom Methanobacteriati; phylum Methanobacteriota; class Halobacteria; order Halobacteriales; family Haloferacaceae; genus Halobellus; species Halobellus sp. Atlit-38R. The sequence goes on from NZ_QXIJ01000003.1 coordinate 151,631, forward strand.
CGACCGGCCCCGTCGGCGCCGACGAAGTGCCGAGTACCGGTGGTCGCGTCCGCGCCGCCGCTGCGGAGTTCGAGGAGGCACGCGCGCCGCCGATCGAACCCGCCGATCCCGAACCGGCCGACGACGACTGATACTGTCCGGCAGTACGAGCCTCTCTCGTTCGGACCTGTCGAACACAGTACCCTGCTGCGAACCAGTACGCCGAGCGACGACTCCAAAGGGTAACATCCTTATTCGGGGACCGGGAACAGGCGGGTGAAGGTCGTCACCGCGCGGTCGTGGTGAGCGATCTGGACGAGCGCCGGTGGTCTAGTGGTAGGACCTGAGCCTTCCAAGCTCATGGCCCGGGTTCAAATCCCGGCCGGCGCATTCTGCGAGGAACGGACGTGACGAGCGAATGCTTCGCGGCGGGATTTGACCTAGCGAGCGACCGGCGGGAGCGAGTGAAGTTCACAATCCCGGCCGGCGCATTTTTTCAACAACTACGCGAAGGGCGGGAGCGACGAGTCGGGCGAGAGAAGTAGTTTCCGCAGACGCGAATCGGGAGCGTCGCGAGCGAAGCGTCGCGACCGAACCGCGCTCACTCTGCGTCCGGTTTGTACGCCTTGAAGAACACGTCGTGGGTGTCGCGTCGGAGGTAGATCGGTTCGACCTCAAACCCCGCGCTGTAGAACACGCGGACGAGGTCGGTGAGCGACCAAGCGTCGAGGTAGTCCTCGAAGACGTCGTCGGGGCGCTTCCGCTGGAACGTCGTCGGGAGGTGTGCCTCCAGATAGACGAGACGGCACTCCTCGCGCGCCAGCAGTTCTTCGAGCGCCTTGACCACGTCGAGTTCGGCTCCGAACACGTCGATCTTGACGACGGTCGGGAGTGGAATCGTCTCGTCGTCGAGAATGTCGTGGGCGTCGACCGTCTCGAATCCGGCCGCGTCACTGTTGCCGAGCAGACCGACGCGTCCTTGATGAGAGTGGTAGCCGTCGCCTGCCTGCTGGCTGATGGCCGTCTCCGAGAGAATGACGTTCGAGCGCTCTCCGGTGGACGTTCTGAGTTGGGACGCTCCGTCTCCCGGTTCGAAGGCGACGACTGTCCCCTCAGTGAGGTACGCCGCGACCGGTCGGGTGAAGATACCGACGTGTGCACCCACGTCGTAGAAGACGTCGTCCCGTCGTAGATTCGCGAACAGGTCTGCGAACACTGGTCGCTCGTCTGAGACGGCCGCTTCCAGGCCGGTGCCGACGTCGACGTCGTACCGGAGTTGCCACCACAGGGCAGTCAGCGCTCCGACGGCGTACCACCAGGCGTGTTTCGCGAGCGAGCGTGGCCCGCGCTTGCGGAGCACGTGAAACGCCCGACTGAAGAGCGACGGGGTCTGGGTGCTCATTGCCACACCCCCGCGCAGACTGCGGTCCGGCCCGCGGATAGCGTGTTGCCGCTCATCGTTTCCGTGCGACGATTCCAGTCCAGGGGAACCACTTGAAGAAAATGTCGACGTCCCGGTCGACGTCGAACCCCGCGTCGGTGAGGATATCCTCGTACTCAGCGACAGTCAGCGGCCGAAGTTGCCCACGGAGCGTCTTCGCCTTCCCGATGATCTCTTCCTCGGTAAGGCCCTGGCTGGCCTTGAAGTCCCAGTACTCCTCGTTCCAGATGTCCTGGAACTGTGAGGATCGGGCCCGCGTCTTCTCGGCGAAGACGAACGCGCCGCCGTATTCGAGGTCGTCGTAGATCTGCTGGACGAGTTCTCGCCGGTCCTCCTCGCGGACGAAACTCATCGTGAACAGGCTGATGACCATCGACGCCCCGGGGAACGACATATGTGAGGAGACGTCGGCCTGCAGGAAATCGACGTTCGAACAGTCACCGATGCGTTCCCGTGCGCGATCTAGCATCGGGGCCTGGATGTCGATGCCGATGAACGAGGGCGGCCCCTCCGTCCCGTAGCGATTGACGAGCTGTTCGATGGTCGTTCCCGTCGCACAGCCGAGGTCGTAGACCTTCTCTTCGCCCTCCGATTGGAGGAACCAGTCGGCCAGATCGACGACCTGCGATTGGACCTGTTCGTAGAGTGGGATCGACTTCCGGACGTGTGCGTCGAACTCCTCGGCGACCTGCTCGTCGAACGTCCACCCACCCTCGCTCTGTTCGAGACTGCCATCCACCGTCGTCTTCTCTTGCATAGTTGTGGATCTGCCGATCGGGAGGATCCGATCGCGTTGTCTGTTGATGAGTGTCAAGGGGCCAATTGTAATGCCGGTGCTACCACACTAACCCGCACAGTAGCAACGTGGTTATCAACGACTTACTAGGAGGATAACCCCCCCAGGGTGGGCCGTATTGTGTTCCTTCTCGTCGCCGAGGGTACTTGCGTTTCGACGAACCTCACACCGAGAGAGCAGTCGGTACCAGTAACGGACAGTGCAGACGCCGCCGAATCCACACCGGCAGCGTCCGACTACCGTAGCTTTTGAGGGCGGCTTGGCACCCAATCGGACGCGGCGACGACAGCGTGGCGTGGATTCGATGTAGGCTGGACCCTCGGGCGCTTCATCGCCGCCAGTATCCACGGCTGGGACGTGCGGAGAGCGACCATAGTGGCGCGCAGTTCGCGTTCACTGACAGGAAACAGACAGTAGCCGAACCACTCCGAGAGCGGACGACCACCGCGTCTCGCCGGATGTCTCGTCCTCGTCGATGTAGTTCGTCGGGCGTCGAACTATTATTCACTCGGATTTGTATTATACTAATAACCTTATATGTGGTTAGTGAACCCTTATGCTTTCAGGAGAAGGTCCTTTAGGGGGCAAGTCAAGGGGGACATATGACCAAGCCACAGAGACACACGACTGGCGAGTCCTGCGGGCTCGCGGACCCGTCGGACGAGCGGTCGAACTGCGGCGTAGGTGCCGTTATCGACCTCGACGGCGGCCGGTCCCACGAAACGGTCGCCGACGGGATCGAACTGCTAGAGAATCTCGAACACCGCGGGACGACCGGAGCCGAGGAGAACACCGGCGACGGGGCCGGGATTATGATCCAGCGCCCCGATGAGTTCTTCGACGCCGTCGTCGACGCCGATCTCCCCGACGAGTACGCGGTCGGATCGCTCTTCATGCCGCAAGACGGGGCCGCGCGCGAAGGTCTCATCGCCATCTTCGAGCGCGTGCTCGACGCGCACGGACTCGACGTACTCCACTGGCGCGACGTCCCCACCGACAACTCTGATCTCGGCGCGACCGCGCTCGACTCCGAGCCCGACGTCTGGCAAGTGTTCGTTGCACCCGAAGACGACCTCGACGCCGAGGCCTTCGACCGCGCACTGTACGTCGCACGCCGCGACGTCGAGAACGAGGTCGAGGAACTCGAATCCGAAGGTGCGGCTCGCTTCTACATCTGCTCGCTCTCGCGGAAGACCCTGGTCTACAAGGGACTGCTGAAAGGCGAGCAACTCGCCGACTACTACCCGGACCTCGACGACGAGCGGCTTCGATCGACGCTAACGCTCGTCCACGCGCGCTTCTCGACGAACACGCTGGGTGCGTGGCACCTCGCACACCCCTACCGCCACATCGTCCACAACGGCGAGATCAACACGATCCAGGGCAACATCAACTGGATGCGGAGCCGCGAGACCGACCTCGAACATCCGGACTTCGGCGAGGACCTCGAAACGCTGAAGCCGATCATCAACGATCCGGATCAGTCCGACACGGCCTCCGTCGACAACGCGGTCGAACTGCTCCTGCAGGGCGGCCGGGACCTCCCGCACGTCCTCCGGATGCTCATCCCCGAGGCGTACCGCGGCGACGACCAGATGACCGAGGAGCGCCGCGCGTGGTACGACTATCACGCCTCGCTGATCGAGCCGTGGGACGGCCCCGCGCTCGTCGCGGCCACCGACGGCGACCGCGTCGCAGCCGTCCTCGACCGAAACGGCCTCCGTCCGTGCCGGTACGACGTCACGACCGACGACACGCTCGTGATGGCCAGCGAGGTCGGCGCACTCGACACCGACCCCAGCGAGATCCGCGAGCGCGGTCGACTCCAGCCGGGACAGCTGTTCGTCGCCGATCCCGAGGAGGGCCGCGTCATTCCCGACGAGGAGGTCTTCGAGTCTCTCACCGACGAGAAGTACGGCGAGTGGGTCGACGACGAACAGCAGCAACTCGACGAACTCGCCGACGCTGACGACTACACGCCCCGCGACGATGTCGACCACCTCCGCGCGGCGCAGGCGGCGTTCGGCTACACGCACGACCAACTGAGCCACCTCATCGAACCGATGGCCAAAGAGGGCAAGGACCCGGTCGGCTCGATGGGCGACGACACGCCGCTGTCAGTCCTCTCAGATTTCAACCGTCCGCTGTTCACGTACTTCAAGCAACTGTTCGCGCAGGTGACGAACCCGCCGCTCGACTACATCCGCGAGGAACTCGTCACCTCGCTGGAATCGCGGCTCGGCGCCCAGCGCAACCTACTCGACGAGACGCCCGAGCACGCGCGACAGCTCGTTCTCGACTCACCCGTCCTGACCGACGCGCAGACGGCGAGCATCAGGTCGCTGGGCGAAGACGGCGATTCGATGGCTACGACGATCGTCGATATCACCTACGACCCCGAGCGCTCGCTCGAAGCGGCGGTCGAGCGCGTCCGCGACGACGCCGTCGACGCCATCGAAGCAGGTGCCGACGTCGTCGTGCTCTCGGATCGGAACCTCGGACCCGACCGCGTCGCGGTCCCGAGTCTGCTCGCGACGGGGGCAGTCCATCACTGTCTCGTCCGGAACGGCCACCGGAACCACGCCGGTCTCGTCGTCGAGTCCGGCGACCCCCGCGAGGTACACCACGTGGCGACGCTCGTCGGCTACGGCGCTGACGCAGTGAATCCCTACCTCGCCTACCAGACGATCGCCGACGTCGTCGCCGGCCCTGACGGCGCCGACGAGAGCGAAGCCATCGCGGCGTACAAGAAGGCCCTCGAAGACGGCCTCCTGAAGACGATGGCCAAGATGGGCATCTCGACGGTCGAGTCCTACCAGGGCGCGCAGATCTTCGAGGCCGTCGGCCTCGACTCGGGCTTCGTCGCGGAGTACTTCGAGGGCACGGAGATCCGGACCGAGGGCATCGGCATCGACGTCATCGAGGAGGACGTTCAGACGCGACACACCGTCGCGTACGGGAACGATCCCGAACTCGACCGGCAGGGCGAGTACGAACACCGCTCGGACGGCATCCACCACCAGTGGAACCCCCAGACCGTCGGCACGCTCCAGCAGGCGGTCCGCTCGGGCAACTACGAGAAGTACCAGGAGTTCGCAGAGCTCATCAACGACCAGACCGAGGAGCTCCAGACCCTCCGCGGCCTGCTCGAGTTCGACTCCGACCGCGAGTCGGTGCCGATCGAGGAGGTCGAACCCGTCGAGGACATCGTCACCCGCTTTTCGACGGCCGCGATGTCGCTCGGTAGCCTCTCGCCGGAGGCCCACGAGAACAACTCGATCGCGATGAACCGCCTCGGCGGCAAATCGAACTCCGGCGAGGGCGGCGAGCCGCCGGAGCGGTTCGGCACCGAGAAGGAGTGCAACGTCAAGCAGGTCGCTTCGGGCCGCTTCGGCGTCACCTCCGAATACCTCACGAGCGCCGACGAGATCCAGATCAAGATGGCGCAGGGCTCGAAGCCCGGGGAGGGCGGGCACCTGCCCGGCAAGAAGGTCAACGAGATGATCGCGCACGTGCGGTTCGCGACGCCCGGCGTCGGCCTCATCTCGCCGCCGCCGCTGCACGACATCTACTCGATCGAGGACCTCAAGCAACTCATCCACGACCTGAAGACCGCCAATCCCGACGCCGACATCAACGTGAAACTCGTCTCGGAGGCTGGCATCGGCACGATTGCGGCCGGCGTCGCGAAGGCCAACGCCGACGTAGTACACATCTCGGGTCACGACGGCGGGACGGGCGCGTCGCCGAAGACGTCGATCAAGAACGCGGGCCTCCCGTGGGAACTCGGCCTCGCGGAGGCCAACCAGATGCTGCGGGCGACGGACCTGCGTTCGCGAATCCGTGTCAGCGTCGACGGCGGGATGAAGACCGGCCGCGACGTCGCTGTCGCGGCGCTGCTCGGCGGCGAAGAGTACATCTTCGGGACGGCCTCGCTCGTCACGTCCGGCTGTGTGATGGCTCGGCAGTGCCACGAGAACACCTGTCCGGTCGGCGTCGCCACCCAGCGCGAGAACCTGCGCCAGCGCTTCCCCGGTCAGCCGGACCACGTCATCAACTATATGACGTTCATCGCGCAGGAACTGCGCGAGATTATGGCCGACCTCGGCTTCCGCTCGCTTGAGGAGATGATCGGCCGACCGTCGCTTCTCACCCAGCGCGAGACCGACCACGAGAAGGCCAAGCACCTCGATCTCTCGGACGTCATCGCGGAACCGTCCGGCGACGCGCGCCAGAAGACCGAAGAGCAGGTCCACGAGGGCGTCGAGACCCAACTCGATCACGACCTCATCCGGCGGGCCGGCCCCGCGCTCGAAGCGGGCGAACCGATCGCACTCGACGAGGAGATCTCGAACGTCGACCGCGCGGTCGGCGCGATGCTCTCGAATCGGATCTCCGCGGTGTACGGCGGCGACGGCCTCCCGGACGATACCATCCACTGCACGTTCGACGGCGTCGCCGGCCAGTCCTTCGGCGCGTTCCTCGCCAACGGCGTGACGATGGATCTCACCGGCGCCGCGAACGACTACGTCGGCAAGGGGCTCTCCGGCGGGAAGATCATCGTCGAGACGCCCGACAACGCCGCCTACGAGCCTGACGAGAACGTCCTCATCGGCAACGTCGCGCTCTACGGTGCGACGGAAGGCGAACTGTACGTCAACGGGGTCGCTGGCGAGCGCTTCGCCGTCCGCAACTCCGGCGTGAAAGCCGTCGTCGAGGGCGTCGGCGATCACGGCTGTGAGTATATGACCGGCGGCGTCGTCGCCGTGCTCGGCGACACCGGACGCAACTTCGCCGCGGGGATGTCCGGCGGCGTGGCCTACGTCTACGACCCCGACGACGAGTTCGCCGCGAAGACGAACACCGGGATGGTCTCGCTCGAAGACAGCCTCGACGACGCCGACCGCCAGATGCTCCGCCGCCTGGTGGAGAACCACGCGACCTACACCGACAGCGACCGCGCGGCGTGGATGCTCGAGGACTGGGGCGAGGTCGTCACCGACTTCGTGAAGGTGATGCCCGACGCCTACGCCGAGGTCATCGAGGAGCGCGCCCGCGACGACGTCCGAAAGGAACTGCCGCCCGCCGCGGCCGCGACCGCCGCGGGGGACGGCGACGCGCTCGCACAGACCAGCGACGACTGATCGGGCGCGATCGAGTCACTGCTTCGACGGTATCAGGTCTCAGGTCTGACGCACGGAACTCGGATTCGATTCGTTTAGTCCGTGCCGACGACTGCCAGCCACACAGTATTGTCCCTGCCGACAGCACACTTAACTCCGTGACTGCGGAACCGGGACGTATGCGAGGGGTCCGGGGGAGCGACGGCGAACGTCCGTCGTCGGCAGCGTGGCGTGGCACCGACCGCGCGGTCAGCGAGACGATCAGTTTCATCCTCGTTTTTTCGCTCGTTGTCGCTTCTGTGGGAACGATCTACGCCGTCGGCGTCTCCGAGTTGGAACAGACCCGGGACGCAGAGCGCATCGAGAACGCCGAACGGGCCTTCGACGTCCTCGCGGACAACCTTCGAGACGTCCTCGACGGTGCACCCAGCCGAGGGACGGAAGTGAGACTCGCCGATGCAACCGTCAGCTCGGTGGACGACGCCACGATGAACGTGACCATCGACCCCGACAGCGGACCCGCACCGGACCCATTGCCCATCCGCCTGCGGCCGCTCGTCTACGAGGCCGCGGCGGGCGGCGAGATTCGGTTGAGCAATGGTGCCGTGCTCCGCGACAGCGCGCGCGGCGAGGCGTCGGTCGTCCGCGGCCCGCCGCTGATCGTCGATGGAGGAGACCGCGTACGGCTAACGCTCATCAAGCAAGAGCACGTCGGCACGACTGCCGTCGGCGGATCGCAGACGGTTCGGATCCGAGCGGCTGCCAGTCGGCCGCGGCTCTTTTACGACGCAGAGGGAGGTCACAACATCTCAGTGAACCTCACGACGCCCTACACCGACGCGTGGGCGCGGCAGTACGAGTCAGCGGGCTTCGACAACTGCACCGAGGTCACAGAGCCCACCGCCGGCAGTCCGGGGAAACTCTCCTGTAACGTCTCCGACGTCGATCGGGTCACTGTCGTCTGGGTTCGTGTCACGACTTCGTTCGAGTGAAAACAACGCAGCCTCTATCTGAAAGGGTCGAGACCGCCAGTCGACGACGGTCAAACGCCTATTTGAACGTAGCAGAGGTATATGTTCGGTGAGTTACAAGAGAGCGTATGGTCCTCGAACGAGCGGCCCGCGGCCCCTCCAGTCACGTCGATGCCGACCACGAACCGACCGTCCAACGTACCCCGGCTCACGCCGAAGAGCTGCACGTTCGAAGCTACGCCCACGAGTGGAGCTACGATCTAAACGTGGAGATCGCGGCGCCCGACGGCAGTGTCGTATTCGAGAAGCAGTACTATTTGCGCCCCGGCAGAGCGGCCAGCGAAATCGGTTCAGTCGTTCCCGGCGAGTATGACGTCCGAGCGATCCTCGACGGGGGGCGTGAGGCTGTGCGTCGTTGTCGGATCGACCGGACGACAGCGGGAACGGTCGTCGTCGAGGTCGGTAACGGTATTCTCAGTCTGACCGAAGGGCTCCCCGTGCGGTAGGCCCACGCACACCGCACATCAGTTCAGTTCGACGGTGACGTTGTTCTCGGTCACGTGTAGGTACTTGATGTACGATTCGCCGCCGATCGTGTCGTAGCGGAGCGTCCCGCCAGATTCACTGAGAGAGATCTGCGAGGACCCCCGATTTCCGCTCCCGTGACCGGCTGTGAGGTCGAACTCCGAATCGAACGTCGCGAAGTAGTGCCGGGTGAGCGTACGGAGCGTTTCGGCGTCTCCGTCGTCGTACGTCGTCGGTTCGTCGTCGTCGGTATGACCGAACGTGACCGAACCGCTCTCGAACGTGTGGTCGTCCCAGTCGATCGCGGTGCCGTCGATGCTGTCCGATCCGTAGGTGAGGTTCTGCTCGGTCCCGGTGAAGTCGATCTCGATGATCGTGTCGTCGTCCTCGTCGCAATCCAATCGGACATCGCCGGATTCGGCGGGGATCGAATCGTTCGTCCACCGGTGAACGCCCTCGGCCGTCGACTCGTCGTAGTAGTAGACGTCCATCGCCAGCGTCGCCGACCCACCGCTTTTACAGTATTGTCCGGTCCCGCTCGTGACCTCCACGGCCACCTCGTAGGACTTGTCGCCGTCTTCGATGTAGAAGGACACGAAGAGGTTGTTGAACGACCCCGAGTCCTGCTTGACCGACGTCTGGAAGTCGGTCACAGAGTGCCCCTCCGCGATCCCGCGAACGGGAATGCTCTCTCCCTTCTCGGGGTAGGGGAACTGGCCGACCTGGTTGGTCGTTTCGAGAACGACCGTCGCAGTTTGGTTGTCGTGATCGACAGAGACGTTCCCGGTCGTCCGAGTCTGGAAGTAGTCGGCCCACCCCTCGTAATACGCACTGTGCACAGTCACGTCGACGGTTCCGTTCCTGACGGGGTTGACGTACGAGTGGGTGTCGCCGTCGACCGGTTCGTCGTAGGGCGCGCCGGGGCCATCGGTCGCGGTTCCGGTCTCGTCCGGGAAGATGCGCGTCAAGTCACTCTCGCGGCGAATCGTCGCCCGGGCGTCCCCGCTGGCCGCGTCGGTCGAACGGACGCGGAGCACCGGCAGCGTCAGCGTCGTGCCGCGGTAGTGGAACTCCGGTGGCGACACCATCGTCGTGCCGCCGCTGCCCCCCTGTCGCCAGACGCCGCCGCCCTGGTATGCGACTGTCGTCTCGCCCTTACGATAGGTCACGGACCCGAGCGAGGCGTTGTAGACCGTTTCAGTCTCGCCAGCGGTGTAGTTCACGTGTCTGATTCGGAGCCAACCGCTCTCGGATTCGGCAGCGTACTCGCCCCCGCTCGAAGCGCCGAGCCTGACGGTCTGGACGGATCCCTCGCCTAATCCGACGACCGCCGCGCGGGCGTCGAGCAGCGTCATCGCGTGCTCCGCGCGGTCGATCGACGTCTGGTCCTGGACGTCCGTCAGCGCCGAGCCACCGAGCGCGACGACGACGCCACCGCCCGTGATCGTCAACGCCAACAGCAAGACGAGCCCGATGTTCGACGCCTGCGCGCGGTTTGTCATACTGGTGTTCCCCCAATGTGTCCGAACTCCCCGGCGGGTCGCGACATCGATAGTGCGTTCGCGCTGTCACCTTCGGTGACGACGAGGGTCCCCCCACCCGTGTCGAGTTCGACGACGACCCAGCCGCCATTCACCGACGTCTCATCCATCGGTATAAGCGTCGAGACGGTAAGCGTAACGCTCACATCAGACTGCGCCGACCGAAGCGTCAGCTCGTACTGCCCCGGCTCAACGCCCGGTGCGGACCGTTGGACGACCTCGATTCGGTAGGTCTCGCTTGCGACCCGAGCAGGGAGATCGACGCCGACGCGGAGTTCGGACGGTGATTCCGTTGCGCGAGCGAGTCGGTCCGCGTCGTCGATTCCGACGGCGAGTTGCTCGGCGATGACTTCGAGTTCCTCGCGGACGACGCGGTCGCGCTCGCTCTCGACGTATCCGCCACCCGCGATGAGCAGTCCAGAGATGAGAACCGCAGTGATGCTCAACGCGATCACGTAGTTGACGGTGATAGAAACGGCGCGGTCGTGTGTGCTCATTCCGGGGCCACCTCGATTCCGGTCGCGTAGTCGACGTCCTCGGTCCGGTAGGTCACGTTGAACTGTGCGCTGTAGACAGCGTACGTCCAGTACGGGGATCCGGACCCGACGTCGTCGACACCGAGCGTGGAGAGGTCGCTCGGTTGCTCGTCGACGACCATCGAATACGTTCCCCCAGCCCGGTGGGAATCCCGGAATTCGATAGCGACGTCGTCGCCGACGTCAGTGAGGTCTGAAAGTGACGGACACGGAACCCCCCCGACGGACTCGTTCGCAACGTCGATCGCGAACGTCCCGGACGTGCCGGACGAACAGGTCTCGGTGTCACCACCGTCGTCGACACGGATCTCGGGGCCACCGCCACCGCTGGTGTCGTACACGTAGAGCGTCGTCGCTCCCGCGTCCGAATCGATTTCGACCGTGAAGACCTCGTCCGCCCCGATAGACGGATCTTCGGGAAGGGTCGACTCCTCGACCGCGAATCGGAGCGAACGGATTTCCGAGAGGTCGGACCCGGCAGCGACAGTCCAATTTTCTTCACCCGTTTCGTTCGTGAAGTCCCGCGATTCGTCGTCCTGCTGGATCCGGGTCCCGTTCGTGATAGGTCCCACCTCGACGGCGGTGATGTCGCCCGCGACGGCTCTGTGGTATGACGCCTGCTCGTCCCAGCGAGCGATCGTCAAGTGAAGAGCCGATGCCAGTTCGGCCGGGTCGCTGTTGTTCCGATCGTTCACTGAACGAATAGCGTCGACACCGGCCTCACGGGACTCGGAGACGTACTCGATCACGGGCGTCGCGTCGACGCTGGCGTCCCGAGTAGCCAGATTCCCGGTGTAGATAGCGGTGTTCAAGAGCAGCGCCAGCGCGACGAACAGGACTGCGAGCGCGAGTGCGCCGACGAGGAGCAACTGTGCGCGGTCGGTGCCTCTGTCACTTCGATTGGAAGGCACCTCAGATTCGTTACTCACATCCGCCATACGACGATCTCCACCTCCACGACCGAATACAGCGATTGGTTTTCGTCCGCGTCGGACAGACCGTCGAGATACGCTGCGTCGTCGAGCGTCGTTCCCGTCGGCGACTGGTTGGGGGCGCGGATCGGATCTTCGTCCGAGAGCGTGACCAGTCGACGGACGGTTGAGGCGTGATCGCTCGGCTCTCCGAGGTCGACGATCGGTTCTCGCTGCCGCTCGCCGTTCGCGTCGACGTAGTACAACGAGAGATCGAACGCGATTCCTCGTTCGAGGAACGTCCGTTCCAAGACGTTGCCGAACGCCGTCGGAGGTGCCCCCTGGACGTAGCCGTCAGACGTTGCACCGTGCCATCGACCCGACGACTCGTTCCAGTACAGAAGCGTCGCGGCGAGCGTGTCGTTCTCGTCTGCGGCCGCGAGAACTCCCTCGGCGACAGCCGCCTGTTGGTTCTCGATGTGCTGACTGGACGTACTGCCGGTTAGCGGTGTCACGGCGGTCACCTGCAGCGCAAAGACCAGCGCGGAGACGAGGATCATCGCCGCCGTGACCGCTTCGAGCGTATGCGCCTGTCCACGGTCCATTACCATACCCTCACAATCAGTCGGTACGTCTGGCCACCGATGGCGACGACACGCTGTGCTGACGTCACCGATTGCGTCTCCGGCAGCGCAGGGCCGGCCGCGAGCGACGTGCCGTTGATCGTCGCGACCCCGCCGTCGAGTTCGTGAATCGAGACGTTGGCGTCCTGCGTGCTATCGAGCGCGAGGAGGCCGGCGGTCGTGTCTGCAGATGTGTTGTATCGGCACGCCGGATCCGCATCACTACTGTCGTTCAGTTGGTCGAACAGCCCGGTCGTGCAGGTCACGTTCAGCAGATACGGCTCCGCTGGGTCTCCGAGCCGATCCGACGAAAGTGACGTCGCGATCCGATCAGCCGTCTGCGGACCTTCCGCGCTCTCGAACGGCGCGAAGATCGTTGGGACGAAAGCCACAACAAAGGCCACGACGATGAGGAACAGACTCACGCCGATCGCGAAGTCGATCGTCGTCTGTGCGCGTGTCTCAGCACGCGCGTCGCCGCTCGAGCTCGGCCGGCACAGCGTCATCCGACCACCATCCAGACGACGAGCGCGATCGTTTGCAGGATGACGACGAACTTCACCCCGGAGACGATCTCGGCGTCGCGAATGTAACCGCTGATGAACCCCGAGAGCGCCGCCTGCAGCGTAACCGCGTGGAAGAAGAGCACCGAGAGCAGGTCGGTGTCGACGCCGCTCCCGAAGTTCATCCCCTGTCCGGAGAGGTTACTGCTCCCGCCCGAGCCCGCTTGCGACGCCAGACCAGCCATCACGTCGAGGAACTGCGTCTTGAGGATGGCCATCACCCCGAGCAGCGTCAGATACGTCATCAGGATGATCGCCACCTGCATCCGGGTTCGGGATTTCCGCTCGCGCTCGATGTCGTCCTGGTTCTCTGAGGCCTGCGCCGCGGTTGTCAGGACTTCGGTGATCTGACTCGACGCCTCCTGAGCCTTCGAGATGAGTTTGACGGTCCGCGCGAGTCGCGGGATATGGTACTTGTTGTTGAACTCGACGAGCGCGCTGCGGAGGCTCATCCCGTAGTTCACCTTCGCGTGCATTATCTCGAACTCCTCGGCGATCTTTCCAGAGGAGGTCGAGGCGACGGTTTCGACGGATTCGAGCAGCGTCTGTCCGGTATCGTTCGCGCTGGAGAGTTTTCGGAGGTTGTCCGAAAGCTTCCCGATGACGGCGTTCCGCGAGCGCACGTTCCAGGAGTGAAAGGCGGCGAGCGGAATCCCGACGACGTAGACCGGCACGTACCACCAGATGAACGTCCCCCAGACGGGATTATCGAGCATTCCCTGCCAGGCGAGCGGGGCAGCGCCGTTGACGACGGCGATACCGAGGAGAACCAGCGCCGCGGGCACGGTCACGACGAGCGTGTACAGGGGGTGATCGCGGAAGAACAGGTGCGGGCGCCGCAGTAGTTGCGCGGTCTTGTACGTGCCCTCCCGTGAGCGAATGCGGTCGAACACGCGGAACTCGCCGACGAAGCTCTCGATCAGCCCCATATGAATCAGCCCCTCGCGGTTCACCTGTTCGAGCCGATCCGAACCGTTTGTGGGCTGGAGGTAGCCGTCGCCGGGTTCGTCCTGTTTGACAGTCGAGACGAGTACGAGAAAGCCGACGCCGGTGAGCGGCACGAGGCCGTAGACGGTGCCGTACAGGAGGCTCTGTTGGGCCTGCCCGAGCATACTCATAATCACGAGGATGATGATGAGAAGCAGCGGAAACAGCGAGAGCGTCATATACATCTCGCCGAAGAGTTCGAGCGTCTCCAGGACGGTCTCTTGCTCCTGTTTGGCCGTCCGGAGGTGCTTTTCTTTCTTGTCGTCGAGAAACTGCTCCATATTACCCCCGGAGTTGACGATCGAGAGCATATCCGTCAGGAACTGCGAGAGTTCCTCTGAGGGGGTCGTCATCGCCTGATCGCGGATCGCATTTCGATAATCGGTCCCGAAGTACTCGGTCTCGCGGACGATGCTCTGGAACTCCTTTGCGACCTCGCCGTAGGTGTCGTCGGCGCGGCCCATCGCCTCCAGAATCTCCAGTTGGTTCAGCCCCCCGACCGAGAGCGCGTACATAAACGAGATGGCGTCGGGAAGCAGCATATTGATCTCTCGCTTCCGTCCGGAAGCCTTCGAGTACGGGACGGCGACGAGGCTCCCGAACCCGATACCGAACCCGATCGCGCCGAAGACGACGCCCGAGACGACTGTGACCGCGGGAACGGTGAGTGCGTCCAGCGCAGCGGCCGTCGCTTGGTCTCCGGTTGGGAGACCGATGCTGATGACGTCCGGCGAGAGCAGACCGAACTCGAAGATCGCCCAGCCGATGAAGGTTCCGAGGAGCCAGAGGAACGCCCCGGCGATGACGCCGATAGCGATCGCGTGAGAGAGATACAACTCCACCGTCGCCGGCATCCGCGCCTGTTCCAGTTTCGTGCCGACGTCGTTGACGAAGTCGCCGTCCTCGTCGAAGAGGAACTGGAAGACGGGGTAGAAAATGTCTCCGAGCGCGTCGTTACTTCGGTCGAGTCCCTCCCCCTCGGCGTCGCCGACGTCGAGACTCATCGGTCCGCACCTCCTGTCTCGTCGTCCGCGTCTGTCTCCTCGGTGTCGGCGGCGCCGTTCGCCTCGGGGTCGTCCGCGTCTGTCTCCTCGGCGTTGCCGGCATCGTTCTCTCCGGTTCCGTCCTCCACGTCTGTCTCTGCGGTTCCGCCCGCCACGTCTGTCTCGGTAGCGTCGTCACCGCCACCCTGTCTATCGCCCGAACCATCCGAATCATCGCCTCGGCCACCCGCGCCGTCGTCTGCGCTCTCGTCGCTTGGCTCGTCGCTCGGCTCGACGCCCTCGAACTCGCTGAAGTCCCACATCTCCTCGCCGTCGACGTCAGCGTCCGCTTCGGCGGCCGCTGTGCCCTCCTCGAGTAAGTCCTCGATGCCGAACTCGTCGGACTCCGCGCGGGGCTGGTTCGCGTCCGTCTGCTGGGGATCCGCTCGCGAGCGGTCTGTCCCATCCGGGATGTCGTCGCCACTCTGGTCGATCGAGTCGCTCTCGAAGGCGTCGAACGGGTCGGCAGCCCCGTCGTCTGCAGTGTCGACGTCGCCGAGGGCTGCGTCGCTGTCACCCGTCTCCTCGTCCCCGACAGCCCGCTCGTCATCTTCGAGGCGCTCCTCGTCGGAGATCGGTTCCGCATCTGGGAGCGCGTCAGCGGCGGTGTCGCCTTCGAGGGCGCCATCGACGTCTGTGTCTCCGTCGTCTCCGTCGAGCGCCGCCGTCGATTCGGAAATGGAGTCGAGTTCGGGCTGGTCGGTCTGCTCGTCGAGCGCGTCGAGTTCCGGATGCTCGCCGATGTCGGCGGTGACGTCCGGCGCGGCGTCGACGTCGACCAGTGCATCCGCGACGTCGACGTCTTCGAGGTCCTGGTAGTCCGGCCAGAGTTCTTCCGCCGCGCGGCCGAGGATGTCGCGACAGAGGTCGCGGATGTCCTCGTCGGGGTCCGGCCGGGGGACCATCTCCTCTTTCTCGGGGTCGACGTCGATCTCGACGGACTCCATCTCGCGGAGGTCTTCGAGGCTCCGTTCGAGGTCGTCGCGCGCCATCAGCGCGAGGATCGTCTCCTGATCGTTGATGAACGCCTGCAGCGTCGCCGCGACCTGCGTGTACGTGTTGAGGCCGCGATCGATCAGGTACGCGAGGACGACGCGGCGCTTGAACAGTTCCTCGTCGAGTCGCTCTCTGGTCCACCCGCGGTCGAACCGGACGTCTTCGAGCGTGTTCGACGAGCCCATCTTGAGGAACTCGTCGCCCTCTGCCTGCCACTGGTAGACGTCCTGGACGTTGATCTCGTCGTTCTCGGCGTCGTAGTGGTTGATCTCGGTCAGCGACTTGTTCCGCCGGACCTTGTCGCCGTGGACGCGGGTCGACGTCTGGATCGAGACGAGATCCAGCGCCGTGAACATCGTCTTCGAGACGTTGATCGGGTCGGTCGTGAAGCGCTTGAGGACCTCACCGACGCTGTCTGCGTGGAACGTCGTGTACGTGGTGTGACCCGTCGACATCACCTGAAAGAGCGTCCGCCCCTCCTCGCCGCGGATCTCGCCCATCACGATGTAGTCGGGGCGCTGTCGCAGCGCGGCCTCCAGTAAGTCGAACTCGTCGACGTCGCCGCGGTCGTCGTCGCTGAACGACGGGCGCGTGACGGAGGCGACCCAGTTCCGCTGGGGCAGTTCGACCTCGCGAGTGTCCTCGATCGAGACGATCTTGGAGTTCGAGGGGATGAAAAGCGACACCGCGTTCAGTGACGTGGTCTTCCCCGAGGCAGTCCCGCCCGCGAAGATCAGGCTCTTGTCGTTCTCGATGCAGAGCCAGAGGAACGCCATCTCCTCTAAGGAGAAGGTCTTCCAGTTCACGAGGTCGATCGGCGTGAACGGGACGTCTTTGAACTGGCGGATGGTGTAGTTGGTCCCGTGGTCGGATACCTCCCGACCCAGCGTCAGTTGGGCGCGAGAGCCGTCCGGGAGCGTCGCGTCGACCTGCGGACGGCGCTTCGAGATGCCCTTGCCCGACCGCTGGGCGAGTTTGACGACGAAGTCGTCGAGTTCCTCCTCCTCGTGGTAGACGTTGGTGATGATCTGCTCGTAGTCGGAGTGATAGACGAACACCGGGGAGTTGTAGCCGTCACAGGAGATGTCCTCGACGTTCACGTCGTGTTTGATGCCGTCGATCCGCTCGTAGCCGATGAAGTCCCGCCGGAGGACGTATAGCAGTTTCTCGACCTGGTAGTCGGTCAACTCTGTCGGGTCCTCCTCGAGCACGGCCGGTTCGGGCCGCGCGGCGATCCCGTCGAGTGAGGGATCGGAGTGCGCTGTCGTCGACTCGGCGAACAGGCCGTCGAGACGGCCGCCGAGCGAACCCTCACCGAGGCCGAGCGAGCGCGCGATCGACGCGAGCGGCCGTTCGGAGGCGGTCGCCGCCGACCCGGGTCCTGCAGATTGGGCCGCGGCGTCACCGTTGCCGAACGCTCCCCCGAGGTCGAAGTCGAACTGCGAGAGCATCCCGTCGTCCGCAGAGCCGGTAGACTGCGTCGGAAGGATCGAGAGCCCGGTCTGTCGCGGGCGGTCGGGGACCTGATAGAGGTTGTAGCGATCGAGGAGTTCGAGCGCCTGCTGTTCGATCACGCGGCGGCGGGTGTCGGGACCGTCGCCGACGACGCTCTCGTCGTCGTACTTGATTGCCGTTCGGAGTTTGCCGGTCAGGAACTCCACCAGGTCGGCTTCGATCCGGTTCTGGTAGGGCTCGACGACGTAGTACTTCTTCTCGTTCTCCTTCGTCGAGTGGAATATGATGACGAACGAGTGCGGCTTGTCGACCCAGTAGCGCTCGACCTCGCGGAAGTGCGTCTTCTTCGAAAGCGGCACCGCCTTTTCGAGATCGTAGCGGTTGGCGACCGTCGTCGCCCCACGCGCGTCGGTGAAGAAGGCGTCCTCGTCGAACTCGGGGTCGACGTCGACCGTGCGCTCGTCGACGACGTCTTTCAGCTCTGCGGCGCGCTGCCCGCCGCGAGCGAGCGCGTTCTCCATCACCTCGGGGGCGAAGCCGAGCGCGTCCTCGGCGTCGAACCGATCGATTTCGCCGTCTTCGTCCCGCGGGCGCGAGCCGTCTTCCTCGTAGTAGTACTCGCGCTTGTAGTGCTCCCACATCCAGACGTCCTTGACCACGGGCGTCGTCTCCGGGTCGCAGAACGCCTCGAACTCCGCTGAGATGCGGACCGCTTCCGCGATTGCGGCCTCGACCTCGTCGTCGGTGTCGACGGGGTGGAACTCGAGGTACGCCTCGGGATCGAGGCTCACGTCGTCCCACTCCTCGCGCGTCGGCGTCGGAATCTCGACGGTCTCGCCGTCGTCCCAGCGGGCGCTCTCGGCGTCCTCGTCGTCGTCTACCTCGCGCGGGTCGTAGCCCTGATAGAGCGTGGTGACGTCGCCGTCGACGCCGTACTCGTCGAGAAAGTCCGCCCAGGTGTACTCGCCGACTGCGACCGTCGGGCCGTCCTCGGACGGCCCGGCTGCAGCGTCCTCGGTCGCGTCGCCACTGTGGTCCTGCGCGCCGGTGCCGCGCGCAGCCTGGTCGTCAGATCCGTCCGCCGGAACGTCTGCGGCGTCAGTCGCCGGGAGCCCCCCAGCTTCCTCGACTGACAGTTCCCCCGCGTCGTCGGCGGTCCGATCGACGATGTCCCCCTCGTGAGGCGACGGCGAAGCGTCCCCGCCCCCCTCCAACGCGTCCTCGCCGTCCGACTCGGAGTCGGCGGCGGACGCGTCGTCGTCGGTTGCCATCGTTCGGGGGTCGGCTTCCCCACTGAAAAAGACTTCTGCCGGATCGGACGAGTATTTATGACCGCGTCGGCCTGAAAAAATGTGTTCGGGTTGTTACGTCCACAGCGGGAAGAACCGCCACGACCCCGGCCGACGCTATCAGGAACGGTATTTTGCCCGGTTGTTTTATGTGAGCAGTTTCGGTAAGGTGGCCTATGAGCCACGAGTCCGACGCCGATAGAACGACCGCCGTGTCAGACGACGACGTGCGCGTAGAGAAGTCGTTCGTCGGCGACGAGTTCCCGGTTCCGGCGATCAAGTTCCGGCTCGACTCCGAGAGCGACGAGCCCGTACACGTACGGCTCGTCGATCAGATCCCCGAGGACTTCCCGATGGAAGGGGTCGGCTTCCATCCGGACTACGAGAGCGACAACTGGACCGCTTACAAGGACCACCGCGTCGAGTACGAGCGGACCCTCGACCCCGGCGAGGAGACGACGACGGTGTACGGGATCCGTCTCGAACAGATCTCGGACGTCGAGGGATTCCTCGGCGAGCCGATTCTCGAACGCCCGCCCGCACCCGAAGAATCCAGCGACGACCAGACCGGCGCCGAGGTCGAAGACATCCTCGGCGCGGACCGGAGCCAACTCGTCCGCGACGCCCTGCAGGGCAACGGACGGCTTGCGACCGAAAGCGAGCCTAACGGAGACCTCGGACACGAGCAGTCGGTCGGACACGAACCAGAGCACGAACAGGAGCCGGTGCCGGACGCCGTCGAATCGTCCGCAGCGGTGGACGCCGACGACGCGCGTTCGGACGATCCGGTACTCGGCGCGGAGACCAGCGCCGAGGCGGCAGCCGAGAGCGTCACCGACGACGCCGCAGTAGAAGACGCCACAGGCGACGCAGCAGAAGGCGACGCGGACAGTGTCGCGGGAGAAGTGGACGCGGGCGACGCAGACAGTGTCGCGGGAGAAGCGGACGCAGGCGACGCCACGGCAGAGGGCGATGCAGGAACGGCGGCAGCGGAGTCGGACGCGACCGCCAGCCTGGCGGACGCATCGGACGTGGCCGCGGGGCCCGGAGCCATCCCGCGCGAGATAGCGACTGATCTCACGCCCGCACTACGCCAGCGAGACGACGGCGAGAGTACGCCAGTGGAATCAGACGAGGCCGACGAGGAGAGTGCGGAGCCGGTGGAGTCGGATGCAGAGGGCAAAGAAGATGCCGACGCCGACGCGGCCGACGAGGCACCCGAAGCAACGGCGTCCGGAGAGAGTAACGCAGACGACTATCTCGATATGGACGAACACGTCGAAGAACACGTCGACGAACCGGGTGTGAACGCTTCTGACGTCGGAGTGGCCGCCGCAGCCGACGAGTCCGGCACCGATGCGAGCGCCGAGTCCGGCACCGACGTGAGCGCTGAGCCAGCATCGACGCAGTCGGCCGGTACCCAGTCGGCGTCCGCCGCCGCGGAAGCCGGAACCGCAGCGTCCGGGGGCTTGGCGGCGACGCTCGCCGAGGAAATCCGTGCCGGGAACGTCTCCGAGTCCGATCTCGATACGCTCCGCGGCGAACTCGACGTCGGGCTGCCACGGAGCGCGGACGTTCGCCTCCGGCGCGTGCAGGCGCAGATGGAGGAGCTCAACGCCTACGCCGACGCGCTCGCGGAGTTCATCGACGAGGAGGGCACCGGCGCGGAACTGGTCGAGCGCCTCGACACGGAACTGAACGAGATCACCGCGGAACTCGACGATCTGCAGGCCTCGCTCGACGCCGCCGAGACGGACCGCGAGGAGATTCGCGCGGACGTGTCGGGCCTCCACGAAGACGTCGACGCGAACGACGAGCGGCTCACTGAGACGACGCGGCGGGTCGGCGAGATCGACGAGACCGCCTCGGCCGCCGCAGCCGGCCTCGACGACCTTCGTGAGCGAGCCGACGGGCTCGAAGAGCGACTCGACGCGACCGCAGACCGTGTCGCGGACGTCGAGGTGGGCGTCGACGACGTTGCGAGCGACGTCGAGACAGTCGCAGCCGACGTCGGCGACGTCGAAGCAGACGTCGACAGGGTCGCAGCAGACGTCGACGACGTGGCTTCCGAGATGGGGGAGGTTGCGGCTGACGTCGACGGACTCGCGGCCGACGTAGACGGGATGTCGTCCGACCTAGAGGGCGTCGCAGCCGACGTCGACGACGTCGCGATGGACGTAGACGAGACCGACGCGCGCGTCTCGCGGCTCGACGAGGAGATGGGCGACGTCCGGGAGGACATCGCGACGCTCGACGGCGACGTCGTCGACGTCCGCGACTCGCTCGAAGCCGAGATCGACGAGCTTCGGGCCGATATGTCCGCACTCTCGGCCGAACTCGATCGCTTCGAGTCCATCGAACGCGACATCGAAGAACTGCAGACGTTCCGCGACCGCCTCAACGACGCCTTCGGCCCCGGCGGTCAGTGAGCGGGTCGAGTCCCCTCCGAGAGACGTAACCGCGAAGCGCAATCTGTTTAGCGCGCCACCCCGTGCGTTCGACAATGACTGAGACGGAGGCGATTCGCGTCGCCGTCCCCCGCAAGGGCCGACCCCTCGAAGCCGTTCTCGAACGCGTCGCCGACGTTGCCGAGCGAAGCGCCGCCGGCAGCGCGGCCGACGTCGAGACCGTGGCCGACGAGATCATCTCGACGCTCCGCCACGAGAAAGCGGTCACGAAGGGCCATACCCAGCCGGGCGCGGACATCTACCAGCGGCTCGCGACGTACTCCGATCTCGAGGACGACTACGAGCCCGAGTACACGCTCCTCCGCGACGACCGCCAGGGGATGCCCCGGCGGATCGTCTTCGACAGCCTCACCGTCGACATCGACGGCGTCCCGGTCCAGTTCGTCGGTCGCGAGGAACCCTTCCGCGCGCTCCGCACCCACGAGTTCGGCCTGGGCTTCGACAGCGCGGATCTGGTCTTAGAGGAGGTCGTCGAACTCGAACCCGAAGGCGTCGGCTCGATCGCCGACGTCAACGCCCGGATCGACCCGATGAACACCGACGTGCGGGTCGTCTCGGGACTCGGCGACACCGTCTATCACACGCTGATGGCCCGCCCGGAGATTCTGCCACCGGGGGCCGACCTCGACCGCGAGTTCGTCGCCGGCTACGAGGGCGAACTGTGCATCTCCCCGCGGTACGAACGGCTCGTCGAGGCCGTCCTCGGTACGCGACCGCTCGACGGCATCTCCTTTGCCTACCCCGACGACGACCGCGAGGAGGAAGCGGCCATCGCGGACGTCGGTCTCGGCGTCTATCTGACGATGACCGGCTCGACCGCCCGCGATCACGGCCTCGTCCTCGGCGAGCACCTGTTCCCCTCGGAGACGGTCCTGATGGAGAACGTCGCGGAGGCCGAGGAACTCGACGCCGCCGAAACCGTTCGCGACGCGCTCGCGACCGCGGCCCACGAGACCGAAATCGCGGTGTGAGCGCGCAGATGGCGTGACCGCCCTGTGCGCTCCGGGCTTGTCGCTGGCGGGGTGACGCGCAGTTCGGTTCGAGCTATATCACTGACGGATAGCGCCCGGTTAGTCCTCGCCGAGCGGCGTGGCACCGCTGTCGGCGTCGGTCGGCAGCGACTCGCGGACCTGGGTGTACACGAGAACGAGCGCGACGAGCGCCGCGACCGCACCGAAGGTGAACGGCGTCGACAGCCGACCGGCGTTGTACAGGAAGCCGGCGGTGAGTGGCCCGACCGCGACGCCGAGCCCGAACGCCATCGTCAGCACCGAAAGGGTGCTGCCCGATTGTCCCTCGCGTGCCAGGTCGCCCGCGAGCGCGAGCGACGGCGCGAACACCAGCGCGACCGCGACGCCCTGGAGGAGACGTGCGACGAGCATCGTCAGCGGCGTCGAGACGACGCCCTGCGCGAAGACGGCGGGGACGAGGATCACGAATCCAGCGAGCAGGAAAGGCCGACGGCCGTAGGTGTCGCTCGCGCTTCCGATCGGGATCTGGAGCAGGACGTTCGCGATGACGACGGCCGCGAACTGGACGCTGAAGAGGAACGTCCCCTCGTTCAGGCGGGCGCGTATGGGCGCTTCCAGCGGCGCGAACAGCGCGATCGTCATCGCCATAAAGAACGTGGCGACGCCGAGGACGAACACCGAGTCGAACCGTCCCGGCCCGCTCCGTTCGAGAATCCGAACCGAGAGGTCGTCGCCGGCCTCGGCGTCGAGCGTCGGCGGGTCGTTCACTACCGCGTAGACGAGCAGGAAGCTCACGATGGCCCCGGCCACGGCGACGCCGAACGCCGCGTCGAAGCCCGAGAGCAGGCCGAACGGGGTCGGGTACGGCCCGAATCGGATGACGACGCCGGCGACGATCGGACCGAAGCCGAACCCGATCAACCGAAACGTGTTGAAGACGCCGAAGTTACCCCCGCGTTCGCTGTCCGAGCGGGCGTAGTCGTTGACGAGCGCGACGGTCGCCGGAACCGTGAACGCGGCACCGATCCCCTGGAAGCCACGGGCGACGAGGACCGCCCAGTAGTCGGTCAAGAACGGATACGCGACGCTCCCGATAGCGAACAACACCAGGCCGAAGAGGACGAACGACTTGCGCTTGCCCAACCGATCGGACAGACGACCGGTGAACGGTTGCCCGAAACTGTTGACGAACCCGAACAGCGACAGGACGAACCCGATGAGTAACTCCTCGCCGACGGCGACGCCGAAGAGGTCGCCGCCGACGAGACCGCCCAGCGATACCTGGCCACTCGCGATGTACAGCGGCAGCACGATGATGAGAAAGGAGTTGCCGAGCGCGTCCGCCATCCGGGCGAGCCCGAGCGCGATCACGCGCCCGTCGGTGTCACCGATCATCGTACGGCCCCGCTCTGTGTCCGCGTTCGAGCGACGACAGCTGGCCCCGAGCGTCTCCACATACTCGGAGCGACGGACGCCGCACGGAAGTCGCTTTCAGTCGGGACAGATCCGCAACAGGGCCTCAATCGGCGTTCGCCTGCCACTTCCGCACCGTGTCGGGACCGACGCCGTCGACCTTTTCGGCCAGCGCATCCGGTTCGACCTCTTTGAGCGAGGCGACGTCCTCGACGCCGGCGTCTTTGAGTTTCTCGGCCGTCTTCTCGCCGATGCCGCTGACGCTTTCGAGGTCGGAACCGCTCTCGCTCTGCTCGGCCTGATACTCGCGGTAGTTGCAGATCGGACAGCCGAGATCCCACGGCTCACTGTCGTCGTCGTAGGTGATCCGGAGTTCCGGGAGGTCGTGTTCCTCACAGATCTCGTCTGTCACCTCGATGTCGCCGCGGCGCGGTAAGGGAAGCGAGTACTCACAGTCGGGATAGCGCGTACAGCCGACGAGCCGCGACCCCGAGCGGAGGCGTTTGATCGCGAGTTCGCCGCCCGCTTCGCCGTCGCCGCCTTCGTCTCGCGGCGTCTCCGACGCCGCGCTCTCACCGCATTCGGGACACGGCCCGATCACCAGATCTTCCTGCTCGTCGGCCTCTTCGGCCTTACAGAGCGGACAGCCGTGGACGAACGTCTTGCGGCCCGCGAGCATCTTGATGTGGTGCAGGCCGTGTTCGTCGCAGGTCTCCTCTAAGATGAGCGGCTTCCCGGTCGAGGGCAGCGGGAGCGTGTAGGTGCAGTCCGGATAGGAGTCACACCCGATGAAGTACGAGCCCTGTCGGCTCTTTCGGATCACGAGGTCGCCGCCGCACTCGGGGCACTCGCCGACGGTCTTGTCCGCCTTCAGCGACTCCTGGAGGTGTTTTCCAACTTCCTCGCCGGACTCCATCAGCCCCTCGAACACCGATTCGAGAATCTCGCGGGACTCGTCTGTCACCTCGTCGAGCGTCGCCTCGCCGCGGGCGATGGCCTGCATATCTTCCTCCAGTTGGGCCGTCATCTCCTCGCTCACGATGCGGTCGGCGAACTCCTCGGAGGCCTCGACGACCGACCGGGCCAGTCGCGTCGGTCGCGGCGGGTCGCTCTCGATGTACCCGCGGTCGTACAGCTTCTGGATGACGTCGTGGCGGGTCGCCTTCGTCCCGATGCCCATCTGTTCCATCGTCTCGATGAGCCGCGACTGCCCGTAGCGCCGCGGCGGCTGAGTCTGCTTTGCGTCGAGGCGAGTGTCGGTGACGGTCAGTTCCTCGCCCTCGGCGACGTCGGGGACGAACGACTCGCTGGCGTTGGAGTACGGGTAGACCGCGTGGTAACCCGGGTCGAGGAGTCGCTTGCCGTTGGCCTTCAGCGAGAGGTCCTCGTCGTCGCCAGCGACGGTCGCGACGACGCGGAGGTGCTCCCAGGTGGCCGCCTCGGCGACGGTCGCGAAGAACCGCCGGACGACGAGTTCGTAGACCTCCCACTCGTCTTCGGTGAGTTCAGAATGACTGGGCAGTTCGCCGGTCGGGTGGATCGGCGGGTGGTCTGTCGTCTCCTCGTCGCCGGCGGTCGGTTCGATCTCCTCCTGGTCGAGCAGCGATTTCGCGTCGTCGCCGAAGTCCCGCGTGCCGGCGAACGAATCCAGGAGCTCCCGGGGGTCGAGGTCGTCGGGGTAGACGGTGTTGTCCGTCCGCGGGTAGGTGAGATAGCCGGCGGTGTAGAGGTCCTCGGCGATGCTCATCGCGCGCTGGGCGGAGTAGCCGATCGAACCCGCAGCGCGGATGAACTGCGTCGTGTTGAACGGCGCTGGCGGATCGTCGGTCCGGGTGCGCCGACGGACCGACTCGACCGACGCCGTCGACGACGACCGGAGGGTCTCGTAGGCTTCATCAGCCGTCTCTTCGTCCCAGACGCGCTCGGCTTCGTTGCCGTCCTCGTCGAGGTAGAAGTACTGGGCCTCGAAGGAGCCGTCTTCGTCGGCGTCGTCCTTTTCGAGGTCCGCAAACAGCTCCCAGTAGTCTTCGGGGTCGAACGCCTCGATCTCGCGCTCGCGGTCGACGATGAGCTTCAGCGTCGGCCCCTGGACCCGGCCGACGGAGATGAAGTCGTCGCCGAGTTGGCGCGCCGACAGCGAGAGAAAGCGCGTGAGCGCCGCCCCCCACACGAGGTCGATGATCTGGCGGGCCTCGCCGGCGGCCGCGAGGTCGAAGTCGAGTTCGTCGGGGTTCTCGAAGGCGTCGGTCACCTCGTTCTCCGTGATCGAGGAGAAACGGACGCGGTCGACCGGGACGTCGTCGTTGACCTCGCGGACGAGTTCGTAGGCCTCCTTGCCGATGAGTTCGCCCTCGCGGTCGTAGTCGGTCGCGATGACGACGCGGCCGGCGCGGCGGGCGAGACGACGGAGCGCCGCGACGATGTTCTCCTGGGTCGGATGCTTGTCGATCGGTGCGTCGATCAGTTCGACCGGCTCGACGTCCCGCCAGTCGTTGTACTCCGGCGGGAAGTCGACGCCGACGACGTGGCCTGAGAGGCCGATACAGCGCTTGCCGCCCCACTTGTAGACGTTCACGCCGTTGAGGCGGTCGGCCTCGGCGGACCCTCCGCTCAGGATGTCGGCGATCCGCCGAGCGGCGTTGTCCTTCTCGGTGATGATCAGTTCCGGGCCCTGACTCATTGCCCGGCGATAAGCGAGGGGCCGGCCTAAAGCTTTCGCGCCGAATCGTGCAAAATCAGCGGACAGCGTGCCCGTGCGCGCGAAACAGCCGTTTCAGGCGCTCGCAGTGTGGCGGGCGTCGCAACTCCTCGGATCGAGACGGGGTCGCTACTCGTCGAGTCGCTCGCGGAGCTTCTGGTTCACGTCGCCGGGGTCGGCGCTGCCGCCGGTCTTCTGCATCACTTGCCCCACGAGGAAGTTGATCGCGCCGCCCTCGCCGGCGTGGTAGTCCTCGACGGCGTCGGGGTTCTCCTCGATGGCTTCCGCGACCGCGACGTCGACCTCGTCGTCGTCGGCCGTGCCGAGGCCCTCCGCCTCGATGACCATATCGGGGTCGTCGCCCTTGTCGAGCATCGTCCGGAGGACGATCTCCTCGGCGTTCTTCGTCGTAATCTCGCCGGCGTCGACGAGTTCGACGAGGCGCGTGAACTCGTCGAGACGGTCGTCGACGTCGGTGATCGCCATATCGCGGTAGTTGAGTTCGCCCAGTAAGTTGTCCGCGACCCACGTCGCCGCGAGGTCGGGATCGAACTGGGAGGCGACGTCCTCGAAGAAGTCTGCGACCTCCTTCGTCGAGGTGAGTTTCGCCGCCGACTCGGCGTCGAGGCCGTACTCCTCGCGGAAGCGCTCGCGGCGGGCGTCGGGGAGTTCGGGGATGTCGATCTTCGCTTTCCAGTCGGAGACTTCGAGCGGCGGCAGGTCGGCCTCGCGGAAGTAGCGGTAGTCCTTTTCTTCTTCCTTCGAGCGCATCGAGACCGTGATGCCGCGTGATTCGTCCCAGTGGCGCGTCTCCTGTTCGACCGCGCGACCGCGCTGGACGGCGTTCTTCTGCCGCGTCACCTCGTAGGCGAGCGCCTGCTCTGCGCCCTTGTGGCTGGATATGTTCTTCACCTCGGTCCGGTTGGCCGCCTCCAGCGACTCGACGCTGATCGAGCCGTCGTCGTCGACCTCGTCGGCGGGGACGAGCGAGATGTTGGCGTCGACGCGGAGCGACCCGTCGCGCGTGGAGTCGAAGACGCTGAGGTATTCGAGGACCTCTTCGAGTTTCGCGAGGAACGCGCGGGTCTCCTGAGGGCTACGGAAGTCGGGGCGGGTAACGATCTCCATCAGCGGCGTGCCGGCGCGGTTGTAGTCGACGAGCGTGTAGTCTGCGGTGTCGATGCTGCCGCCCTTGTGCTGGAGGCTGCCCGGGTCCTCTTCCAGGTGGGCGCGTTCGATGCCGATCTCGCGGCGCTCGCCCTCGACGGAGACTTCGAGGGTGCCGTCGGCGCAGATCGGGGCGTCGTACTGCGTGATCTGGAAGTTCTTCGGCAGGTCGGGGTAGTAGTAGTTCTTCCGGTGGAACCGGGTGTGTTCGGCGACGTCGGCGTCGAGCGCCTTGCCGACCTTCACGGCGGCCTCGACGGCCCCCTCGTTCAGGACGGGCAACGCGCCCGGCAGGCCGAGACAGATCGGGCAGGTACGGCTGTTGGGCTCTTCGTCGTCCGCCGGTTCGGTCGAACACCCACAGAAGATCTTCGTGTCCGTCTCGAGTTGGACGTGGACCTCCAACCCGATGACGGTGGCGAGATCGCGCTGGGAGAGCGCCTTCGCGGTCATTGACGCGTGATTCGACGTAGCGGGGCTAAAGGCTAACGGGACGGTCGGATAGGTGGGCATCGAGACCACCCCGACCACTGTCAGCTAGCGCCCATACCACCGGGAGTTTTTTCGCCGGACGGTCAATAACGCTCGATTGGAACTGTGGGCCCAAACTCACCGCCGCGTTCGACGCGGGTCGGTCAGTTCATCGACGTCCGGCGGCTGTTGGTCGGCTTAGATCTCTACTACGGTTGGTTCGTCGTCGCCTCGTGCTTTCTCGGCGGGCTGCTGATCTACGGGCTCCTGTACTCGTTCAGCGTCTTTTTCGGCCACCTCGTCACCGCGTTCGGGATGTCGCACGCTAACACGTCTCTTATTTTCTCTCTGCAGTCGGTGATGATGTACGTCGGCGCGGCGGTGTTCGGGTTCACCATCGACCGATACGACGTCCGCCGACTGTTCGCGCTCGGGTCTGTGCTGATCGTCGGCGGCCTGTTCGGGACGAGCATCTTCTCCAGTTTCATAGGCGTGCTGGTGTGTTATGGGATCGCAGTCGGTACCGGATTCAGCATCGTGATGGTTATTGCATACGTGACACCGGTGTTCTGGTTCGAGCGGCGACGGGGCGTCGCCACGGGGATCGCGACCGCGGGTGCCGGGGTCGGGATGATGGCGATGCCACCGTTCGCTCGTCTGTTGATCGCAGCGCTGGGCTGGCAGCGCGCGTACTTCGCGCTGGCGTTGTTAGTGAGCGTCGCCCTCGCAGTTGCGACGGTCCTGATTGCCGACCGGCCGGAACGGCTCGGTATCGACGCCTCCGCGGAGTTCGTGACGACAGCCGACGACCGGTCTTACCCCTCGGCCCGTGAACAGTTGCGTGACGTCCGATCTGTCGTGCTATCGCCGTCGTTCGCTGTGTTCTTTCTGGCGTTTCTCGGATCGTATCTCGTGCCGTTGTCGCTGACGGTCAACTTCGTCGAGTTCGCCCGGTCGGTCGATATCGGAGCACAGGCCGGCGTCTTCGCAATCAGCGTGATCGGAGCGACCAACACCATCGGGAAGTTCGTCACCGGCTACCTCGCCGACCGGTTGGACACGACGCACGTCCTCGCCGGCAACGCGGTCGTGATCGGGGTGCTGACGGTTCCGATCACGCAGATACACGACGCGGGAGTGGTGCTCGCTATGTCGGCGCTGTTCGGGTTCGGATACGCCGGACTCGGGGCGCTGATGACGCCGGTGATGGCAGACCTCTTCGGAGCGGAGAATCTGAACGGGCTGTTCGGTGTCGCGTCCGTCTCCTCAGCCTTCGCGGGTGCGCTCGGCCCTTATCTCGCGAACCTCTCGTTCGACCTGTACGGGACGTACATCCCCGTGTTCCTCGGGATGGCACTCATCAGCGTCCTCTCGGCGGGCCTGTTCCTCCTGGCCCGGCAGTGGGCCGCGACGGGAGTTCGTGGATGACCGAGGAGACACGGCGCTATTCGACGTCTTCCTCGCGCTTCCGTAACCTATTCCCTCGGTCCCATCGACGGCACGCCCGATGAGCGACTCGCTGGCCGACGCTGCTGGGATCGACGTTCGCCGCGGGGTCACCTTCGCGACCCCTGACGGCAACCCCCTCCATCTCGATCTCTATCGCCCGGCGACGGCTGGGTTCGGGACAGCCGATGCCGCCCGCCGCGCCGCCGTCGTCCTCGTTCCCGGCAGTCGCGGTCGCGCCCCCGGCAGCGGCGAACTGGCGCGGTACGCGCTCGATCTGGCCGAGCGCGGCTACGTCTGCGTCGTCCCGGCGTATCGCGGCAGCGACGTCGCGAGTTTTCCCGCCCAGATTCGGGATCTGAAGGCCGCGATCCGGTGGCTTCGCGCCGCCGCGGACGACGTCGGCGTCGACTCGGACCGCGTCGGCGCGTTCGGCCACGGCACGGGCGCACACCTCGCCGTCCTCGCCGCGGTGACGGCCGGAGAGGAGTCGTTTGCGCCCCACGAATCGGCGTTCGCCGGTGTTTCGATCGGCGCCGCGACCGCATCCAGCGCACACGACGGACTCGCCGCAGCCGTCGGCGTCGCCGGCACGTACGCGCTGGAACAGCAGCCCGAAACCGACGATCTCGTGGCGCTGCTGGGCGGTGACCGCGAGTCGGCACCGGACGCCTGGGAGCGAGCGTCGCCGTCGACGTATCTGGGTGGTAACGGGCGGCCGGGAGCGCGGGACACCTCACAGACGGACGCCGCGGCCGACGTCCCTCCAATTTTGCTCCTCCACGGCGAGGACGACAACGTCGTTCCGGCGATGGCCTCGGAACTGTTCCACGATATGCTGGAAGAGAGCGACGTCATCGCCGAATGCGTGGTCGCGGCCGACGCCGGCCACGACGTCCACGAGACGCAGCGGCCGTTCACGCTCGGCTGGACCGAAGCGTTCTTCGATCGGCACCTCCGGTGAGAGGTTCGGCGTGCCGTCGCAGCCGATGCTACCGGCGTCCGTCGAATCGGATATTCACGTCAACTATCACTTCCTGGGTAGGTGTCTGACGTACGTTTATGTGGCCGGAGACGGGCTATCTACCCTATGAGCAACCGTGTGGAGGAGCTCGAGTCGAAAGTCGCGGAGCTACAGGCCGCCGTCAACGGGCTGACCGAAGAGCTCGTCGAGACGAAAGAGCGCGTTCGGCTCCTCGAAGAGGAGGTCGAAGTCGACCTCGCGGCCGGGACCCGTCCGGTCGGTCACGACAACGTCGTCGCGTCGGAGCCCGAATCGGCGTCGGACACCCAGTCCGAACCCGAGGCGGCCGCCGAATCCGACGCCGAGGCGAACACCGCGGAAGACCCGATGGACCCACACCAGGAGTCGCCGGCGCAGGCGGAGTCGCGCCGCGAAACGTCCGCACAGCAGTCCGACGACGCGGACTTCATCGACGCCGACGCGGACGACCACATCCCGAGCGAGGTCGAATCGAAGGACGACGATACTAAGACGGACGAAACCGAGGGTGACGACGAGGCGGCGACCGAAGACGACGACATCATCGTCGCATAATCGGGCGCTCCGCCCGCTACGAGCAACCTATGCACATCAAAGAGCTCGTCCTCGACGGCTTCAAGAGCTTCGGGCGGACCACGCGTATCCCGTTCTACGAGGACTTCACGGTCGTTACGGGGCCGAACGGCTCCGGTAAGTCGAACATCATCGACGGCGTACTGTTCGCGCTCGGGTTAGCCCGGACGCGCGGCATCCGCGCCGAGAAGCTGACTGATCTCATCTACAACCCCGGTCACGCCGACGACAGCGACGGCGGCGGGAGCGGACCCAAAGAGGCCACCGTCACGGTCGTCCTCGACAACGCGGACGGCACGCTGGAACGTTCGCAAGTCGTCAACGCCGCGGGCAGCGACGACGTCGGCGACGTCTCCGAGATCCGCGTCAAGCGCCGCGTGAAAGAGACCGAGGACAACTACTACTCGTATTACTACCTCAACGGCCGCTCGTGCAACCTCTCGGACATCCAGGACCTCCTCGCGCAAGCGGGCATCACGCCCGAGGGCTACAACGTCGTGATGCAGGGCGACGTCACCGAGATCATCAATATGACGCCCCACCAGCGCCGGGGCATCATCGACGAGATCGCCGGCGTCGCCGAGTTCGACGCCAAGAAGGAGGACGCCTTCGAGGAACTCGACGCCGTCGAAGACCGGATCGAGGAGGCCGACCTCCGGATCGAGGAGAAAGAGACCCGGCTCGACCAGCTCGAAGACGAGCGCGAGACGGCGCTGGAATACCAGTCGCTCCGCGAGGAGCGCGAGGAGTACGAGGGCTATCAGAAGGCCGCCGAACTCGAAGACAAGCGCGAGGATCTCGAAGCGACCCGAGAGCGAGCCGAGCGAACCGAATCGAAGCTCGAATCGCACCGCGAGGAACTCGACCGCCGACAGGGTCGCGTCTCGCGGCTGGAGGACGAACTCGAAGCGCTCACGCGGGAGATCGAACGGAAGGGCGAGGACGAACAGCTCCGGATCAAATCCGAGATCGAGGAGGTCAAAGGCGAGATCGACCGGCTGGAGAACGCCATCGAGGCGGCCGAAGCGCGAATCGACGACGCCGAGAGCGAGCGGCGGAACGCGTTCGTCCAACTCGACCGCAAGCAGGAGGAGATCGACGAACTCGACGCGGAGATCCGCTCTGTCAAAGTCGAGAAGGCCTCCGTGAAGTCCGACATCGGCTCGCTGGAGACGGACCTGGCCGAAGTCCAGGCCGAGATCGACGACGTCGACACCGAGTACGACGAGCTGAAATCCGATCTCGCCGAGAAGAAAGCCCGGCTCGAAGAGCTGAAAACGGAACAGAACGACCGCCAGCGCGAGAAGGACCGCCTCCTCGACGACACGCGACGGCGGGCGACCGAAATCTCCGAGACCGAAGCGGAGATCGAGGACCTCCGCGAGACGCTGCCCGATCTGAAAGCCGAGGTGTCGGACCTCTACTCGGAACTCGACAAGGCCGAGAAGAACGAATCGAAGATCGAGGGCGTCGTCGACGACCTCCAAGAAGAGAAAGCGGAGCTGAAAGACGACCTCGACGACGTCGTCGAGGAGATCCAATCGAAGCAGTCGGAGTACGCCACGCTGGAGGCCCGCGCGGGCGACGACGGCGACAACTCCTGGCCGCGGGCGGTCACGACGATCCTCAACGCCGGGATGGCGGGCGTCCACGGGACCGTGGGCGAGTTGGGCGCGGTCGACGGCGAGTACGCGACTGCCTGTGAGACGGCCGCCGGCGGCCGTCTCGCGCACGTCGTCGTCGACGACGACGGGGTCGGCGCTGACGGCATCGACTACCTCAAGTCCCGAAACGCCGGCCGGGCGACGTTCCTGCCGATCACGAAGATGGACGACCGGGGGCTGCCGCGACTCCCGGATCACCCCGGCGTCGTCGACTTCGCCCGCAACCTCGTCGACTACGACGCCGAGTACGAGCCCGTCTTCTCGTACGTGCTGGGCTCGACGCTCGTCGTCGAGGATATGCAGACCGCCCGCGACCTGATGGGCGACTACCGGATGGTGACGCTCGACGGCGACCTGGTCGAGCGCTCCGGCGCGATGACCGGCGGGTCCGGCGGCGGCTCGCGCTACTCCTTCTCGAAGTCCGGCAGCGGCCGGCTCGAACGACTCGCAGAGGAGATCGAGGAGCTAGAAGACCGGCGTCGGAGCCTGCAAGCGGAGATCCGCGAACTCGACGAAGACATCGAGGACGCCCGGAGCCGCGCGGCCGACGCCCGCGAGCGCGTCCGCTCGGTCGAGGCCGAGATCGAGGGCGCCGAAGCCGACGTCGAGGAGGCCGAAATCGAGATCGACGACCTCGAAGCCGAGATCGAACGCCTCCGCGAGAAGCGCGCCGAGGTCGACGAGGAGATGCGAACGATCGACGCAGAGATCGACGACCTCGACGCCGAAATCGCCGACGTCGAAGCCGAGATCGACGACCTCGAATCCGAGCTCGAAGACTCGAAGATCCCCGAGCTCACGGCCGAAGCCGACGAGATCCGCGCGTCCATCGACGAGAAAGAAGAGCGGATGGACGACCTCGACGGCCGGCTCAACGAACTCCAGTTAGAGAAGGAGTACGCCGAAGACGCCGTCGCGGACCTCGAAGAGACGATCGAGAACGCCCAAGAGCGGAAGGCCGACGCCCGCGACGTCATCCGCGAGAAAGAGGCCGGAATCGAAGACCGCGAGGGGGCGCTCGAGGCGAAGCGCGAGGCCGTCGAGGCGCTCGAAGAAGAGCTCAAAGAGCTCAAATCGGACCGCTCGGACTTGCAGGCGACGCTTCGAGAAGCCAAGAGCGAGCGCGACGAGAAGCGCGACGACGTCGACCGCGTCGAGTCGAAACTGGACTCGCTCCGAGATAGCGTCGAGCGGTTGTCGTGGGAGATCGACGAGTTGGAGGGGGAAGTCGGCGAGTACGACCCCGAGAACATTCCGGACCACGAGGAGGTCGAATCCGAGATCGAGCGACTTTCATCTGCGATGGAGGCGCTCGAACCGGTGAACATGCTCGCGATCGACGAGTACGACGAGGTGGAGGCTGACCTCGACGACCTCCAAGAGCGTCGGGACGTCCTCGTCGACGAGCGCGAGGCCATCGAGGAGCGGATCGACCGCTTCGAAGCCCAGAAGAAAGAGACGTTTATGCGGGCGTTCGACGCGATCAACGAGAACTTCACCGAGATCTTCGAGCGCCTCTCCGACGGGACGGGCGAACTTCACCTCGAAGACGCCGACGATCCGTTCGAGGGCGGGTTGACGATGAAGGCCCAACCGGGCGACAAGCCGATTCAGCGGCTGAACGCGATGTCCGGCGGCGAGAAGTCCCTCACCGCCCTGGCGTTCATCTTCGCCATCCAGCGGCACAATCCCGCGCCGTTCTACGCGCTCGACGAGGTCGACGCCTTCCTCGACGCCGCCAACGCCGAGCGCGTGGGTGAGATGGTCGACGACCTCTCGGCGGACGCCCAGTTCGTCGTCGTCTCGCACCGCTCGGCGCTCCTGGAGCGCTCCGAGCGCGCCATCGGCGTGACGATGCAGGGCGACAACGTCAGCGCCGTCACCGGGATTCAGTTGAGCGACGACGGCGACGAGGAGGAGGCGGAGGTGCCGGCGGATGACTGACTCAGCCGGGTCGGCTCCGGGAACCGGCGCTCTCACCGATGGCCTCCGCACCGACCGCAGTCCGGAGCGCGACCCGTCGGCCGACGTCGACGACGACGAAGTCGAGCCCGTCGAACTGCTCGTCCAGTTGGCCGAGGAGGGCGAAATCGATCCCTGGGACGTCGACCTCGTCGAGGCGACCGACGCGTTCCTCGAACGTCTCGACGAGACCGATCTGCGGACCTCGGGGCGGGCGCTGTTTTATGCGGCCGTCCTCCTGCGGATGAAGAGCGACGCGCTGCTGGAACCGGACGACGAGGAGCCCGAAGACGAGATCGAACCGTGGGAGGCCGCACTGGAGAGCGGCGGACCGATCGCAGACAGCGGCGGCGACGGCGCGGGCGCACCGGGGTTCGATCCGGTCGACGCGCTGGAGGCGGAGATGGACCGGCGTCTCGAACGCAAACAGGCGCGTGGGTCGCCAGAGACGCTCGACGAACTCGTCCGCGAACTGCGGGAGGCCGAGCGGCAGTCGTGGTGGAAGCGCCGCCGCGAGTACGACACCTCCGAGTCGCCGCACGGCCACCGCCGCGGGACCCAAACGCTCGATTACCGCTCGGCCGACGAGTTCCGCGAGGCCGACGAGCCGACCGCGGCCGACGTGACCGACACGGCCCACACCGAGGACATCGAGACGTCGATCGCGGCCGTCCAGGAGTCCATCGACGTCCACTACGACAACGGCCGCGAGGAGGTCCTGTTCACGGAGGTCGCCGACGCCGCCGAGACGCCGGTGACGTCCTACCTCGCGCTGCTCTTTCTCTCGCACCGCGGCGACGTCCGACTCCAGCAGGACGACCTCTTCGGGGACCTCTGGATTCGGAATCCCGACGCGGAGTTCGCGGACCCAGACGCCGACGGCGACGAGGACGTGAGCCGATCGGGAGCCGACACCAAGGCGGACGGCGATACCGACGCGGAAAGCGAGAAAACAGCGGACGAGGCCGTCGCGCCCGCCGCGGACGACGACTGAGGCGCGGTCCGCGTCGGCTGGCGGGGCAGGTCCTTCGTGACCCACAGGAGCCGGCGAGTCGTTCGTGACCCACAGGAACTGGCGGAGTCGTTCGCGACGACCGGACTTACTCGACGTACGCGCCGATGAGCGGTTCGAGGTCGTCTTTCGTCGCGTCCGGAATCGCGTCGTCGGGCGTGTTGATCGTGCCGTCGAGCGCCGTGTGGCAGTCGCAGGAGTGGTCTTCGGGAATCGCCTCGATCGCCGCCTCGACGGTCTCTTTGATCGCCGTCTCGTTCTTCGCGGCGTTTTCGAGCACTTCGTCCAGCGTGACCTCGCTGTCTTCCTTCCAGACGTCGTAGTCGGTGACGCCCGTGACGGTGGCGTAGGCCATCTCGGCCTCGCGGGCGAGTTTCGCCTCGGGGATGGTCGTCATCCCGATGACGTCCCAGCCCTGGTCGCGGTAGAACTCGCTCTCGGCGCGCGTGGAGTACTGCGGCCCCTCGATGCAGACGTAGGTGCCGCCGCGGACGACGTCAGCGTCGGTCGCCGATTCGGCGGCGTCCGCGAGGATCTCGTTGAGGTCCCCGCAGTACGGATCGGCGAACGGTTGGTGGACGACGACGTCCTCGTCGAAGAACGTCAGGTCGCGGTGTTTCGTCCGGTCGTAGATCTGATCGGGAATCACGAGCGTCTGCGGTGGGAGGCCCTCGCGGAGGCTCCCGACCGCGTTCGAGGCGAGGACGTGCGTGACGCCGAGTTTCTTCAGCGCGAAGACGTTCGCTCGATACGGCAGCGTCGTCGGCGAGCGCTGGTGGTCGGGGCCGTGTCGCGGCACGAACACGACTTCGCGGCCCGTGTCGCCGAACTCGCCGACCGTCAGGGGTGCCGAGGGGTTCCCGAACGGCGTGTCGACGTCGACCTCGCGCGTGTCTCGCAGCGGTAGCGCATCGTAAATCCCGCTCCCGCCGATGAATCCGATAGCCATAGTCGTGGCTTCGAGCGACGGCGCTAAAGCGTGATGGGTCGGCGTCGGTTCGGTGATCGTTCGCACGCGATCGGCGCGGGCCGCAGCGCCGGCGTCGCAGCGGCTTCAGAGGGAGTATCGTACGTCCCCATAGATTTCTCGCCGGACGGTACGGCGAGACTCTCCGAACAGGTACGGGACTCCCTATCAGAGCACCACGCCGCTCTCTAGAACGGCGATGAGGACCGTCAGCGTAAGCACGGAGACCACTGTGGTCGCGAAGATCGCCGTCGAGACGAACTCGGTAACGGGGACACCCGCGACCTCGCCCTCGGCGAACTCGCCGACGAGGATCAGCGGCGTGACCGCCGACGGCATCGCAGATTCGAGGACGAACGTCCGCGCGACGGCGGGATCCGAAAAGCCAACCAAGAGCGCGACGCCGACTGCGATCACCGGCGCGACGACCATCTTCAGGCCGACGACGCCGCTGACAGACGACAGCGTCGATGCGACGTTCGTCCGTGCGAGCTGGATTCCCAAGAGGAGCAGCATCACCGGAATCGCCGAGTCGCCGACGAGTTGGAGCGTCGACATCGCGGTCGAGTCGACTGGCGGGACGACGCCGAGCGCGCGAGCGAGGAGCGCGGCGGCGACGGCGTACACGAGCGGCACGCGGAAAACCTGCCGGACGCCCGCAAAGCGGCTCTCGGCGCTTCCACGTGAGGCGAGGAAGACGCCCACGGTGTAGATGAGCGCGGCCTGCACGGAGAGATAGACGACGGCCGTCGCGCGGCCGGTGTCGCCGAAGGCGAAACTGGATACGGGGACGCCGTAGTTGCCGGTGTTCGGAAAGGCGATGACGAGCGTCAGCGCCGCCAGCGCCGTCTCCGACGCGCCGAAGAGACGACCGGCAGCCTCTGCGAGCGCGATCGCGAGAACGTGAAAGACGAGAATCGCGACGGTGATGCGCGCCAGCGTGGACTGTGCGAGCGTCGTCGTCGCGAGGCTGTGAAAGACGAGAGCCGGCGCGAGCACGTAGACGACGACGGTGTTGAGCGCGTCCGTCTCGATGTCGCGGACGCGCCCCAGCAGGTATCCGACGCCGCCGACGGCGACGATCGGGAGGATCGCGGTCGCGAAGACGGAGACCAGAGAGACCACGTCAGAGGACACTCGAAGTCGCTATTCAAACGCTTCGGTCGCCGGCGTGACGGGAGCGTCCGTATCGGAGGCTCGGATCCGTCCCGACCGGCCCTACGCGCCGATACCTTCGTTGTCGACGAGTCGCCAGGCGTCAGTGTGAGCCGATTCGACGTAGCCGCGCCGCTCCATCTCGGCCATCACTTCGCTCATCCGATCGGGCTGGGCGATCTCCATCTCGATCCGGTCGACCGAGTGGAACTCCGAGAGGTAATGGCGGATGTCCTCGACCTCGAAGGTCTCCTCGTCGGCCTTCTCCATCACGCCGGAGATGAGGTCGATCATATCCTCGATGAAGTTCCAGGGGTAGACGATCCACGTCCACTCCTCTAGGCGCTCGCCGACGAAGTCGGGCTCGAACTCGCTCGTCTGCAGGAGTTGCAGCGTCGCGGTCCGGACCTCGCCCGCGTCGCGGTCGGTCACGTACTCGTAGGCGCGCTCGATCGACCCGCCGGTGTCGGCGATGTCGTCGATGATGAGCACGTCTTTGCCCTCGACGCTGCCTTTCGGCATCGGGTAGCGCACCTCCGGCTCGTCGGCCTTCTCGGCGGTGCCGACGTAGTGCTCCATCTTCAGGCTCGTCAGATCGTCGAGTCCGAGGAAGTCGCAGATGCACCGACCTGCGAACCAGCCGCCGCGAGCGAGCGCGACGACGACGTCCGGTTCGAAATCGGCGGTCTTCACCTGGTCGCTGACGTCGCGACAGAGCCCGTAGATGTACTCCCAATTAGTGATCGTGCAGTTGAACTGGTCGGGCAGGTCGCCCATAGATTTCGGTCACCGTTCGGTGAAGGGTGCGGCTGGACCCTTAATCTGTTCGTCTGGGCCGGCTTCGGAAGCGTCACGCGAACGATCCGTCTCATAGGGATTATCGTAAGTTCTCATAGATTTCTCGCCGGACGGTACGGCGAGACTCTCCGAACAGTTACGATAATCCCAATCAGCTCGTGACCGGGAGTGTGATCGAAACGACCGTGCCACGGGGGTCGTTGTCGGTGATCCGGATCCGCCCGCCGAGTTCGGTCACGACCCAGTTGACAAGCCACAGGCCGAGCCCGCTGCCGTGGAGGAGCGGCGTCTCTTCGCCCTCTTCGAGCACGAGCCGTTCGTTCTCGGGGATCCCCGGCCCGTTATCGGTGACAGTGATCGTCGCGTGGGGATGCGCAGCAGACTCGGAGACGTCGGCAGTCAGTCGCACTTTCGGGGTGTCGGCATCGTTGTGCTGGACCGCATTCCGAAGCAGTTCCGTGAGCGCGGTTTCGAGTTCGGCGTTGACGCGGTGCTGCGTCTGCGGGATCTCGACCGATTCATCGACGCCGGCAGTAGTGTCGAGGACGTCCTGCTTTGCCCGCCGGATCACTGTTTCGAGGGACCGGACGACGTTGCGCTCTTTGTCGTCGCTGAACGTGCGTTCGATCTGCTGTACCTGGTCGCTGATCCGGAGGAGTTCGTCCGCCGAATCGATGATCCTCGGGACGGCACCCCCGGCGTCGGTCCCGTGATCGGAGAGCAGGTCGGCGTAGCCGCTGATGATATTCAACTCGTTGCGGAGGTTGTGTCTGAGCACTCGATAGAGCACCTGGAGCTGTTGTCTGCGCCGCCGTCGCTCCGTGATTTCGGTATTGACTGCGACGAACCGTTCGACGGCTCCGTCGTCGCCGAAGAGAGGTGCGATCGTCTGGTCGATGTACTGGCGCCGGCCGTCTTTGCGGCGGTTGATCACCTCGTTCTCCCATATCTCGCCCGACGTGATCGTCTCCCAGAGGTCGCGGTAGAACCGCCGGTCGTGCTCGCCGGAGCGTAGGATGCGCGGTGTCCGTCCCAACGCTTCCTCTCGCCCGTAGCCAGTCGCCTTCTCGAACGCCCGGTTTACGTACTGGATCGTGCCCTCGACGTCGGTGATGTAAATCGCGTGTCCGGTGTGTTCGATCGCCTTCTCGAAGAGTTCCGCCTCTTCGCGTGCGCGGATTCCGGTGATCTCGCGACCGATAGCGCGTCCGAGGTTCGCCAGGGTCTCTCGTTCCTCCCCGCCAAATGCGTCTTCCCGCGAGGTGTAGAGGTTGAGGACACCGAACAGTGTGTCGTCGTGCTGGATGGGGACGGCGGCCGTCGCGCGGACATCGAATTCCGATAACGCGTCGTGCCACGGGGTCATCTCTGGGTCAGCCGTGGCGCGCTGGGCGGTTTCGACCGCACGAGACCGAAGCGCGCGGCCCGTCGGCCCCTGCCCGGTCGGGGCCTCGCCGGCGGTGATGTCGACCTGGTCGAGATACGCCGCCGCCTCCCCACCCGTCGCCCGCGGCACGACCGGATCGCCGCCCGTCTCGAACTTCCGTTCGCCAATCCAGGCGAACTGATAGGACTCGGATTCGGCGAGTCGCTGGCAGACAGTGGCTTCGAGTTCGTCCCGATCGGTCGCCTGAACGACTGCCTCTGTCGTCTCTTGTAGCGTCCGAGTGATTCGGGTGAGTTCTTCGAGTCTGTCTCGCTGGCGTTCGACCGTCCGCTCGCGCTCGCGCCGCGCGGTGACGTCACGGATGCTCAACACGATGTTCGGATGCGCGTCGCCGTGGCCTTCGAGGACGCTCGCAGAGACCTCTGTCTCGATGACGGTTCCGTCCTTTCGAATGCACGAAAGCGCCCCGGTCCGCGCTCGGCCCTCTTCGAGTACGCGCTGGACGAACGCCTCGTACGCGTCTCGGTCCTCACGGTGCAGGTCGGCGGACGGTGACAGCGACGCTATCTCGGACTCGGAGTAGCCAAGTAGTTCCGTCGCGCGGGGATTGCACTCAGCGATCCGGTCGGCCGCGGGATCGATAATCAACAGCGCGTCTTCGACCGCGGCGAAGATCGTCTCGTAGCGCTCTTTGTTCCGTTCGAGCCGGGTCGTGAGGTCTGCAGAGAGCCGCCGTCGTTCGAGGAGGTTTTCGAGTCGTCGTCGAAACTCCGGGACCTCAAGCGGCGTCGTGATCGTCTCGTCGACGACTGACCGGAGAGCGTCAGTAAGCGTCTCACCGCCGTCGGCCGTCGCGAGCAATACGGGCAAGAACCGCGGACGTTCGCGTTCTTTGCACGCTTCAACCCACTCGTGGTGGCGTGCGAGTGCAGCAGGGTCGACGAGACAGAGGTCGCCATCGACGGCGTCTTCGGGATCGGAGACGACGACGGGGGTGTACGGCGAGTCATCCCGGAGCCACCGTTTGAGGTGTCGTCGATTCTCCTCGTGCTCCAACAGGAGGAGGATTCGTCTGTCGCGCTGCACGGTCGGTGATTGGGGATCGCGCGGGTCGAGGCGGCCGTCAGTCATCGGTACGGGGCGACTCCCACTCGGGCGTGCCCGAGAGGATACCGCGGAGCCCCGTCAGCGGTTCACCGACTGAGAGCCCGTCTTCGGTAATCTCGAACTCCCGGAGTGACCGTTCGAAGTTGCTGGTGCGTTTCTTGAGAACGCCGCCGATTTTCCGGAGCGTCCCCTGGTGTTCGATGTGCTGGAGAACGACAATGTTGTCCGCGAGATAGCTCAGATCGGCACCCGTCGCGGAGAAATCGCCAGTGACAGTGGGTGTCTCGTCGACGAGGATGACCGTGACACCCATATTCTTCAGATACCGGCTCAGCGCGTGGAGACGTCTGGTGAGTTCGTTCTCGGGACCGCGGACGGAAACTTGGTAACCGTCGATACCGTCGATCATCACGATATCGGCGTCTTGCTCTTCGACCTCCTGCCGGACGCGTCCAGCGAACTGTTGTGGAGACAGTTGCAGCGGTTCCATCTCCTCGATTGACAGCGATTCCTGCTCGCACATCTCCGTCACGGGCACGTCGATCGACTCAGAGCGCTCGTGGAACGTCGCCGTATTCTCCTCGAAGAGGTAGATCACCGAACGCTCACCGCGCGCTGCGGCTTCCTTCATAAAATGCGTCCCGAGGGTGGTCTTGCCGACGCCCGTAGGCCCGCTGATCACCGTGACCGTTCCCCGTTCGATACCGCCGTGAAGCAGTTCATCGAGGCCGGGAACGCCCGAAGAGATCGGTTCGGCGACGAACTGCTGAGTGTGCTCTTCGGGCTGTAACGCCGGATAGACCACCATTCCCTCGTCTGAGATCTCCATCGCGTGCGTGCCGCTTTGTGCCGCCGACCCGCGGAATTTCGGAACCGAAATCGATTGCCCCTGCTCGGCGTCGCCGAGTTCGATCGTGCCGTCGCTGAGGA
Organism: Halobellus sp. Atlit-38R; assembly: GCF_003665925.1. Classification (NCBI taxonomy): domain Archaea; kingdom Methanobacteriati; phylum Methanobacteriota; class Halobacteria; order Halobacteriales; family Haloferacaceae; genus Halobellus; species Halobellus sp. Atlit-38R. Next base: position 193,602 of record NZ_QXIJ01000003.1, read on the forward strand.
ACTGGAGGTCCTCGTCGGATGAGCCCGCAGTATGTTGGGAGGTGAAAAGTACGGTCGCGTCGTCCCGTGTGAGATATTCGAGGAAGCCAATCGCCTGTTTTCGGAACCCGCGGTCGTCGCGGGTCAGATGCCGAAGCCGAGTGATCGGGTCGACGAACACGCGGTCGGGATCGACCGTTTCGACCGCGTCGGTGACGCTCTCGGCGAACGGCTCCCGTTCGACATCGCTCGCCTCGAAGACAGTGTACGATTTGTCTTCGAAGAACACGTCCGCGCTCGGACTCAGATCCAGGAACTCGACGGAGTCGAGGTCGAACCCCAGCGCCGTGCCGTTCTGTTTGATATCTTCGGCGGCTTCCTCGAGGTTGATGAAAAGTGTCGTCTCGCCTCGTCGGACGCCTTCGAGTAAGAAATGGCAGCCGAGAATCGTTTTTCCGGTCCCGGGGTCACCGCGGACAAGGTAACTACGACCGGGGATCAGCCCACCCTGCAACACCGAGTCGAGTCCGTCGACGCCCGTCGAGAGTCGACGATCAGTCACAGCCTGTCCCCCCATAGCCCGTGTGGCCGACAGGGGAGCACACGACACTCGTTGTGTTCCCTGAGATTCCCTCCGAGTTCCCCACTACCATTTGGTTGTGCGTATGGCAGTGTTTACGATAGAAAAATCACTGTGGTCATATGTACATATGAACTTTTATTTATATTGGATATTTCCAGTCAGCGGCCAGAGCCAGCAGCGCGGTCATCGAAGAGGCTGCTGAGGAGGTGCCGTTGTGCCGCCCGAAGGTGATTGTGGAACGACGACGAAGAGATATCCATTTTCGCGGCGAGTTCGGTGCCGGAAAGCCCCTTCGGAGACTCGAAGTATCCGCCGTAGTACGCAAGCTCGATGGTCTCTCGCTGACGGTCGGTGAGTCCGTCGAGGACGAACTCCGAAGAGTGTTCTGAGACGACGGGCGGATCCTCCGGTCCCTTCACCGCGAGGAGTTCTGCGTCCGGATACGTCGCAGCGACGATGTCGACAGCGCGATGGACGGGCATCGTCGACGGAGTCGTAACACGGATCCGGGCATTGGTTTCGTCTTCGCCGACGATCTGCTGGAGCCGGATGCCGTGCTTGGCTAAGATGGTCGCGATAAACGGGTCTGAGAACGTCACCTGGAACAACACGTGGTCGCCGCCGTCACCGAGCTGTCGGATGGACGTGATTCCAGTCGACTCCACCGCCGTCTGGACAACCCGTTCGGCCGAACCTGCGAGCAGTCGTACGAAGACCGTCGTCTCGCCGCTTTCCTTCTGGTGGAGTCCGTCGAACGAGACAGAACACTGATGTTCCAGTGCGATCCGGATGAGCGGACACGACTGCGAGCGGATCTCGAAGTCGAGTTTTTGGCCCTGCTCCGAGAGAACAGCATCCTCCCACTCCATCATACTCATCATACAGCCCAGGAGTTCACCACACTCTTCGAGTACGGCGGTGGTCCACTCCGACACCGCGCCACGCTCGCTCGCGAAGACCGTGAGGACGCCGTAGAGAACGCCCTGGTACTGGAGCGGGATCGCGACAGCCGATCGAAAGCCACGGCGTACTGCGTCCCGACGCCAGGGTTGGTGTTGGATATCTGTCGCCGTGTTCTGGACGACAGTCGTCTCAACGGTGCGAGCTGTCCGAACTGCGGGCTCCGCGACCGTCTCGTCGAGAGTGAACGCGTCAGTGTCGAGGTACCCCTGGTCTTGGCCAGCCCACGCTTCGGGGACGAGTTCGTCGCGTTCTGGACTCAGGCTCCCAACCCACGCGAACGTGAACGGGTCGGTGGTGCTAAAGAGTTCACACGCTTTCTGCTCGAGTTCCGCGCGCGTGTCTGCCGTAATAGCGATCCGAACGATCTCACGGATGTCCGCGTTCAGTTGTTCGATCTGCTGGAGCGTCTCCGTCTGCGCTTCGAGTTCGCGGCGCTGTCGTCGCATCTCCTGTTCGCGCTCCGTGCGGGCAAAGACGGCCTCCGCGTTTCGCGAAAGCAGTTCGAGTAGCCGCTGCTCCGTGACCTCGAACTCGTCGACAGAGGTGTGGCCGCAGACGATCGCTCCGAACCCATCGATCGGGGCAACGAGGACGCTCCGGATCGGCGTCTCCGAGCTTTGGATGCACTCGTCCGTTCGGGCGTCGGCGAGTCGAACCGACTCGCTCGTCAGATATGCCTCACCGATGATACTCTCGCCGAGCGACAGCGGGAGGAGATCACCGAACGCCTCCGGGACGTCGTCCGAGTGCGCGATCGGATGCAGTCGTTCGTCGTCGGGATCAAAGAGATAGACGGCGACGAAGTCCCGATTGATGGTCTCGACCGCCGTCTCGACGATCGACTCTGCGATTTCGACGTCTGTCTCGGCGCGAACCAAGTCGCGCGCGTTCTCGTGGAGTTCTTCGAGCGTCTGCTCGTACCAGACTTGATCGGAGATATCGCGAAAGATACCGTGTATCAGCGTCTCGTCTGTCGGGGCCTCGTCTGGCGCCTCGACGGCGGCGACGCTGATCTCCACGGGGACGGTGTCGCCATCGGCGTCGACGACGTGGATCTGCTCGCCGTCAGGCCGATACCGCAGCGTGCCACCCACTTCGAGGTGTCTCTCAAAGAGTTCCTCGTATCGGTCCGATTCATCACGGGGGTGCAATGTCGTTATCTTCTCGCCGATCAGTTCGGATCGCGATCGCCCAGTCAATTGCTCGGCTTTGTCGTTCAGTTCGCGGAGATGCCCGGTCTTGTCGCTCACGAGAATCGGAACCGGTGCGTTTTCGACGAGCGCACGGTAGGGGTCAGCTGCCGCATCGGACTGCAGCGCGCCGCTCGTCGCCCCATCGAGACGACCGACGACGAAGCGCTGCTTCGCCGACTGGACCGTCGACTCCCAGACGAGGAGGTGGGAGCGTCCCTCACCGGCCGCGGAGGCACCGCCGATCACGATCGGTTGCTCGTCGACGCTCGGGTCCTCGGGGTCGCTGGAGTCTGACTCGAGTCGCTCGCGAAACGCCTCTCGAGCGTCTGCACGGCTGTGGGCGGGAACCAGCGCGTCGAACAGATCCGCATCACGAAGTGTTTCGCTGCCGGTGTTGACGGCGTCACAGAACGTATCGTCGACGTACCTGATGCAGCCATCAGCGTCGACCGTCACGATCCCCGCCGAGAGCGATTCGAGAATCGATTCGAAGAACTGCGCTGACGGCATTCGAACTGCAATCTTTCCCCCTGACTGGTCATTCTATCGGTACGCGTGAGAGTCGCCACCATTCGCCAATAATCCGAGGCGCAGGACGAACCACACACGGAGGGACGGGGACTTTTCACCCGCGACCTCGTTCGGGCGGGTATGGATACCCGCCGTACACTGCTCGTAGACGCCTTCGCCGCCGAACCGCTCGCCGGCAACGCGGCCGGCGTCGTCCCGGAGGCGGACGGTCTCACAGCGGATCAGATGCGGGCAATCGCCCGCGAACTCGCCGTCAGCGAGACGGCGTTTCTGCTCCCCTCGGAGACGGCCGACCGCCGACTCCGCTACTTCTCGCCGGAGCAGGAAGTCGACCTCTGCGGGCACGCGACTGTCGCCGCGCACGCACATCTCCGCGAGGCCGGGGCGATAGACGAGGGTGAGCACACCATCGAGACGAACGTCGGCGTCCTCGACGTCGAGGTCGAATCTGACGGGAGCATCTGGATGACCCAGGAGATGCCGCGGGTCGAACGCGTCGAGGTCGACTACGAGCGGCTGGGGAACGCGCTCGGAATCGACCCCGCGGCGCTTCGCGACGTCGGCGCGGACGCTCCCGTTGCGGTCGCCTCGACGGGGCTCCCCTTCCTGATCGTGCCGGTGAACTTCCTTCAGAACCTCGGGTCGGCCGATCCGAACGACGGGGCAGTCGAAGCGATCGCCGACGAGCACGACGTTGCTGGCATCTACGCGTTCACCTTCGACGCGCTGGGCGCTGACTCGACGCTGCACGCCCGGGCGTTCGCGCCGTCGGTCGGCATCGCCGAGGATCCGGCGACGGGAACCGCAAGCGGCGCCTGCGGCGCGTACCTGCGCGAGGTCGGCGCCTTCGATGACTTCCCCGAGGAGATGGTCTTCGAGCAGGGGCACTTCGTCGACCGGCCCAGCGAAGTCCGCGTGCGCGTCGCGGGAGACGTTCGCGTGGGCGGGCGCGCGGTGACGTCGCTCGACGGCCGGCTCGCGGTCCCGCCGGCAGAAGAAGACGACATCGTCGAGGCGTGAGCACTCGACGCCGACGGGCGTACCGCAGACCGCGTATTCGGGAGGCGAACCGATCCGAACCAACCTGGATCGGCCGCGGGCTCACTTACAGGATCCGGCTCAGCCGATGTACCGCAGGTCGTCGTCGGTCGGCATCCCCTGCTGTTGGCTCTGCATCTCCTGAATCTTCTCTGCGACCTCTTTCATCTCCTCGGCGCGCTCTTCGAGGGAATCGTAACCGACCTCGAATCCGATGACCGCCTCGAGAATTTCGAGAACCACTTGCGCGCTCGTGGGATCGACCAGATAGCCGCTCGTCTCGCCCATCAGGCACGCGGCCGAGAAGTCGCGGCGGCCGCCGAGCCCGAGGAGCAGACCGCTGACGCCGACGATGCCGCCGGCGGGTTCGCCCTCGCGGAACTCGACGCCGGCCTCAGTCAGGGCGTCGATGGCGTCGGCGTCGCTGACAGCGCCCAGCACGTCCGGCTCCTCGACGAGTTCACCCGTCGGGACGCCGCCGAGCGCGTAGATCTCGTCGACGCCGAACGACGTCGCGACGTCGAGGAAGGCGTCGGTGACGTGGTAGTGTCCCGAATGTGACTGTGCCTGGTGGTCGCCGGTGAGAACCAGGAGGTCGCGTTCGCCGGCGTCGACCGCGTGGAACTCGGCGCAGGCCAGCGAGGCGACGCCGTCGTCGTCGACGCCGACCTGCGGGGGGAACTCGTCGGAGTAGACGCGGGCGACGAGGTCCGAATCGAACTCCTCCAGCAGGTGCTCTACAGCCAGTTTTCCGACATGGCCGACGCCGGGCAATCCCTCAACGAGCGCCGGCTCGCGGAGCTCAGGCTCTGCGAGCGTCTCGATTTCGATGTCGTCCATACCCTCACTCGCGGACGCGGCGTTTAAGAGCGCGTCGGTACTCGCCGTAGGCGTCCTCGGGGTCGAACGGCGCGGGCGCGGAGTTTTCCGTCTCGGCGCCGCACTCGGGGCAGGTAGAAGAGAGCGTGTAGACCGGGCGCTCGTGGGCGTCGCGCCAGGCGGAACACACGCGAATGTCGGATTTCACGAGCGGAAGATGGGGTCGTGGTCGCAGTCGGTCAGTCGGGGTTATTCGTCTTCTTCGTGCCGTTCGCGGTGGTAGTTGGCAGTACCGCCGTCGGCCTCGATCGACTCGCTGGCGCGGCCGGCGGCCGCCTCGAGGGCGTCCTCGGCCGTCTTGTAGTCCGGCGCGCGGACGCGGATGCGGTACTCCGGCGAGCCGACGTAGGTGACTTCGAGTTCGATCTCCTCGGGGATCTCGTCCTCGTCGCCCTCGGCCGCCTTGAGCGCCTCCTTGATCCGATCGACGCCGTCGCCGGTCGGACACCGGAGATCGACGTAGCCCGTGACGTTCACGTACGGGACGGAGACGTTCTGGCGTGCGGTGTCGACGATCGCCTCGATCTCGTCGTCGTCGAGGTCGACGTCTTCGAGCGCGCTGGTGCCGTGGATCGCGGCCGACTCGAAACTGTCGTAGAGGGACTCGAACTCCGCCAGCAACGCGTTCGCGACTGCGCTGTAGCGCTCGTCGTCGACGTCGTCGCCGAACGCGATCTCCATCCAGTTGTCGGCCTTCTGTTCGTTCTTCCACTCCTGGATCTTCTCTTTCCGCTGGTGCTCGTTGACGTCCTTGATCGAGAGATCGATCTGCTGTGAGCTCTCGTCGACGTCGATGACCTTTGCCACGACGGTCTGTCCCTCGCGGACGTGGTCGCGGACGTTCTTGATCCAGCCGCTGGCGACCTCGCTGATGTGACAGAGGCCGCGTTTGTTCTCGTACTCGTCGAGGTCGACGAAGACCCCGAAGTCCGTGATCTCGTCGACTTCGCCGACGACGAGTTCACCGGATTCAGGCCAACCGCTGTACTTCATATATTGGAACCTCCGAGCGGAGACTTACGCCTCGGCCGAGCGTCGCTCGACCGTCTCGATGACTTCGCCGTGGATCTCGGCGTCGCCGCCGGTCGGCGTCGCGAGCGTCGTCCCGCAGACGGCGCAGTTGACGGTCGTGGACGCCTTGCCGAAGACGACCTGTTCGTTGTCGCAGTCCGGACACTGAACGCGGTAGAAGTTTCCTGCCATCGTTACTCCTGGAAGGTGAGACGGCCTGCGCGCCACCCTTCTCGCATATGGGCTTTGCCGCAGTCCGAGCAGATGTACTTCAGGTGGGTCTTCTTCGTCGGCTTGTCCCCACCGGGCACTTTCGAGAACTTACCGGCGTTTCCGATCGTCGCTTTTCCGCGGCGGGTCTGCCGCGCGTTCCACTTCATTCCGGTCGACCGGCCCGTTCGGACCTTCTCGACCTCGTGCTCGTGGTGCCCGTCACAGTTCGGGCAGTACGTGTTGAATCGGCGTGGCATCTCCATAGATATCGACCTTGTGCGCCTTTCGATATGGCCAGTTAAAACCCGTTTGGTTCGGATCGACGCTCACGACGCCCGCCAGACGGCTTCGGGAGGCCGGCCGCGTGTGAGACAACAACGAGCGGACATAGAGGAGAGATTCGTCGCGGTGGCCGCTGAGAGACGCTGGGAGCGCCCCCGAGGCGTCTCCGAAGCGATTAAGCCCCGACTGAGCAAACGTCGTCGTATGAAGAAGGTCATCATCCGCGGGGATCCGGACATCAATCGCGGCGCGACCATCGAGGTCGACGGCGAGGAGGTCGTCTGCTTCTCGATCGACCGCCAGAGCGACTACCACGGTGCCGAACGGCCGCAGCTGTGGTGTACGGTCGGGGCCGAAGACGAGCGCGAGGCCTTCGAGAAACGCGAGTTCGTCCCGCACTTCCTCGACGTCGTCGCCGTCGACGCCGAGGCGGTGAACGTGATCTCCAAGCGCGGCGCATAACTCGGGTCGATCACGGGTCGATCACCCGCTCACCGGCCGGTCTGCCGCTGTTTCTGCCGGAGGCGAGAGTGGCTACGCGGCATCAGACGGCTCGCGCCGGAGTTCCCCGAGCGCGACTTCGTAGACGGTCACGTCGCCCGAACGGTGGACGGCGTCGATGGCTTCGGAGCCGAACGACACCGAGCCGTAGCGCGCGCGCTCGTTCGGCCCGACCCAGATGTACCGCACCTGATACTCGTAGAGCAGCGCCGCCCGCGCCGACGCGTTGCCGGTGTAGATCGTGTCGACGTCGCGCACGCGATCGAAGTACGCCTCGCGCCCGCGGTAGCCGATCTCGTGTCGCCACCCCGCCACGGTCGGTACGCCAGTCAGACTCGATGCGGGGTTTGCGTTCCAACTGTACATCGCGCGCTCGCGAGCGTCAGTCCCGCCGGGATAGGTGGTCGTTCCGGGCGCTTCGAGGATCGTCGGTCGGCCCTCCAGGTCGTCGATCCAGTCGATCGCCGCCGCTTGTTCGGGGTGGTCGGTCTCGACGAACTGTGTCGCGTCGAGCGTCGGTCCGCCGGCGGGGACACGCTCGACGTGCGCGCCGACCGCGAGCACGCCGTAGACGCTCGTCGAGGCGACGAGGGCGACAGCGAGACCGACGGCGGCGACGCGTCGCCACGGAATCTGTGACCACAACGTCGATCCAGAGGTGTCGCCGTCGCCACCGCCGTCGCGTGCGGCGTCTCGGTCACCTGTTGCCCACGGCCCGAGCACGAGTCCGGGGAGCGCGACGCCCATCGCGGTGCCCCAGAACGCCCAGATCTGCGCGTACGTCTTGAAGACGGTGTTCATCCGGCCGGGTCCCGCCTGCTCGTTGACGTACACGAGTTCGACGAGGGTGACCAGGCCAGCGCCGGCGACGACGAGCACGGCCTCGTAGCCGATCGACCGCGACGTGCGGAGACCGACCCAGGCGACGACGAGGAGCGGCATCGAGACCGCGAGCGTGGCGAAGCCGATCGAGTGGCCGACGTAGCCCGCGACGAGGAGTCCGGCCGCGAGGAGCCACGGGCGGGCGACGCGCAGGCGCGAGAGGAGATAGCCGCCGAGGCCGACGACGAACGCGCCGTGGACGAGCACGAGCGCGCCGAGACCGCTCCGCATCTCGGGGCCGAGGAGTTCGATCGAGCGTCCCCCGCCGCCCGTCGCCGTGCCCAGGAGAAACGGGGCCGCGAACACGACGGCGACGACCGCGGCGACTACTGCGACGACGAGCGAACCGAGAACGCGGCCGAGTTCGTCTGTCGCTGCGGCGGTCGGACCGTCGCCGTTAGTGCGTGCGACTCGCTCAGAGAGGCGACGAAGTCGCGAGCGAAGCCCCGCCGTGTCGGGAAGGAGCGTCCACGGATCCGCGGGCGCGAAGGTCACCGCGAGCCATCCGAGCGCGAGCACGCTCGGGAAACTCCAGGTGTTCTGGACCGCCTGCCAGGACGCGAGCACGGGAACGACGAGGAAGACGAGCGCGCGCCTGCGACCCCGCTCGCGCGCGGGCGTTCGGTAGTACGCGTAGCCGACGGCCGCCGCCAACAGGAGCGTCGGCGTCCCCATCATATGCGCGTGCAGATCGCCGTTCAGCCACGCGAACAGCGGAAATTCGTTGATCGTCCCGGGGATGACGCGCGAGGCGTTCCAGTAGCTGAACGAGTCCGCACCGGCGAGGATCCGCTCGGCCGTGTAGTCCGTTCGCGCCGCGACGTAGGTGGCCGCCGACCGCCTGAGCGGCTCGGGGAGCGCGAGCAGCGCGAACCGACCGGCCGTGACGAGGTTGCTCGCGAGCCCGACGAAGAAGACGGCGACGCCTCCGGCGAGACGGCGCGGGAGTCCCCGATCGGCGCCGATCGAAGCCGCGAGTTCGAACGCGGCAGTGACGAACGCGGCGTAGAAGCCCGCGAGCGCGAGGTTGTAGGCGAACCGCGGCGGCGTGCCCGTCAGCCACGCGAGCAGCGTCGTCGTCAGGTGGCCGCCGTAGTAGTACTTCACCGGCGCGTTCGCGAACCAGAAGTCCTCCGGCGGGAGGGCCGCCGAGCGCTGGAGCGTCTTCAGAAGCCCGAAATCGAGGAACTTCTCGCCGCCGCCGGGGTGGACCGCCGGGTCGAACGCGCGGAGCGCGACGACGAAGACGAAGCCGAGGAGGAAGATGGCCGCCGCGTCGCTCGCGGCGTTGCGGTCGATGTCCACGCCGAGGCGAACCCGACCGTCACGGAGGGCTGTGAGGTCGAGCGCGGCAGTCGCACTCGCGACGAGCAGCGTCAGCGCACCCGCCGCGAGCGCGAGCGGACCCCACGTCAACTGACCGACCCAGTAGGCGGGGACGCTGAGGACGACGAGCGCAGCGGGGACAGCCAGGCCTGCGCCCCGACCGCTCGCGCGAGGGAGGAGCCTGGCGACGAGCGGGAGACCGAGAGCGAAGAGCGCGGCGTAGAGGACCAGCCAGCGGGCGACGAGGGCGTACTCCATTCTCCGTATCGCACGGACCGAGACGCCGAGACATACGTTTTGTGATGCGCCGGGCGGATACCGGAGGAAGTGACTCTCCACCGACCGCTAGCGGTTCGTTTTTCACACAGAAGCCGGTATCTGGGGGTGATGACTCGTTCCGTCGGGATCGTCGTCCCCGCCTATCGGCCCGATCCCGAACGTCTCGGCGCGTATCTCCGTGCGCTCGCGGAGCGACTCGATCCCGCCGTGATCCGAGTCGAACTCGACGCGCCGCGGTCCGACCCCCGCAGTCAACTCGGTGCCCTCCCCGACTGTGTCGAGATCGCTGCCGTCGACGCCAGACGCGGCAAGGGGGCTGCGATCACGGCTGGGTTCGAGGCGCTCGTCGACTCGGTCGACGTGCTCTCTTTCGCCGACGCCGACGGGAGCACGCCGGCAGCGTCGTTCGCGGCCGTCGTCGACGCCGTCACGTCGGGAGACGCCGACGTCGCGACCGGCTCCCGTCGGCACCCAGACGCCGACGTCGCCTCGCATCAGACGCTCGCCCGTCGCCGCCTCGGCGACGGGTTCGCGTGGCTCGCGCGCCGCTTCCTCGACGAACGACTCTACGATTACCAGTGCGGCGCGAAGGCGATCACTGCCGACGCCTGGCGCGAGGCCCGCGGACACCTCTACGAGCCCGGATTCGCCTGGGACATCGAACTCGTCGCCGTCGCTGGCGCGCTGGATCACCGGATCGCGGAGGTCCCGGTGCGCTGGGAGGACCGCCCCGGATCGACCGTCTCGCCCGTCCGAACGACGCTTCGGCTCGGCCGAGCGCTCGTGACCGCGCGACACCGTGCGCGTCTCCTGCGGGAGGACCGGCTGCACGAACTGCTGGATGCGCGCCGCGAGGCCGAGCCGTCGCTGATCGAGCGCCTCGCCGCAACGGACGCCGCAGACGCCGTCGAGGCCGACTGAATGGTCCGCGAGACGGTCGACGCGCTCGCCTCGGGCGTCCGGTTCGGCAAGTTCGTCTCCGTCGGCGCGGTCGGCGCGGTCTTCGATATGACCACCACGACCGCGCTGATCGTCGGTCTCGGGATTCTCGGCGAGTACGCGAAGCTGGTCGGCGCGGAGGTCGCGATCGTCGTGATGTTCGCGATCAACGAGCGCTGGACTTTCTCGGAGCTGGGTGCGTCGGGGCCGCTCCCGACGCTGAGTCGGTTCGTCCGGTCGAACCTCGTCCGCAGCGGCGGCCTCGCCGTCCAGTTTCTGATCGTTCGAGGGCTCCGACAGCTCGATCTGTCGGTCGTCGTCTTCGGCTTCGACCTCTGGCAGTTGATCCCGATCCCGATCGCCATCGCGGGATCGATGTTCCTGAACTACGTCGCAGAGAGCCTGCTCACGTGGCGCGTAACGCGGTCCTGACCGCGAGGGAAATTGCCACACTGCGGGTGAAACACAACCCTTAACCGTAACCCACGGTTTCGTTTCAGTAGCGGGATGGGATAGCCAGGAGATTCCGCCGGGCTCATAACCCGGAGATCGGTAGTTCAAATCTACCTCCCGCTATGATTTTGCCGAACGTAACACAGCGAGGCGTCGTATCGCCGAGCAACCCCTGCGTTCGGCAGTCATAGCGCGAGTAGATTTGAACGAGACTGCGAGGGTGCGCTGCGACCGGTGCAGGCGTCGTTCAAATCTACCTCCCGCTATTCTCCTGAAATCGACCATCCGAGCGGTGCTGTTCGGGTATCGATCGAATGCGGTTCAAAGACCACGAGCCGTCAGCTTCTCGTAGGGGTTAGCGTACTTATTCATCAGCTCGTACCGCACCACGCGGCGAGAATGCTATGCGGGCGTACGGTACTTCCGATCAGAAGTCGATCCGACCGCCCGAGGAGAGGTCCCGCTCCTCGGAGAGGCCGGGTTCGGCGGCGTCCCACTCGTCGTCGGTGAGATAGACCGCGCCGTCGTCGACGGTCACCTCGAAAGTGTCGAGGACGGCCCCCTCACACGGGCCGAAGTTGCAGTCGCCACTCTGCTTTTCGAACGTCGCACCGTGTTTCTGACAGACCAGTTCGCCGTTGCGCACCAATGCGCTCGAACCCGTGTCTAATCGGACGTCGCGCCAGTGCGGACAGTAATTCGTGAAGGCAATGACAGAACCGTCGTCGCGTCGAGTGAGGATCCCTTCGGTCGTCTCGAACCCGGATTTCGCGGTGAAGACGACTGTCTCGTCCGCAGAGACCTCGTCGGCCGCAGCGATGCGGCGTTCCTCGTCCATAGCCGCGCGTTTGGGGTACGGCGATTCAAGCGTGACGGTTTGGCGTCGACGCGGTGGGAGACGTGAGTGGAGGTCACTCTCGGACATCGCTGCCGCCCCCGGCATAGTGGTCGCGCTCGACGCGAGCGTCGTAGACGCGCTGGAACAGCGTCGTGAGCGGGCCGCTGCCGACGTCGATGCCGTCGACCGTCTCGACGGGACGGACCTCCCAGGTCGTGTTCGTCACGAACGCTTCTTCGGCCCCGCGGAGGTCGTCGGGTGTGAACGCTCCCTCGCGGACCGGGACGCCTTCCTCGTGGGCGATGTCGAGGACTTCCGCGCGTGCGACCCCCGGACGGACGGGACCGTCGAGACTCGGCGTGCAGAGCGCCTCGCCATCGACGAAGAAGAGGGTGGACGTCGCGCCCGCCGCGAGGTGACCGTCGCCGTCGAGCATCACGGCCTCGTCGGCGTCCGAGACGCGGAGTTCGATGCGGGCGAGGACGCCGTTCAGGTAGTTGTGCGTCTGCGCTCGCGACGGGAGCGACTCGTCGGGGATGCGACGCGTCCGAACCGTCTGGAGCGTCGCCGGCTCGTCCCAGACGGAAGTCGACTCGACGCCGCCCCGGGGGCGCGGGGTCACTTGGACGACAACCGTCGGGTCGACCGCCGAGTCGGGCGTGAGCGTGTCCGACTGGACTCCACGGGTGACAGAGAGCGTCACAGAGGCGTCTTCGAGGTCGTTCGCCCGCAACGTCTCGTCGACGCGCCGTTTCAGCTCCGCGTTCGAGAGACCGTGGTCGAGCGAGATTGCCTCCGCGGAGGCTGTGAGGCGGTCGGCGTGCGCGTCCCAGCGGAACACGTCGCCGCCGTACGCGCGGAGCGTCTCGAAGACCGCGTCGCCGTACACGAATCCCCGATCACGGACGCTAACAGCCGCTGCTTCTACCGGAACCAGTTCGCCGTCGACGTGATAGCGGAGATCGGCCATCCGGTCGGAGAACACCGAGAGAGCTATGACTGATCGCGAGCGCGCTCGACCCAGCCGGAGACGCGCTTCACTGAGACGCCGATGTCGTCGGCGACGTCGTCGGCGTCAGCAGCCGCGAGGTCCGCGACAGTCTCGATGTCGACGGTCCCGAGTCGCTCGGCGTAGGCAGGACCGATGCCTTTGAGCGTCTCGACCGGTTCGCTCTCGTCCTCGTCGGTCTCTGCGCCGGCGGCTTCGTCGTCTGCTGTCGTGGCCGCTTCGTCCGCTGTCGTATCTGCTTCGTCCGCTGTCGTATCTGCTTCCGCCACTGTGGCGTCCGCTTCGTCGTCAGCAGACGCAGCGTCGTCATCTTCCGCACTCACATCCTCGTCTTCGCTCCCGTCTTCGGGCGCTTCCGTCGGCGTGACGGCCTCGGCGGGCTCTTGACCCGTCGCCTCGTCGACGAGCGTCTCGGTCGAGGCCGCAGCGTCGGTGTCTGCCGCGACCGCGTCGTCGGCCGTCTCGATATCCTCGGCGTCGGGGTCGGGAGAGACAGCTTCCTCACCTTCCCCTGCCGTTTCGACGGCCTCTGCGGGCTCTTTGCCGGTCTCATCGTCGAGGAGCGTCTCAGTCGACGCCGCGGCGTCGGTCTCGGCCGCTGCTGGCTCTGCGGTCCCGTCTTCGGTCGACGTCTCTGAGTCGGCCGTGTCCCCGAGCTCAGTCGCATCTTCGGATTCGGTCGAGGTCTCGGCGTCGTCGGCGCCTTTGATCGTCGCCTCCGTCGACGCGTCTGCGTCCGCACGTTCCGTCTCGTGTTCGACAGAGACCTGCCCGCCCGCCCGCGTCGATCCCGGCGACGATTCAGACTCGTTCGTGCTCCCGCCGCCGACGAGCGAGCGCAGCGACGACAAGATCGTGTCGAAGATACTCATTACGTTGATGATATGGCCGTCGAGTATTTAAAAACCGTTGCGCCGCGTCGGCGTCACCAAGCGGATGTCCGGGTTGCGGTCGCTATGCGTCCGCCTCGTCCGCACTCGCGTCCGCTGCGTCGGCCTCGTCTGCGGCCTCCTCGTCGCTGTCGGCCGCATCGTCCGCCGCAGCACTCTCGGCGGCTTCGGCTGCCTCCTGCAGTTGGCTCCGGACCTGCGGCATCGTGCCGGTGAGGTCGCCGACGAGGTCTTCGGCCTCGGCGAGCGACACCAGGAGTTCCTCGACTGACTCGACCTGCGCTTCGATCGCGTCGGGGTCGTCGAAGGCCTCCGCGCGCTGGCCCACGATGAAGGTCTTCTTCGCCTGGCGGAGGTGCGCTTCCGCCTCGCCGACGTCCAGTGCCGAACGGAGCGCGTTGAGAACCCCGAGGACGTTGTCGGCCTCCGCGTCCCACACCGCGTCGGAATCGGGGAGTTCCGCCCGCGCGTCGGCGAGGTGGCTCTCGACCTCCTCGCGCATCTCTGCAGCAGCCTCTCCGAACAGGTCGTCGTCACCGAGTGTGCTCTGGCTACTCATACCATCGGCTTCGACGCGGGAGGGGTTAAAAACACGCCCGAAAGTGAAAGTGAAATCGTGCGGCTGATGCGCGCTCGGGCGCGGTCACTCCTCGACCGCGACGAGTTTCATAAGCGGATAGTCGCCTTCCATCTCCATCCGCGTGCGGACGGTCACGCCCTCGTACTCGATCCGCATCTCGACGTCGACGAACCGGCCGGTCAGTTCCGTGTACTCGGCCGACTGCGCTTCTAACTCTGCGGCGATGCGGTCCGTTCGGACGTCGACGTCGACGTCGACGCAGTACGGTTGGTTCTCGATCGCTTCCTCCATCGCCCGGCCGAGGCTTTCGGCGCTCTGGGGGCTCACGGGTGTGCCCGCGAACTGGTGATAGAGCGTGCCGAACTTGATACCCGCCTCGAAGCACGCGCGCTCTGCATCCGTCCCTGCCTGCCCCGCGTCGGTCATATCCGGTCTCCGTCGCCGTGGGCTAAGGGACTATCGGCTACGGCGACGGATCGGTCCAGTCAGGATGGGCTCCGGGCGGTGCAGCCGACCCCGAGACGTGGAAAACCGGAGCGAGACCTGTCGGCTCGCCGTCACGGTCGCGAATCGGACGTTTCTTGGCCTCCCTGCCCGGATGGTCGTTCGAATGGACGACCCGGTTCTCCTGACAGGGGCGGGCGGACGCGTCGGGCAGGCCATCCTCCGCCACGTCGGCTCCGAGTTCGACTGGCGACTGCTCGACCGAGAGCCGCTGCCGGACGCGAAGCGTCCCGAGAGCGTCGACGACGACGACGTGTTCGTCGCGGACGTCACCGACGACGAGGCGGTTCACGAGGCGCTGGAAGGTTGCCGCGCCGTAGTCCACCTCGCGGGCGATCCGCGCCCGGAGGCGCCGTGGGACAGCGTCCTGCAGAACAACATCGACGGGACGCAGACGATGTTCGAGGCGGCCGTCGAGACGGGCGTCGAGAAGTTCGCTTTCGCCTCATCGAATCACGCCGTCGGCGCGTACGAGACGGATGCGCGGACGCCGGAAATGTATCGACCCGAAGACGAGTTCCGCTTGGACGGGACGGAGCTGCCCCGCCCCAGCAACCTCTACGGCGTGAGCAAAGCGAGCGGCGAGGTGCTCGGGCGATACTACCACGACCATCACGACCTCTCGGTCGTCAACGTCCGCATCGGCAACCTCACCGAGGGCCATCCCCCGATCGACTACGAGCGCGGGCAGGCGATGTGGCTCTCCTACCGCGACTGTGCGCACCTCTTCGAGCGCTGTATCCTGGCGGACTACGACTACGAGATCGTCTACGGCATCTCCGACAACGACCGGAAGTACTACTCCATCGAGCGCGCGAAGGATGTCCTCGGCTACGACCCGCAGGACAACTCCGCGGAGTGGCGCGACGACGAACGCGTCGTCGAGGAGTGAGGCACGCTCGCGGTCGAACCGAAACGATCAGTCCTCCCAGGCGTCGTGGCGCTGTATCTCCTCGCGGACCGTCTCGCAGTCGTCCGCAGAGGACATCCCGAGCGCGTCGACTACCTTCGAGCGCGTCTGTCTGTCGGCGACGCTGGTCCCGTCGGACGTTTCGAGCCTGAACGTCGGCGACGACGAGAGCCCGCCGAGGCTCGATCCGCCCGATTCGACGATCGTTGGGAGAACGCCGTGCGTCGCCAGCACGCGAACGAGCTCGTCTCGCCCGTCACCGATGGCGTCTTTGATATCGTCTTGGATTACCATACCAGAGAGTCGTACGCGCCGACAGTCGTTCAATTTTTTGACCGATTCGGGCGTTCAGTCGAACAGCCCGGCGACGTCGCGCTCTTTGCTCCGCTGCCGTTCGACGTGCCGCTGGAGCCGGTCGTAGACGATGCCGCGTCGCTCGCGGTCGGCCGCGAAGTCGAACAGCATCCCGACGAAGCCCCGCGAGCGCGAGGCTGCGAGCGCCGTATCGGGCGAATCGCCGTCGGGGGCGTCGCTCTCGTCCGCCTCTGATCGCGCGTACCGAATCGCGTCGTCGACGACTGATTCCTCGAACGCCTCGTACTCGTGCGCGAGAAGGGCCGCCGCGGCAGCGACGTGCTCGAAGGAGAGATCCGTCGGCTTCAGCGCGTCGCCGTCGTAGCGGAGCGCGGGCGGGCGACGGCGTTCGGCGATTTCCGGGTCGGCGGCGAGTCGCCGGAGATACGCACGCACGTCCGCGACGTTCACGTCCCGGTACGCTGGGTCAACGTCGGCGAGGTACTGCGCCGCGCTCTCGGCCAGTCCGCGCGCCCCGCTCCAGTTGCGCCGGCGGGCGTGATGCACCGCCGCCGCGTACTGGATCAGCCCGTGGAGCAGTCGCTCATCGGACGTCCCGTCGTCGAGATCGAGCCACGGGTCCTCCCAGGCGTCGTGTGCGGCGCGGTGGTCGCCGGCGTTGAACACCGCGACACCGATCCGGAGCGCGTCTTGCACGGTCGGAAGTGGTCGTCGCGCGAGTAAATACTCGGCGTTCGACGGGATCCCGACCCTTCGGTGCCAGCGAGAGTGTGCCAGCAGTAGTGTGACACTGGGTGACGAACTTATCCGCTTGCAGGACTATCGTACAGGTGAACAGCGTATGACTACACAGCCCACATCCCCGCCCCGGAGGCGAAGCCAATGACCCGCGCGCACGTCACCTGTCTCGACTGCGGTACCGAGTTCGTCCGCCCGAACGGCTACGGAGGGAACTACTGCCTCTCGTGTCACGAGTCGTGGGCGGCCGACGCCGACGAGCGCGAGTCCGAGGAGACGGGCCCCCGCCGACTCCGGCGTCGGACGACGCCCTCTGTACGGCGACTCGACGACGATGACGCCGACGCGCCGTCTCGCTACGACGACGAGTGAGCGGCGCGGGCGAGCTTTTTTTCGGAGGGAGCGTCTCGCTGTGCTGGTCGTGTTGTGTCTCGTAGAAACGTCCTGACGGTAATTCGAACTCACTGGCAACTCGGGATTTGCTCGCTCCTCGAGCCTCCGATAGTCGCATAAACCGGCACAGACGACTCGCTCCGCTCGTCACATTGCGTCTCGCAGAAACGTCCTGACGGAGATTTGAACTCCGGTCCCTGGCTCCGCAAGCCAAGAGGATAGTCCACTACCCTATCAGGACTCATCTCTTCGTACTCCGCATTCACTTATGAGGGTTACGATGCGACGGTGCTACGGCACCGACACACACGGAGGCGGTCGGCCGGCAAATCGAACCCGAATCCTGACCGAGGAGACATAAGAGACCGTTTGAGCCTCCGACACCGCTTTTGGGTGGTACGTGCTATCGAAGACTATGCTGCGCCGAACGGTCCTCTCGGGCCTCGCGGTCGCCCTCCCGACCGCGGTCGCCGGCTGTACCGGCTCAGAGCAGACGACGCCGGGAACGGACACCGCGAACGGAGCCACCGAGACAGACACGCCGACCAGTTCAACCGTGACGACGAATCATATCACAGCGACGTTGATACCGCGAGAAGAGTGCCCCGAGCCCGGCGCAGCGACCGTCTCGTTTGGCGACGACGGCGCGATCTCGGTCGTCGGCTGCGTCGTCGGCAAGAACGCCTGTACCGTCCCGCGGTTACAGGACGTCACCTACGACGCCGACACGGGCGTCGCCACCGTCGTCGTCGCGGCCGTCGAAGAACGCGAGGAAGACGAGGCGTGCGCAGAAGTGCTCACGAATCTCGGCTACGAGGTCGACATCGGGACGAGCGGCACAGCGCCGACCGGTGTAGAGGTCGTCCACGACGACGTCGACGGGCGACGGACTGTGGTGGACGTGACGAAGTGACCGCGTTCCGGCAGAGAGGAGACGGCGCGCCGGCGACGTGACGAACTGATGGCGCACCGGCACCGACGGGCGCATCGAACGTTCAGGTCCAGCGAACGTTCATATAGGACGACGGGACCACACCCCGCGTGCCACAGATCGATCGGGGGATACATTACGTAGCACGGGGGCGAATCGGGGAACCGCGAGACGGCGAGACGGCCCGCACACGGCGCGGAACCACCGACAAGACAACGCTTAAGCGGCGGCCTACCCTGGCTGTGGATATGCCTGTGGCCGTATCCGCTCGACCCGCGGGTTTCGCGCTCGAACCCGACGGCCGTCGCCGCGATGGGGGTGTCGCGTAGATGGGAGCAATCGAAGACGTGTACGACGACCTCGACACCGACGTCGACTTCGAGGAGTTCGAGGCCGCCGTCGAGGACAAGGTCGAACAGATGGGGGGCCTCGCCGACGAGGAGACCGCCGCGATGCTCATCGCCCACGAACTACGCGACGAGGAAGTCGAGGGCGTCGCCGACGTCGCACCGGGGATGGACGACGTGAAGTTCCTCGCGAAGGTGATGAGCGTCGGCGACCTCCGAACGTTCGAGCGCGACGGCGACGACGACGACGGGAGCGTCGTCAACGTCGAAGTCGCCGACGAATCCGGCCGCATCCGGATCACGATGTGGGACGATATGGCCGAAGACGCCGTCGAGAGTCTCGAAGTCGGCCAGGTGCTCCGCGTGGCGGGCCGTCCGAAAGACGGTTACAACGGCGTCGAAGTCGACGTCGATAAGGTCGAACCCGCCCCGGACGCCGAAGTCGACGTGGAGGCGCTCGACACCTACCGCGTCGAGGACCTCGCGCTCGGGCTCTCGGACGTGAATCTGAAGGGTCGCGTACTCAGTACCGACAGCGTCCGGACGTTCGACCGCGACGACGGCTCGGAGGGCCGCGTCGCGAACCTGACGCTCGGCGGCCCGACCGGTCGCGTGCGCGTCACGCTCTGGGACGAGAAGGCCGATCTGGCGACCGAGTTCGGCACCGGCGAGTCCGTCGAAGTCGTCGACGGCTACGTCAGAGAGCGCGACGGCACGCTCGAACTCCACGTCGGGAACCGCGGCGCGGTCGAAGCCCTCGACGAGGCGATCGAGTACGTCCCCGACACGACGGACATCGACGCGCTCGAACTCGGCGAGACCACCGATATCGCGGGCGGCGTCATCGAGACCGATCCCAAGCGGACGTTCGACCGCGACGACGGCTCCGAGGGACAGGTCCGGAACGTCCGAATCAAAGACGAGACCGGCGATATCCGGGTCGCACTCTGGGGGGAGAAGGCCGACCTCGACATCGACCTCGCGGACTACGTCGTCTTCACCGACGTCGAGATCCAGGACGGCTGGCAGGACGACCTCGAAGCCTCCGCCGGGTGGCAATCGACGATCAGCGTGATGGACGACGCGCCGGAAGACGCCGCCGACACCACCGCCGAAGCAGCGCAGTCGACCGGACTGGGCGCGTTCGAGTCGAGCGGTAGCAACGAAACGGACGACACCACAGCGAGCGACGGAGCGGCCAGCGTCGACGGGTCGGGGTCGGGCGCAGTCGCCGCGACAGTGACGGACCAGTCGGCGGAGGCGACGACCACGGACGCGGAGACGGGCGGCACCGAGACGTTCACCGGCACAGTCGTACAGGCCGGAAGCCCGGTCGTCCTCGACGACGGGACCGAGACGCGGAGCGTCGAAACCGACGAGTCGCTCCGCCTAGGCGAGGAAGTGACCGTTACCGGTCCCGTCAGCGACGGAACGATCACCGCGGCGGACGTCGAGCGGACGGAGTAAGCCGCGACGGATCGGAGGCGACGTTCGCCAGTCGCGCCACGCAGAACCGCCGAGCGACGGCGTCGGACAGACAGCGAGCGGCACAGGGGTCGCTACGGAAAGGATTATACGCCGGTCGAACCGCATATGTTGGTAATGAGTGTCGAGTTGCCGTTCGCCCCCGTGGACACTATCATTCGACGGAGAGCCGGCGACCTCCGGGTCAGTTCCGGGGCAGCCGAGGAACTCGCTCGTCGCGTCCAAGAACACGGGGCGGCGCTCGCCGTCGAGGCCGCCGAGAAAGCGGCCGAAGACGGCCGCAAGACGCTGATGGCCGAGGACTTCGACGTCCAGCAGGTCGTCAGTCGTCGCGAACTCGAACTGCCGATCGCGCCGATCGACCGTATCGCCCGCCTCGAAATCGACGACCGGTACCGCGTCTCGATGGATGCCCGGATCGCCCTCGCGGACATCCTCGAAGACTACGCCGACAACGTCGCGAGCGCGGCCGCGACGCTGGCGCAGCACGCGGACCGGCGAACGGTTCAGGCCGAAGACATCGAGACGTACTTCGCCCTCTTCGAGTAGCGATGCAGTTCGGCTACAGCGAGACCTGTCTCGCACACGACACCGGCGACCGGCACCCGGAGACCGCCGACAGACTCCGCGCAATTCGTCGCGCACTCGCGAAGCGACACGGCGTGTCCTACGTCGAAGCCGACGCCGCCGACGAGTCGTCGGTGACGGCCGTCCACGAGGCCGACTACGTCGACGAGATCAGTTCGTTCTGCGACGACGGCGGCGGCAACTGGGATCCCGACACCGTCGCGTCCGAAGACACCTGGGACGCCGCTCTCGCCTCGGCAGGGCTCTCACAGTGGGCCGCCCGGGAGGCTGCCGACGGCGCCGACGGCCGCGACACGCCGTTCGCGATCGGCCGCCCGCCCGGACACCACGCCGTTGCCGACGACGCGATGGGGTTCTGCTTCATCAACAACGCGGCGGTCGCCGCTCAGACGGTACTCGACGATCCGGACGCGGACGTCGACCGCGCGGTCATCTTCGATTGGGACGTCCACCACGGCAACGGCACCCAGGACATCTTCTACGATCAGGGCGACGTCCTCTATGCCTCCGCCCACGAGGAAGGGCTCTATCCGGGGACCGGCGAGGTCGACGAGACGGGAACTGGCGACGGCGACGGGACGACGTTGAACATCCCGCTCGCTGCGGGCGCGGGCGACGAGGACTACCTTCTGGTCGTCGAGGAGGTCCTCAGACCCGCCATCGAGCGGTACGATCCGGATCTGTTCATCGTGAGCGCCGGCTTCGACGCACATCGGCACGATCCGATCTCGCGAATGCGCGTCTCGACGGAAGGGTACGCTCTCCTAACCGATCGGATCCGCTCGCTCACCGACGACGTCGACGCAGGGCTTGCGTTCGTGCTCGAAGGTGGCTACGGCCTCGACACCCTCTCAGAGGGCGTCGCGATCGTCCACGAGACCTTCGACGGCCGCTCGCCGATGGATCCCGACGACGACCCCGACGAACAGACCGAGCGGTTGGTCGAAGACGTCCGGACGGCCCACGGCCTCGACGAATAAAGAGACGGAGCCCGACGCCAGCGATCGGCCCACCGCTATGGCTGCGGGTCGAAATACGCCGCTAACTCCGAGCCGAATTCGTCACAGAGCGTCGCAACCGCCTCGTCGACGAGCACGTCGTAGTCGTCTTCGAGGGTGGTCTGGATCCGCGCGCCGAGGCCGACGGTAAACAGTTCCTCGGAGGCGAGCAGTTCGGCGGCGTCGGTGAACTCGCGGGCCCGTTCGACGACGTATCGGTCACCGTCGACGAACGGTCCGTAGACGTCGGGAGCGGAGTCCGAGTCGGGCTCCTCGCGTCCCTCGTCGTCCGCGTACGCATCGCCGTCGTCCGCATACACCTCGTAGAAGCCCTCGGCGTGCTGGCGGACGTGCACGGGCGGGCCGTCGTGGCGTTCGATCGCCGGGAGCGTCCGGTGGGCGAGTTCGACGAACAGCACCGCGCGCTCGTCAGCGAACGTCGCGGCGCGGATCGGCTCGAAGCCACGGCGATCGAGCTCGTCGCGAACCCCCGACAGCGACTTTCTGAGCTGGGGGTACAGCTGATCGTCGACGATGTCCGGCGCGTCGAAGACGATCGCGACGGGCGTCGTCCCGCGGCGGTCGACGTGGGTACGAACTGCCTCGGGGGCGAGCGGATCCGGTGTCGCGGACGCGAACAGTTCCGCGCGCGGATCGTCGAGAAAGTCGCGGGCGTAGTGCTGGAGACGCGCGAGATTCGCGGCCGAGCAGACCGCGGCGACGTTCCGCGTCGGGTCTGTCGGGTCGACCATCACGAGCGGGTCGTCGTGGGACTGCGAGCCGTGATCCTCGGGGTCGAAAACGACCGGCGGGTGCCAGTCTGCGGCCGCCGCAAGCAGCGATGCGAAGTCGCCGTGTTCGAGAACGAGCAGTTCAGAGAGGTACCCCGAGAAGCCCTCGGTCCGGAGATTGCTCCCGTAGACGCCGATGCCCTTCAGGAACTGTTTGAACACGCGCATCTCGCTCGCGAGGTCGTCGTTGATGCGCGCCCGGAGATAGGCGTTGTGGTGTGGCGTGCGGTCGACAGCCGACTGTAACGCGGATCCCTCGCCGACGTCGTAGCAGGGAACGAGATCGACGTCGAAGCCCTCGAACTCGCCGGTGACGTAGGGGTGTTCGGCGTACTCCTCGTGTCCGCCGGGGAGGACTGCGTTACCGATTTCGAGGCCGTAGCGCTCCAGCGTCTCGCGGTCGAGCGACGGCGGGAACCGGACGAACAGGTCGATGTCACGGTCGCCGGCGAGCCACGTCCCGCGGGCCGTCGATCCCACCTGAACGACGTCGCCCTCGACCGGGAGCCCGGCGAGTTCGGCTTCGACGCGCTCGGTGAGCGACGCCACTGCGGCCCGCATCGCCTCGCGCTCCGCGGCGTCGGGCGTGATCCGCTCGCGGACGCGTTCGATCGCTTGGCGTCTCTCGTCGGCATCGACCATCGTTGTCACCGCTTCGGGTGGGCTCGGCGAAAGAGTGTCGATGCGCCCAAGACAGTCGCCGTGGGGCGTCTCGACTGTGCCGGTACCTCGCATCCGTGCGGTGAAAACGAAAGCCCTATCATACTACCTCGGTGTACGTTCGTGTGCAGGCACGAGCCGTCGTAGCTCAGTTGGTAGAGCACCTCGCTGTTAACGAGGTGGTCCCAGGTTCGAGCCCTGGCGACGGCGCTTCTTCCTCTCGACGCCGAGGTCTGAGCCGCTGGTATCGCCGCTGCGGTACCGAGTCGCGCCACGATAACGATAACGTCTAAGAGGGAGACCGCGGAACGATAGACCGTCGGGCCCTTAGCTCAGTCTGGTTAGAGCGCTCGGCTCATAACCGAGTGGTCGATGGTTCGAATCCGTCAGGGCCCATACGAGTGTCCGAGCGGAAGCGAGGACCGAGCCGGCAACGCTGACGGAATCGAATCAGGGAGCAGCTTTGCTGCGACCGAAGTTCGAATCCGTCAGGGCCCATCCGGCTCGGAGTGTCTAGCCGCTCTCATTCTGCACTCTCGTCTCGAAAACGCCTGACAGGGGCGTGGCATCACTCCAAAACAACGCTTACGCAGTCGCCTCGCTGACGAGCGTCTTGAAATTCTCGAAGAGTCGTTCCGCGGTAACATCCGCGAAAGAGTGTTGCGAGGACTCCCAGCCGAAGTCGTCGACGAGCCGGTCTCGGTGGGATGCCGTGATTTCCGGATGGAACTGGACCGTCCACAGCGGTGCTGTCCGGTGGCGGGTACCGAACACGCGAGCGTGGGGTGCCGACGCAATCACATCCATCTGCTCTCCGGGAGTCGTCACGGCGTCGCCGTGAAGTGAGACCACGGCCGGGTCGACGCCCTCGAACAACGGGTCCTCGGCGAGCCTTGCTTCGACGAGGGTCGCAGTCGTCCCGATATTCTCGACAGTCCCACCGAGCGCCGAGTTGGCTACTTGATGTCCGAAACAGACGCCGAGAGTCGGGAGCTCCCGCTCGACGAGTTCGCGAACGAAGGCCTCCTGTTCGGCAATCCACGGACGGCTGTCGGCCTCGTAGACAGCCGCCGTACTGCCAGTCAAGACGACACCATCAGCCTCGTCGAGGGGCACGCGTTCGCCCGCAACGAAATCCACTTCCTCAGCGGTCGGAAACTGCGCCGCCAACGCGTCGCAGTGGTATTCGCAGTCAGTATCGACCTCGTTGCGGACGACGTACAAATCCAGTGAGTCCGTAGTCGTGGTACCAGTAGTCACGTGTTCTCGTCTTCCCTGGCAGCCGCCCTCATCTTTTCGACTGGCTCAATCGCCCGTCTCGACGGATCAGTGGCCTCGCGGAGCCGGAACGCGGACCAGCCTCTGACACACGATAGTAGCGTTTGCAACTGAGTACACCGCCAATCGCACGACGGCGTGCGATTCGGTGCGTGAAGACGTGCAAACGCTACGATACCTGTAGAGCGCGTCTGTGGCGAGTAGGGAGAGTCCGCAGCCGGCCGTCTTACCGTCCCTTCGTGAGCTTGAGTACGTCCTGTTTGGCGAGGTTCGCACCCGTCTCGAGGAACGAAGCGAGCGTAAACGTCTCGGGGACGACGCCGAGTTGCTGCATCTGTCCGAGCGCGTCCCAGACGGCCCAGGCCTCGGCGACCTTCCCATCCTCGTCGAACTTGTGGACGAAGATGCCCGGGGACGTCCCAGACTCGTCGGTCGCGGGGATTCCCATAAATTCGCCGTCGTGTGTTCCGCTAACGGTGAATCCGACGGTGATCATATCGTCTTCCGCCAGCATAAACTCGACGTCCATATGGAAGTCCGAGAATCCCTCCCTGACTGCCCGAATGAACGCTTCGAGGCCGTCTCGGTCCACGTCGCCCGCTTCTAAGTCGAACCAGTGACCCACGTACTCCTCGCTGATCGTCTCCTCGATGATGTCGTAGTTGCCGTTGTTCCACGCTTCGTCGATGAAGCGCTGTTCGTACTCTTTCAATTGCTCCGGGTTTAGCTCTGTGACTGCCATTGGATTTCCTCCTAGTACAGCTCCAGTACCGGGGGAGAGGCCCTGTACTAGGTGATAAGTCGGTCGCCAGCGTAGAAAGTGTAGTTGCCATATATATTCAGGTGGTTGACTTTTAGGGAGTCTGAGTCAACAGGGAGCCTCATAGAGCGGATCGAGCACGGAACACGACAGAGAATCGTCGAACCATTCTGTGGACTGATTCTGAAAGTAGCCCGTATTGTGAGCGGCTCCCATCGACCGCTGAGAGCGGCGAGGCCGTCGCCGTGGGGCGCTCCTGTCGGGACGAGTGAAAGACCCACAAGACCTAATCGGTCGGGTCCGAAAGTGTACGTATGAGTAGTCAGCGGGAGAAGCGGCCGTGGCTCGCGGCGTTCCTCGGCACGCTCGCCACCGGGCTCGGACACTTCTACCTCAGACGGTGGAAGCGCGGGCTCGGATGGTTCGCCGCCGCGGTTGCCGCCTCGGTGCTGTTCGTGCCACCCGAGGCCGCACGGACGCTTCTCGACGGCGGCGGCGATCCGGCGACGCTCGCGCCCGTCCTGATAGTCGGCGTCGCGAGCGTCGCCGACGCGTACGTCCTCGCCCGGAGCCGACAGCACCGATCGCGGGTTGCCGACGCTCGTCGGGCGGCGACGGGTGGCGAGTACGGCCGCGACGACGTCGACGGGGCGGCTGACACCGCGACGTCGACGGACGAGACGGTGACGACGGACGCAGAGGAGACGTGTCCTCACTGCGGGAAGGAGTTAGACCCGGATCTGGACTTCTGTCCGTGGTGTACGACGCGGTTGACAGACGAAACGCGGCGCACCGAGTGAGAGGCTCTCGCGGTCTATTCTTACTCTTCGGTCGGAATGCCGCTGAACTCGTCGACCGGCATCACCGAGTAATCGACGCTGAGCGTGTCTTTCGTCGCGCGGATCTTGCCGACGAACGTGGAGATGTCTTCGAGACCCCCCTCTAGGACGAACAGTTCCATACAGCGGTGCTCGCCGACGTGACTGTGGAAGTTCGAGGCGACGAGGTTCTCGTACTCGTGGCGGAGTTTCATCATCCGCTCTTCGACGTTCGTCGTCTCGTACTCGAAGACGACCGTCACCACGGCCATCAGTTCTCTATCTTCCAGTCGTTTGTCCTCGAACTCCCCGAGCAGATTCCGCGAGGCCTCCCGGACGACCTCGCTCCGGCCGGTGTAGCCGTGCTCTTCGGCGAAGGCGTCGATTCGCTCGACCAACGCTTCGGGCATCGAGACGCTGACGACGGTCATATATTAACTCAGAGGCCGTCGAATATTAATTCCTATGAATCGGGGTCGCCGTACGTCGACCGGAGGGTCTCAGCCAGCACCCCATCGCGGCGGAACACCACGTACACGACGAGGAAGGGTTCGTCCGCGGGTCGAAGGACGAACACGGCACGAGGTTGCTCGGTCTCGGGCGGGGTCGACTCACCGCGGTCGGCGCGGCGCACGAGCGGGTCCAGCGGCGTGACGCCGGTGCGGAACTCCTCGAAGAGGTCGCGAGCGCCGGCCTGCTTGGCGAAGACGTAGAGCGCGCCGTTGGGTTCGCCGTCGGTGTTCTTCGTCACACGGCCGTTCATCGCCGCGTTGTCGGCCTCGGCGACCATCCACGTCTGTTTGGCTGCCTCGAAGATCCCGGTGACGCCGTCGTAGAACTCGAAGACGGAGTCGGCGAGGAGGTCGATCGATTCGAACCGCGGGTCGCCGTCCGACCACGCGAGCGTCGCGTCGACGAGCGTGCCCGCGCGGAGCGACGCGACGGCGTCGGCGAGTGCACCGTCGTAGCCGGTGGTGTCGACGTACGTCGGAGCGAACGCCTCGTCGGGGTCGGAGTCTGCCCGCGCTGCCTCCTCCTCGGAGTCGACAGTTGCGGCGTCTGCATCGTCGGAGTCGGCAGCCACTGCGTCTGCATCGTCGAAGTCGTCGACCTCGACGAGCAGGAGTTCGTCGGGGTCACGAGGGCGGCCGAGAACGCGGTATCGACCGCTCGTCTTCAGATCCATCACGCACTCATCACCGCGAGATGCCGCCGCCCTGCTCGGCGACGACGCGTTCGACTTCGGCGGGCGTGACGACTGCCAGGTCGCCGTCGACGGTGCGCTTCAGCGACGCCGTCGCCGCCCCGTATGCGAGCGCATCGGGAACGTCGCCGCCGGCGACGCGCTCGGCGAGATACCCGCCGACGAAGGCGTCGCCGGTGCCGATGGCATCGAAGGTGTCCGCGTCGTAGACTGCCTGTTCGAACACCTCGCCCTCGTGGACGGCGAGCGAGCCGTTTTCACCGCGAGTGAGGACGACCGTCTCGAAGTCGAAGTCGTGCAGGAGGCCGTTTGCCACCTCGACGGGGTCGCCGTCCCGGCCGAGGCAGGTGGCCGCGTCGCGCTCGGCCGCGACGAGCACGTCGATGTGCGGAAACAACGATTCGTATCCCGTTTTCGCCTCCTCGGGCGTCCACAGCTTCGAGCGGTAGTTCAGGTCGAAGGCGGTAGTCACGCCCGCCCGTCCGGCCGCCCGGAGCAGCGCGTCGGTCGTCTTCGCGAGCGTCGACGAAAGCGCCGGCGTGATCCCGCTCGTGTAGAAGAACTCCGCGCCGTCGAGTGCGGTCGCCGGCAGTTCGTCCGGCGTCGCGGTCGTCACCGACGCGTCCGTCCGATCGTAGATCACGTCGGTGCCGCGGGGTTCGCCCCCGTGTTCGAGGTAGTACGTCCCGAGGCGCGCGTCCTCGGAGTCGTCCCACGCGATGTCCGTCTGGACGCCGTGGCTGCGCAGTTCGGAGACGATCCGTCGGCCGAGCGGCGAGTCGGGGAGTTTCGAGACCCACGCCGCGTCACAGCCCAGTCTCGAGGCCGCGACGGCGACGTTGCTCTCTGCTCCGCCCGTTCGCGCGTCGAGTTCGCGGGTCCGTTCGAGGCGCTCGCCCCGCGGCGGCGAGAGTCTGAGCATCGTCTCGCCGAAAGTCACGATATCCGCCATACCCGCTCGTTCTCCGAGGGGATACATAAGTTCCGGAGATGGGCAGTCTCCGCGCCCGGGAGGATGAGACAGAAAACGCAGACTCAGGCGTCCCGCCGGCCGCCGTGTCCCGGGTAGTCACGCTCGAATCGATCGCCGATCTCGTCGCCGTCGATCGCGACGACGACTGGGCGGCCGTGCGGGCACGCGTAGGGGTTCTCGCAGTCGTCGAGCGCTTCCAGCAGATCCACGACCGAGCCCTCGGTGAGCGAGGTGTTGCCGGTCACGGAGGGGTAACACGCCAGGTCCGCGAGCAGGTCCTCGGCGACTGCCTCGACCGTCTCCGCGCCGCCGTCGCCGTCCTCGGCGACGAACGCCGTGAGCGTATCGCGCAGGAGTTCGGGATCGAGCGCCTCCGCGAACACCGCGGGGACAGCCTCGACTGCGACGGTGCGCTCGCCGACGCGCTCGGCGCGGAAGCCAAGCGACGCCAGCGCCTCGCGGTACTCCTCGAACAGCGCCGCCTCGCGCGCGGTGAGTTCGAGATCGACGGGGTCTGCGAGCGCCTGTGTTGCGACGTCGCCGTCCAGTTCGCGCTGGAGGCGCTCGTAGTTCACTCGCTCGTCGGCCGCGTGCTGGTCGACGAGCACCATCCCCGAGTCGGTCTCGGCGACGACGTACGTGTCGTGGAGTTGGCCGAGGATCCGCATCGACGGCAACGAGTCGAAGTCGGGTTCGAGTGTCGCCGCCTCACCGTGGAGGTCGCGCTGGGTCGTCGGCCCGACGATGCCCGTCGGGCGCGACTGTGAGGCGTCCGAGCGCTCGTCGCGGGTCGTGCCACGGGCGTCGTCGACGTCGAAATTGCCGCTCGATCGGGAGTCCGTGTCTGCGCTCCGCGCCGTCGCCGTCGGATCAGCAGCCGTTCCCGACGGCGTAGCGGTCCGCGACGACTCCTCGATCGAAGCAGCCTCCGACTCGCCGAACGTCGATTGATCCGGCGTCGAATCTCGGGAGTCGCGGGCGGGCGGACGCTCGTCGCGGCCGCGCTCTCGTTCGCTGCCAGCGTCGGTGACGGTCCAGGCGTCCTCGTCAGTCGGATCGACCGTCTGAGCGCGGCCGTCGGCGTCGCCGCTGTCACGGTCGCGATCGAAGCCGTCGCTGTCGGTGTCGACGCTGTCGGAACCGTCTCCGGTGTCCCCCGAGCGGCCGCCGCCGCGATCCGCGAAGCGGTCGGCGTCGAGACGGTCGTCCGAAGTGGTGTCCAGATCACCCGTTTCGGAGCTGCTGCCGCGCGCTCGCCCGACCTCGGAAGACTGCAACGCGTCGCCGTCTTCGGTGCCGGTGACGCTATCAGCCACCGTGTCTCCGGCCTCGTCTCCGTCACTCGGCTGCGGGCTGTGTCCCGCGCCGCCGCGCACTTCCGAGTCGGGCGATTCGGGTTCGATCGCGGTCTCTGCGGGCGCAGAGCGACCTCTAGGCGCTGTCGACCTGATCAGTCCCTCGTCGAGCAGCGCGGTCCGCACGGCGTCGGTGACGTCTCCCCGGACGCCCGCCTCGTCGCCGAAGCGGACTTCCATCTTCCGCGGGTGGACGTTCACGTCGACCGCGTCGGCGGGGACGTCGACGAACAGGACTGCGAACGGGTAGCGGTCGGTGGCCAACTGGCCGCCGTAGGCGTCGAGGACCGATTCTCGAAGCGCGCGGGCGGTGACGTACCGGTCGTTGACGAACGTCGAGAGGTACTCCCGAGTGCTGCGGGTCGTCTCCGGGTGGCTGACCAGTCCCGTGACGCGCTCGATCGGCCCCGCGTCGGGCTCGTGTTCGACGCGGATCATCGACTCGGCGACCTCGCGGCCGTACACCGAGAGGACGGCCGACTGGAGGCTCCCGCGGCCCTCGGTCGCGAACACCTCGCGGTCGTCGTGCTCTAAGGAGATGGCGACGTCCGGGTTCGCGAGCGCGTAGTGCGTGACGACGGTGTTGACGTGGTCGAACTCCGTCGCGGTCGTCTTCAGGAACTTCCGGCGCGCGGGCGTGTTGTAGAACAGGTCGTCGACCTCGACGACGGTTCCCTCCGGACAGCCTGCGGCGCTCACGTCCGTCACGTCGCCGCCCTCGACGCGGAGTTCCGTGCCGACGCCGTCGCCACCGCGGGGCTTCGTCCGGATCGTCACCCGCGAGACCGCGCCGATCGTGTGGAGCGCCTCGCCGCGGAACCCGAGCGTTCCGACGCCGGCTTCGAGGTCGTCGATGTCGTCGATCTTGCTCGTGGTGTGTTCTTCGACCGCGCGCTGGACCGCCTCGCGGTCCATCCCGACGCCATCGTCGCGAACGCGAACGCCCTCGGTGCCGCCCGCGTCGACCGCGACGGAGATGCGATCCGCGCCGGCGTCGAGGCTGTTTTCGAGGAGTTCCTTCACGACCGACGCGGGCCGTTCGACGACCTCGCCGGCCGCGATCTGTCGTACGGTCTGCTCGTCGAGCGCGCGGATCGTCGGCGTCGGATCGGCGTCTGCGGCATCGCCCGCAGCGTCGTCTCCGCTCACGGGTCGTAGACCCCCATCGCCGTCAAAACTGCTTCGGACTGTACCGCGCTCAGTCGGTCGGCGGCCGCTTCCGGCGACAGCCACGCGTGCGTCGAGTGTTCGTGGCTGAGCTGGACTGGATCGTCGGCGACGACGTCCAGGCTCTCGGGGACCGCACACCAGTAGTAGACCGCGAAGCGTCCCTGATCGGTGTCGTTTCGCCACGACGCCGTGTGGATGGGCCGGCCGACGTGAACGTCGAGCGCCGTCTCCTCGACTATCTCGCGGTGGATCCCGTCGGGCGCGTCCTCGTACGGTTCGAGCCGGCCGCCGGGGAGTTCCCACCCGCCGTCGGTGCTCCGGCGGACGACGAGCACGTCACCCGAGGCGGCGAAGAGGACGCCTCGTTGACTGATCGTCGCCTCCAGGTGGTCGTCGGCGTCGGTCACGTCGGCACTCCCTGCCGTGAGGTGGTCGCCTCGCACCGCGTCGAACGGCCGATTCGGCCCGACAGCAGACAGCGCGGTCGCTCGTCCCAACACATTTGCTATCCGGGTACTGGTCGTATGCGCCCTAATCGTTACCGGTCGTGGCGATAGCGACGGCCGCCCCGTCGCGCGCGCACTACTCGTCCAGCCGCTGCTGCCACTCCTGGACGGTCGTCATCAGTTCGATCGGGGATATGTCGTTCAGATCCAGTTCGGTCAGTTCGGCGGCGATGTCGTCAAGTTCCGGGTCGACGGCGGCCGGCCGCGACGAGTCGGCGTCGGGGGCTGCGGCAGAGGCAGTCGACGCATCGGCCGCCGCGTTCTCCGCGCCCGTCCGACCGCCGTCGGTCGCCCCCGCGCTCGCCGTCTCGTCGACGAACTGGCCGGCCGAGAGGTCGAAGACGGCCTGCGTCGGTTCGCTGTCGCCGCCACCGCTTCCGCGGGCCTCGATCGCTTCCTCGGCGCGCAGGCGCGCGAGCACCGCGTCAGCGCGGGAGACGACCGGGTCGGGGACGCCGGCCAACTCCGCGACGTGGACGCCGTAGGAGCGATCTGTCGGGCCATCCTCGATCGTCCGGAGGAACGTCACGTCGTCGCCCGCATCGTCGACGGCGACGTGGACGTTCGCGACCCGATCGAGGTGGTCCGCCAGCGACGTGAGCTCGTGGTAGTGCGTCGCAAAGAGCGTCTTCGCGCGGACCTCGTTGTGGAGATACTCCGTCGCGGCCCACGCGATCGAGATGCCGTCGTACGTCGCGGTGCCGCGCCCGACTTCGTCGAGGATGACGAGCGAATCTTCCGACGCCGAGTGCAGGATGTTCGAGAGTTCCTGCATCTCGACCATGAACGTCGAGCGGCCCTGCGCGAGTTCGTCGAGCGCGCCGACGCGGGTGTAGATGCCGTCGACGACGCCGATCGTCGCCGAACGCGCCGGGACGAAGCTCCCGACCTGTGCGAGCAGCGTGACGAGCGCGACCTGCCGCATATACGTCGACTTCCCGCTCATATTCGGCCCGGTGACGATCAGGAACTCCCGATCTCCGTCCATTCGGACGCCGTTGGGGACGAACTCCGTCGTCTGCTCGACGACGGGGTGGCGACCGGCGTCGATCCGCAGCGGCCCCGGCTCGGTCAGTTCCGGACGGGTCCAGTCGTTGCCGGCGGCGTGCGTCGCGAGCGACGCCAACGCGTCGACTTCGGCGAGAGCGCGACCGACGTCCTGCAGGAGTTCGGCGTGATCGGCGACCCGCTCGCGAAGGTCACAGAAGAGGTCGTACTCCAGATCGCCGCGGGCCTCCTCTACTCTGAGGATCTCCCGCTCGCGCTCTTCGAGTTCGTCGGTGACGAACCGCTTCGAGTTCTTCAGCGTCTTGATCTCCCGGTAGTGCTCGGGCACCTGATCGGCGACCGACTTGCCGACCTGAATGTAGTGGCCGTCGGTCTTGTTCCGGTCGACGGTGACGTGGCTGAGGCCGTGCTGGCGCTTCTCGCGGTCGGCGAGCGTGTCGATCCACTCCTGCGCCTCCTCGTGGCGATCCAGCAGGTCGTCGAGTTCGTCGTCGTAGCCGCGGCGGAACAGCCCGCCCTGCGTCACCGTCTTCGGCGGGTCGTCGGCGAGCGCCGCCGCCAGTTCCTCGCGGAGACGGCCGGCCGCATCGCGGTCGGGCCGCTCGACGACCGCGGCGAGCGGCGACGATTCGAGGCGTGAGCCCTCGATAGCGTCGGCGACGTCCGGCAGGATTCCGAGCGTATCGCGGACGGCCAGCAAGTCGCTAGCGTCGGCGCTGCCGGACGCCGCCCGGGCGGCCAGCCGTTCGAGGTCGTAGCCGCCGTCGAGCGCCTCGCGGACGCGTTCGCGGGCGAGTGCCGCCGCGGTGAGCGCCTCGACCGCGTCGAGTCGGCGCGTCAGTTCCGCGCGGTCGCGTCGCGGGCGGGTCACCCACTCGCGGAGGAGCCGCCCACCCGGACTCGTCACCGTGTGGTCGATCGTGTCGACGAGGGTGCCGTCGCGCTCGCCCTGCATCGTCTCCGTGAGTTCGAGGTTCCGCTGCGTCGTCGAGTCGAGTTCGAGGTGCTCGTTCGTCTCGAAGGAGCGCAGGCGCGTCATCGACGGCAGGACGCCCGCGCCGGTCTCCTCGACGTATCGGAGGGCCGCGCCAGCCGCGCGGATCGCCGGTTCGCGCTGGAGGCCGACGCTGTCGAGCGTCTCGCGGCCGAAGTGCTCGCGGAGGCGGTGTTTCGCGCGTCCCGGTGCGAAGGCGTCCGCCTCGAAGAGCGAGACGGTCGCGTCGGTCTCCTCGCGAAGCCGGCGGGTGAGCGCGTCGTCGCCGCGGACGTCAGGGCCCGGAAGGATCTCGACCGGCCCGAAGCGGTAGAGCTCCGAGAGCGCGTCGTCGGCGTCGGCGGCGACCGTGACGAGGAACTGTCCGGTCGTCGCGTCGGCGAATGCGAGGCCGATGCCGTCGTCAGCTCCCGAGGTGCCGCCCGCGGACCGGCGCTCGTCACCCTTGTTGCCCGTCTCGCCGACGACCGCTGCAATGTATCGCGCGTCGTCGTCGTCGGTCTCTACGAGCGTTCCGGGCGTGACGATCCGCGTGACGCTTCGGTAGTGGTCGCCGCTTTCGTCTTCGAACTGGTCGGCGACAGCGACTCGATAGCCGCGCTCGACGAGTGCCTTTAAATATGGTGTGAGGTCGTCGACCGGGACGCCAGCCATCGGATACGACGACCCGTGCGAGGACTTCTCGGAGATCTTCAGATCGAGTTCGTCGCCGACCAGTTCGGCGTCGTCGGCGAAGAACTCGTAGAAGTCGCCGCACTGCATTGTCAGGACGTCCGCGTCGGTGTCGGACTTCAGAGAGAGAAACTCCTCGACGATTCCCTGCGAGGCCATACGCGCACCTGGGCTGCGCGCGGATAAAACGCTGCGGTGTGAGCGGACGGCAGCGCAGATGCGCACGGCGCGACCCTGCCTTTATATCGGATGAAGGGGCCAGCGTCTCCGTGACGTAGCATCCGTCCCGCGTCGGGCCGCGGTCGTTCGGCACGTCGACGCGGGCAGTGACGCGTGTGCCGACTGTTTGCCTTCATCCGCAGTGAGCGACGCCGTTCCGTCGGCGACGCTACCGGTCGACTTCGCCCATAATCGTGTCGAGGCTGCCGAGCGTCGCAATCAGGTCCGGGATGTACTCGCCCTCGGTCATTTCGGGGAGGGCCTGGAGATGCGAGAACGACGGGCCGCGGATCTTGAACCGCGCGGGCGTGTCGGTGCCGTCCGAACGGATGTAGATCCCGAGTTCGCCCTTCGCGGCCTCGACAGCTCGATACACTTCGGCGTCTGGGTCGGGCTTGATCGTCCGCGGGACGTTGGCCTGGATCGTTCGCTCGTCGGCCGGCCACTCCGCCAAGCGGTCAGCACACTGTTCGACGATCTTCGCGGACTGTTCGAGTTCCTGTAATCGGACCAGGAGACGAGCGAAATTGTCACCGTCTGGTTCGGTGACGACATCCCACTCGAGGTTGTCGTAGTAGCCGTAGGGATCGTCGCGACGCAGGTCGTAGTCGATACCCGAGCCGCGTGCCACGGGGCCGGTGCAGCCGTAGGCCTTCGCCGTCTCCGTAGAGAGCACTCCGGTGTCGACGGTTCGAAGCTGGATGACCTCGTTGCCGGTGAGCAGGTCGTGGTACTCTGCCAGTCGCTCCGGAAGGTCGTCGACGAAGTCGTAGATCTTCGCGAGAAACTCCTCGCGCGGCTCGGGGAGGTCCCAGACGACGCCGCCCAGGCGGAAGTAGTTGAACATCAGCCGCTGGCCGGTGAGGTCTTCGAGGATGTTCTGGACCGTCTCGCGGTCCTTGATCGCGTACATAAACGTGGCCGTGAAGTCGCCGATAACGTCGAGCGCGTACGCGCCAACGGCGAGAAAGTGCGAGAGCATCCGCGAGAGCTCCGCTGCCATCGTCCGGACGACCCGGGCGTACTCGGGGACCTCGATGTCGGCGAGGTGCTCTGCCGTCCGCGCGTAGGCCCACTCGTTCAGCAAGCCCGCGCCGCCCCAGTCCCAACGATCGGGGTAGGGCATAATCTGGTGACGGTAGGTCTTCGACTGGCACATCTGCTCCTCACAGCGGTGGATGTAGCCGATGTCGGGGTCGACGTCGACGACCTGCTCGCCGTCGAGCGTGACTTCCAGGTGGAGGACGCCGTGTGTGGCGGGATGATGCGGCCCGATGTTCAAAAGCAACGTGTCGCCGTCGCGCTCGTCGTCTTGGACGGGATTGACGTTCTCGGTGTAGGGGACGATCTGTGGCCGATGCTGATCGTAATCCAGCGAGAGCGGGTGTCCCTGCCACGTCTCGGGGAGGAGCAGGCGGCGCAGATCCGGATGGTCGTCGTACTCGATGCCGATCAGATCGTACGCCTCGCGTTCGTGCCAGCCAGCGGTCGGGAAGACGGGCGCCGCCGACTGGCTCGCGGGCGCGTCACTGGGCGCCGGGACGATCACACTCAGTTCCCTGGTCGGATCGGCGTACTGTTTCAAGTGGTAAATCGTCTCGTAGCGGTCGGGATACTCCTGAGCGGTCACACACGAGAGGTGGTCGAACCCGGCCTCCTCGCGTAGGTGTCGAAGCGCGTCCTGCACCGCGTCGGGGCGGATCACGACGCCGGGTGCGTGCTGGTGAGACTCCCGGCGGACGTGAAACGACGCCTCCAGCGACGCGAGAGCGCGTTCGGCGGTCGAGTTGGTCGGCGTACCGACCGGCGCCGGTTCGGCGGAGGGTTCGCACGGCTGTTGCATACCGCAGTGTTCGGAAGACTCTCACCTGGGACTGCTGCCTCACGCCTGAGGTATATTTTTACCTTCGACAGATCCACTCCCCTCCAATGCGCTCGCTGCGGTTGCGGCTCGAACTCCCCGAACCGTACGTTCACCCGATGCACGCGTTCGTGGCCGACACGCCCGGGTTCCGGGAAACGCGCCTCCGGCACTGGAATCCAGCAGTCGGCGATCGAAACACGCTCGTGTTCTTCGTCGACGGCGACGACCCCGCGTCGTACACGGCGGCGCTGGCCGACCAGCCGTCGATTCTGGATTACGAAGTCGCCACTGAACCGACACAGCGGGGGTTCCACCTCGCCGTCACCGAAGATCAACGCGCCGCCGATGCCAGATTGACCGCGGCGTTCCTGGGAACCGGCGTCGTGGTCGTTCCACCGGTCGTCTACCGCGAGAATCGCTGTATCGACGTCTCGCTCGTCGGGACGGCGAGCGAAGTCGAGACCGCACTCGACGGACTCCCGAGCGAGATCGGCGTAACTGTCCGGCAGATCCACCCGTACGACGGCCGCCTCTCGGACCCGACCGCCGCGCTCTCGTCCCGACAGCGTGAGGCGCTCCGCGTCGCAGTCGCGTGTGGATACTACGCCGATCCACGGGATGCGACGCTCGAAGCGGTGGCCGAGGAACTCGACTGCACCGTCGGAACCGCAGCCGAACACCTCCGAAAGGCGGAGGCGACGGTGCTGGAACGCGTCGTCGACGCGATTCCGGGCGAGAGAAGGTAGACGCGGACTCGAACGGTCTCGCAGCGACGGATTCAGTCGCCGCCGACCGCACAGGCCGCCGTGTACTCTACCCCGTCGATCGATTCGATCGGGTCGTCGCCGCAGACCGGACAGTCGGGATTCTTGCGGTACGGTACCTTCTCGAAGGAGAGTTCCATCGCGTCGTAAAACAGCAGTTGTCCCGTCAGCAGATCGCCGGCGTCGAGGATGAGTTTCACTGCTTCCGTGGCCTGAATACAGCCGACGGTGCCGGGCAGGACGCCGAGGACGCCGGTTGTCGCACAGTCCGGGACCGTTCCGGGCTCGGGCGCTTCGGGGAACAGACAGCGGTAGCACGGCCCGCCGGGAACGAGCGTCGTCAGTTGGCCCTCGAACTTGTAGATCGCGCCGTGGGCGATCGGGATCTCCCGGAGCCGACAGAAGTCGTTCAGGAGGTACCGCGTCGGGAAGTTGTCCGAGGCGTCGACGACGAGGTCGTAGCCGGGGACGACGTCCTCGACGTTCGATTTCTCCAGTCTGGTCTCGTAGGTCTCGACGTCGACGTCTGGGTTGAGGCCCTCGACGAACGCCGCCGCGCTGTCGACTTTCGGTCGGCCGACGTCGGCATCGTGGTGGATGACCTGTCGCTGGAGGTTGCTCCGCTCGACGACGTCGTCGTCGACGATGCCGAGCGTGCCGACTCCCGCGGCTGCGAGGTACTGAATCACCGGCGCGCCCAGGCCGCCCGCGCCGACGACGAGCACCCGGGCGTCGAGCAGGCGCTGTTGTCCCTCAGGACCGACCTCGTCCATAATGATGTGTCTGGAGTACCGATCCAGTTGCGTAGCGTCGAGTGAGAGTGACATAGTCGTACTCGGGAGTGGGGAGGGATAACTTCTCGTGGAAAATCCGATCGGAGTGAACGGGGAGCGGTTACTCCGCGCAGCAGGCTTCCGCTTCGTCGCCGTCGCCCTCGGCGGGGTGGGTCTCCGGTGCGTCGTCGGTGAGCTGATAGAGGTTCTGTCGCGCGTCGGCGAAGTAGACGTCCTCGTCGACGACGTCGATTCCCTCGAGTCGTTCGAGTGCGTAGCGGACCGTCCGGGCCGAGAGCATCGATTCTTGGACGATTCCTTTCTGGGTTAACGGTCCGTTGTACTCGAGTACTTTGAAGACCAACTTCGCGCTCGGAGGGAGGTCGTCGAGACTCTCCTCTTCTGCCTCTGCCATTGTTACAATTCGAGCAGTCGAACGGTGATAAACCTTCGCGAGTCGGGACGGAGAGAACGGCCAGATTACGGTGCTACAGCAGGTTACGCCCGTGTAATCACGTGGGCGGTCACGGCGACGACAGCGACGATTGAACCTTACTCGGCTTCGAGTTCGATCGCGGGGCGGAACGGCACGGCCTGCTTGCGTGCTTCGACGTCTTCGCCTTCCTTCTGGACGACGATCTCGGCGTCGAACTCCCGGCCGAGGAAGTCGGCCGCGCGCTCGTAGGCGCCCTGTTCGTCGAGACCGGCGAGCGCGTCGAGTTCGTCGTCGTCGCGACCGCGGGCGAACTCGATCAGTTCACCGACGAGGTCGTTGACGGCGTTGCCGCGCTCGCGGAGATCGGGGTCCTGCATCACTTCGCCCATCACTGCGCCCTGGTCCGCACCGAGGTCGGCGACCGTGCCGAACACGTCGTGCTTCCAGTCGGCGGCGACGGTGACGCGAATGCGGTCGGGGTCCGCCTCGGGAACGTCCTCGTCGGCATTCTGCAGGGACTGGCGGATGCCCTGGACGTCGTCGACGAGCCGTTCGATCTGCGTTTCCGCGGCCTCGATGCCGCGGTCGAGCAGGTCATCGTCGACCTCGGGCCACGGCGCGTCCTCCGCAGGCGTGCCCGTCAACCGTTCGTGGAGTTCGTTCGTCAGGAACGGCACGAACGGCGCGAGCAGGCGCAGTCGCGTCTCCAGGACCTCCCGAAGCGTCCAGCGCGCCGCGGGGCGCGAGCGATCCGCCCGGCGGCGGTACCAGCGCAGGTCCTCCTCGAAGTCGTAGAAGGCGGCCTGGCTCGCAGTCCGGGTCTCGGAGCCTTCCATCGCCTCGGTGACCGTAGCGACGGTCCGCTGGAGGCGCGACAGCAGCCAGCGGTCCGCCGTCGCCAGATCGGGGCGTTCCTCGGGGCCGGGGTCGTCGACGACGTCCTGGGCGCGGTTCCAGAAGCGCTCCAGTTGCGTCTGCACGGACTCGACCTGTTCGGCGCGCCAGTCGTAGTCCTGCCACGGCTCCGCGGAATTGAGCAGGAAGAAGCGCACCGTGTCCGCGCCGTACTCGTCGATCGCCGCGCCGGGGAGGACGACGTGTCCCTTCGAGGACGACATCTTCTCGCCTTCGAGCAGCCCCATCCCCATAATGACGATGCCAGCGGGCCACTGGGCCTCGTCGAACAGTTCGGCGTGGTGGAACAGATAGAACGTCAGGTGATTCGAGATGAGGTCGTTCGCCGAGAAGCGGTAGGTGACGGGGTACCAGTAGAGCCACTCCGCACGCAGTTCCAGCGCGCGCTCGTCGGGGTCGTCGACCGCGTCAGCGCCGTAGAACAGCGCGTCGAAGAACTCCCGATCGAGGTCCTCGACGGGGATCTCGTCCAGCCGGTGGGCGATCGTGTAGTACGCCATATAGATCGTCGAGTCCGACAGCGGTTCGATGACGAACTCGTCGTCCCACGGCAGGCGCGTGCCCAGCCCGTAGTTCCGGATACAGGGCCACTCGTTCAGCCAGTCGATCGTGTGATCGTACTCGCCGCGGGTGTTCTCGGGGATCGCCTCCATCCGCGAAACCACGTCGTGGGCTTTCTGCTTCCACGCCTCGTCGTTGTAGCGCAGGAACCACGTGTCCTGCTCGGCGACGACGACGTCGCCGCCGCAGCGGCAGACGACCTCCTCGGAGAACTCCTGCATCGTGCCGAACGCGCCCTCGTCGCGGTAGGCGTCCCTGAATCGGCCGCGGACGTCTTCGACGATCTCGTCGGCAAACTCCCCGTACTCGTCGTTCAGGCGGCCGCTGTGGAACTCGCTGTTGTACAGCTCTTTCGTGGCTTCTTCGAGTGCAGGGTCAGCGCTGGACTCGATGCCGGCCTCCTCGACGGCGGTCTTCGCCGGGATGTCGCCGTAGCCCTCTATCGAGAGAATCGGAATCGGTTCGATCTCCGCGACGTCGGCGGGATCGATGCCGTACTCGCGGAGCCGCTCGTCGTCGGCTTTCGCCTCTTGGAGGGCGACGTAGTCGTCCGGCGAGTGCGCCGGCACCGACATCACGACCCCGGTGGCGTTCTCGGCGTCGACGAAGTCCGCGGGCAGGACGAGTACCTCCTCGCCTGTGATGGGGTTCGTAACGCGCTCGCCGACCAGGTGCTCGCCGGCGACGGTGCGTTTCGGCGTGACGTCGTGACCCTGCAGTTGGAGTTTCTCGACGGCGGGCGCGGAGACGAACCACTCCTCGCCGTCGACGTCGGCGATCACGTAGTCGGCGTCGGGGTCGATGTAGGCGTTCGTGACGCCGCGGACGGTCTCGGGGCGGAGCGTCGCCATCGGGACGACGGTGTCGCCGTGGCCGAACCGAACGAGCGTGTACTCCTGGAACTCGGCTTCCTCGCCTTCCAGTAAGTCGTGCGTCGTGACCGGCTGTTTCTCGTTTGTGCAGTATTTGACGGGGTGTAGCCCCTTCTCCAGGAGGCCGCGGTCCCGCAGCGTCTCGTACTGCCAGGTGATAAACTGCGAGTAGCGGTCGTCGTTGGTGGTGAACTCCCGCCGCCAGTCGATCGAGAGCCCGAGATCCTTCATCCCCTTCTTGTAGTGCTGCTCGATGAAGTGGCGGGCGTAGCCCATCGGCGTCTCCAGGTCCGCGAGCGTGTCCTCGGAGACGTTGTAGGTGTCACGGAGAACCGACAGTTGCTCTTCTTCGCCCTTCTTCAGCCGTTCGACCGCGCCGATTATCGGCGTGCCGGTGACGTGCCAGGCGATCGGGAACAGGACGTTGTCGCCCTGCTGACGGCGGTAACGGGCGTAGACGTCGGGGACGGTGTACGTCCGGGCGTGGCCGATGTGCATCCCGCCGCTGGGGTACGGATACGGGACGGTGATGAACGTCGCGTCCTCGTCGGCGGCGGTGTCGGGGTCGTCGGCACCGACGGGGTCGGCCTCGTAGCGACCCTCCTCGGCCCACCGCTCGCGCCACCGCGCTTCGAGTTCCTGCGGGTCGTAGTCCATATCACCTCTCTGGCGACCCCACGGTAAAATATCTCCTAACTCGATGCCGCGGGGCGTGAGTTGGTTCGCACGGTCGGGAGGTGTACGTTGGTTCGCACAGTCGAGGGTCCCCACGAATCGCGACCGCACAGGGAAGGGACAACGCTAAGGCCGCTGCCCGGCCGCCTACGAGTATGCACGCAGACGCGGTCGTCCTCGACATCGACGGCGTGCTCCTCGACGTGGCCGACTCGTATCGTCGCGCTATCGTGGAGTCCGTCGAGCGCCTGTACGACCGGACGATCGACCGCGACGACGTTCAGTTGTTCAAAGACGCCGGCGGCTTCAACAACGACTGGGACGTGACCTACGCGGCGGCGCTGTACGTCCTCGTCGACGAGCGCGAGCCGATCGGACTCTCGACGTTCACCGATCAGATAGAATCCCAGGGCGGCGGCCTCGACGCCGCCGAAGCGGTCGCGAGCGCTCACCTCGACGACGAGGTGCTGGCAGCCGTCCGCGAGGAGTGGGACCGAGAGGGCCTCCGCGAGGCGTTCCAGGCGCTGTATCTCGGCGCGGACCTGTACCGAGAGCTAGAGGGCGGCGAGCCACCGTTCGAGACCGCGGGGTACATCCACGACGAGCCGATCATCCTCGACCCCGAGACGATCGACCGACTGCGACAGCACGCCGACGTGGGCGTCCTCACGGGCCGGCCGGCGGCGGAGGCCGACATCGCGCTCGACCGCGTCGGGCTCTCGGTTCCCGACGAGCACCGTTTCACGATGGACGACTGGGAGGCGGGCAAGCCGCACCCTCACGCGCTCGTGACGCTGGCAGAGCGCTTCGACGCCGACAGCGTCGCCTTCGCCGGCGACACCCTCGACGACGTGAAGACCGCGGTCAACGCCGCCGAGAGCGATCCCGAGCGGGAGTACTACGGCATCGGCGTCCTGACCGGCGGACTGACCGGCGAATCGGGGCGGCGGGCGTACGAGGCCGCCGGCGCGGCCACCGTCGTCGACTCCGTGAACGACCTCCCGACGTTGCTCTTCGAGTAGGTCTGTCGGCGGCGGCAGCGCGCCACGGCAGGTGCGCTACGAGCACCCAACGAGCACGCTTTTTGCGTCCCCGTCTAACTCTCACGCGATGGACGCGCTTCGCATCGAACGACTCGCCTGGGCCGGCATCTTCGCCGCGGTCGTCGCCGTCGTCGTGACGACCGTCCTCGCGCCCGACCCGACCGGCCTCCTGCCGCTCGGCGTCGCCCTCGGCACCTTCGCCGTCGTCGCCCCGCTGGCCGCCTGGTTCGCACTCGATTCGATCTCACCGGAGGCGGAAGCGGGTGATCAGACCGTCCAGTATCTCGTCTTCTTCGGCGTCGCGCTCGGCGGTCGTCTCGCGCTGGGCGCGCTCGGCATCGGCGGCCCGGTCGGCGGCATCGTCCCGCTCGCGGTCGGCTGGCTGGTCGCGACCCAGGCGAAAGGACTGAACCCGCGGCGCTGGACTGGAGGGTCGAGAGCGTGAGCGACGTCCGCTCGAACTTCCTCCGGTTCGCCGCAGTGGTGATCACCGTCGACGTCCTCGGACTCGGCGTGTGGCGACTGCTGCCCCCGGAGACCTCGATCCGAACGGGCCTGCTTCTCGGGACGCTGATCGTCGCCCCCCTCGTGGGGTTCCTCGTCGTGTATCTCCCGATGGCGACGGAGGCGCGGGAGAGCGCGAACGACTGGGAGTGAGCGAGGCGGCCAGCGACACCGCGACACAGGCGCGAACACCGGCAGCCATCCCCGGTCACGCAACCCTTTACCCGACCGCCTCCTCACGGCCACCTATGCGAATCGCACTTCTCGGCGGTACCGGCGACGTCGGCGAGGGCCTCGCGCTCCGCTGGGCCTACCACACGAACCACGACGTCGTAATCGGCTCTCGGGACCCTGACGCCGCACACGACGCCGCCGCCGCGTATCAAGAGACCGTTGCAGAACACGG
The DNA here is from genome assembly GCF_003665925.1 of Halobellus sp. Atlit-38R. Taxonomy (NCBI): domain Archaea; kingdom Methanobacteriati; phylum Methanobacteriota; class Halobacteria; order Halobacteriales; family Haloferacaceae; genus Halobellus; species Halobellus sp. Atlit-38R. The sequence continues at coordinate 236,401 of NZ_QXIJ01000003.1, forward strand.
CCGCGAGACGAAGATCACCGGCTTCGAGAACGCGATGGCGGCCGATCGGGCTGACGTCGTCGTCCTCAGCGTCCCGCCGTACCACGTCGCGGACACGGTCGACGCCGTCGCCGACAGCCTCGATGCGGACGACGTGCTCGTCACCCCCGCCGCGGGGATGCAGCGCGACGAGGACGGCTTCCACTATCACCCCCCGGGCGCGGGCAGCGTGACCGCACTCGTCGCCGACGCCGCACCCGAGGACGTGCCCGTCGTCGGCGCGTTCCACAACCTCGCCGCCGGCCGGCTCGCGAACCTCGACGCCGACCTCGGCATCGACACGCTCCTCGTTGGCGAGGACGAGAGCGCGAAAGACGTCGTCGCCGGAATCGCAGAGGACATCGACGGCCTCCGCGCGCTCGACGCCGGGGGTATCGCAAACGCCGCAGAGATCGAGTCGCTGACGCCGCTGTTGATCAACGTCGCCCAGCACAACGACGGCCTGCACGACCTAGGCGTTTCGTTCCGATAGCGTTCTTTTCTCGGTCTGCAGTCCGCCTCAGAATCGATCGCGGAGTTCCGTTCGGAGATCGTCGAGCGTGACGTCCTCCATCGCGAGCACGACGAGCAGGTGATAGACGAGGTCGGCGCTCTCGGCCAGCAGTTCCTCCTCGTTTTCGTCTTTCGCGGCGAGAATCGTCTCGGTGGCCTCCTCGCCGATCTTCTCTAAGACGGCGTTTTTTCCCTTCTCGTGGGTGAAAAGCGACGTCGTGTAGGAGCCCTCGGGTAGCGTCTCCTTGCGGTCCTCGATCGTCGCGAACAGTTCGTCGAGCACCTCCGCCGGCGGCGTGTCCGATTCCATACCCGAGAGTACACCGGTCGGGGGAAGAATCGTCCGATTCAGCGAGGGCAGGCGCGACTGAGCGGATCCGACGAACGCCGTGAATCAGGCCGGGTGGACCGTGATCCGCTGTTTCCGGTCGATCGCCTGTTCGAGTTCGTCAGCGATGGCGCTGCCGCGGGAGACCTGGATGTCGCCGCCGCGACCGACCGTCGCGGTGAAGAGGTACTCGCCGTCGGCGCGGATCTCGACGGTCTCGCCGACGTGTTCGTCCATCCGGACGACGACGTGCCGGGAGGTGACTTCGGGCGTGACGACGATTCCCTCGGAGGACTGGGCGCCGCCGCCTGCACCCCCGGAGCCGCCGGCGCTTCCACTCGCGCCGCCGCGACCCGGTTTCTCGTCGTGCGTCCGAACGTCGATCTCGATGCCGAGGCGGTCTTCGACGTCGGAGATACGGCCGCCGCCCTTGCCGATCACGTAGGAGATGTCGTCCTCTTCGACGTAGACGACCGCCTTGTTCTGGCCCTTGAGTTCGACGTCGACGTGCCCGCGGGCGATCGAGCGGATCTCGCGTTCGATCTCCTGGCGGGCGAGGCGGCCGACGCCGCTCTCCTCGCTCTCTCCGTCGCCGGTGAGGGGGACGGTGATGACCTGCCGGTTGAACGTGTAGATCTCGTACTCCGGTTTTCCGGTCTCGAAGTCCGTGACCTGGATGACCGGGCGTGCGAGGTCCTCCGCGGTGAGTCCTTCGGGGACTTTCACCTCCGTCTTGACGTCGTAGACGGTGTCGACGCGCCCGTCTTCGATGTAGACGACGGTGTCGACGACCTGCGGGATCATCCCGAGTTCGACGCGGCCGACGAGACGCTGGAGCGCGTCGATGGCGCGCGTGGCGTGGACGACGCCGACCATCCCGACGCCCGCGAGGCGCATATCCGCGAAGACGCCGAAGTCCTTCGTCTTCCGCACCTCGTCGTAGATCGTGTAGTCCGGGCGGACGAGGAGGAGCGAATCGGCGGTCTTCTCCATGTCGCCGCCGAGCGCGGTGTACTGGGTGATGTCCGGACCCACCTGGAGGTCGCGGGGCTTCTCCATCGTCTTGACCGCGTAGTCGCTCTCGGTGAGGAACTCCGCGACGGCCTGCGCGAACGTCGACTTCCCGGCCCCGGGCGACCCGGAGATGAGGACGCCGCGCTGGCGCTCTTTCAGTCGGTCCCGGAGTTCGTCGGCGAACTCGTAGTCCTCCAGGTCGGTCTTGACGATCGGCCGGACGGCGGTGATCTCGATGCCGTCGGCGAAGGGCGGGCGCGCGACCGCGATGCGGTAGTCGCGGAACTGCACGATGCTCATTCCCGGTTCGGAGAGTTCGAGAAAGCCCTCCGAGCTGGTGCGGGCCGTCTCCTCGATGTCGTCGGCCCACTCTTTCATCTGCGCCTCGTCGGAGACCTCGTCGTCGATCGTCTGGTAGTGCATCTCGCCGATGGCGCCGCGCTTGGCTTTCGGCTTCGTCCCGGTCTTGAGGTGGACCGACATCGTCTGGTCGTCGAAGAACTCCTCGATGACGAGTTCGCCGGAGCCGCGGACGCGCGGTTCGACGTACTCGACGTCGAGCCCCTTCGCCTTCGCGACCTCCGACTGGACGACGTCGCTCGTGAGAAGCGTCGCCTGCTCCTCTTCTGCGACGTCGCGGATGAGCGCGTCGATATCGCCCTCGTGTGCGCCGGTGGCCTCGCTGGGTTTCGTCCGGCGACCGACGTACCGGACGTCCACGTCGCCCTCGTCGGCGAGTTCCGCGAGGCGCTGGAGCTCTTCGAGGCCCGTCCAGCCCGTGTCGAGGCCGTCGTTGGCCTGGGATTCGAGTTCTCCGACGACGGCTTCGGGGACCAAAACCGTGACCTCGCCGTCCGACTCGACTCGCTCGGACACGCGACCGTCGATGACCGCGCTCGTGTCCGGCACTATCTTCATATCTCCGGATTCGGCCGGCGGACAAATAAGGGTATAGACTGCTGGCGGACCAATCAGCGGCGAGACAAAACGGGGTCGTCGAAGTCAGTCGTCAGAGGCCGCGCTCGCGGCGGGGCCTCCGGCATCCACGGAGCCGTCGGCGTCGCTGACAGGTTGCTCCGTCCACTCGAATCCTTCGCCGCGGTGTTGGTCGAGGATCTCGAAGGAGTCGACGAGGTCGTCGAGGTTGTTCGCGCGTTCGCAGAGCTGATCTGCCTGCGTTTCGAGTTCGGTGAGCGACTCCGACTGCTGGGTCGCGTCCTCGACGGCCGCGGCGGTCTGTGCGGTCGTCTCCTCGGAGATGTTCGCGACCTCGTCGACGCGGGCGGCGACGTCCTGCGAGGAGTCCGCCTGCTGGTCGGTCGCGTTGCTCACTTCACGGATGCTCGCGTCGATTCCCTCGACGTCGTCGACGATCGACTCGAACTCCTCGATGGCCTCCGCGACGGTCTCGACGCTGGATTTCACCTGCTGGTCGGTCTCGTGAACGGTCGCGAGCGTCTCCTCGGAGCGCTCGGTGACGTCTTCGATGAGCGTCGAGACCTCGTCGGCGGACTCGCGGGTCTCCTCGGCCAGCGATTTGACCTCCTCGGCGACGACGCCGAAGCCGTCACCGGCGGAGCCGGCGTGGGCCGCCTCGATCGAGGCGTTGATCGCGAGCAGATCGGTCTGGGAGCCGACCGAGTCGATGAACTCGGCGATCTCGTCGATCTCCTCGATGTGTGCCGCTAGTTCCTCCATCGCCGCCGCCGTCTCCTCGATCCGGGCCTCGGCGGCGTCGAGTTCTTCCATCGCCGTCGTGGCGACGTCGCGGCCGGCGCGTCCGCGTTCGGCGGCGCGCTCTGCGGTCCCCGCGACCTCGTCCGCAGAAGCGGCGATCTCCTCGACGGTCGCCGACAGCGTCGAGAGCTCCGAGGCGACCGTCTGGAGGTGTTCGGTCTGTTCGTCGGCGCCGGCTTCGATCTCGTCGACCGCGGCCGCGACGGCCTCGCTCGCTTCGGTCGCACGCCGGACGTGCGTCTGAGCGTCCGAACTCATCTCTGCGACCTGGTCGGCGAACGTCTGGACGTCGCCGAGCGTCGCCGAGAGCGTCCGGAGGAACTCGTTGTACGAGCGGGCGACTTCGCCGTAGCGGTCGTCCTCAGCGGCGAGTTCCTCGGCGGGCATCAGCGCCGTGAGGTCGCCCTCGCGGGCGCGCTCGGTCGCGTCGCCGAAGGCGTCGACCAGCTGTTGGAGCGCCCGCGTGTGCGTCGTGAGGTCTGAGGCCATCCGGCCGAGCGAGTCGCCGAACTCGCCCGGAAGTCGTTCCTCGAGCACCGGGTCGTCGAACGCTCGATCCGCCATCGCCGTGGCTTGCGCGGACACGAGCTGGAGGTGCTCGTGCATATCTCCGAAGTCTTCGACCAGTTGGGCGACCTCGTCGTCGCCGTCGGTCGTCGGTGGCGACATCGAGAGATCACCGGCCGCGACAGCGGACGCGGACGTCGAGAGCTGATCGATCGGCGTGACGACGTCGCGCCGGACGATCAGGACCGTATTGAGAAACGCGACGACCGCGCCGACGAGGAGCAGCGCCGACAAGAGCGTCTGCGTCTCCCCGCCGGCAATCCACGGAAGCGCCGCCTGTGCGACCGAGATCGCGAACTGGATCCCGACCGCGACGTGCACCTTCCGGGCGACCGAGCGGGAGACGCCGAGGACGTCCATCGTCCCCCACAGGAGCCGTTCGTACGATTCGAGCAGATACATACCCTACCGTCTCTGGACGCATCCCATAAGCCTATCATTGCGTTCTCATCAGCTGAAAACAGAATTTGCCGCGAGATAGCTGTCTAAATCAACGTTTGCCTCTCGCTATCAGATTCGATACGTGACGTGGACGGATACCTCGAACAGAATCGGTCAGCCGGCGACAGCCGAGACAGCGGCGGCGTCAGGGCGCACGGTCTTCGAACCACTCGGCGAACTTCGCGAAGGCGCGGCCGCGGTGTGAGACGGCGTTCTTCTCGTCGGCAGTCATCTCTGCGAACGTCGTCCCGTCGTGTTCGAAGATCGGATCGTAGCCGAAGCCGCCCTCACCGCGCGGTTCGACGATCCGGCCGCGGACGGAGCCACGGAACAGTTTCACGGGGAGTGCGTCCGCGTCCGCTGCGGCGTCCGCGGCGGCGTCGCCATTGCCGTCTTCGTCGACCGCCGCTGCACCGGCGGCCGCGGCGGCGCTGCGGTCCGCGCGGTCGACTGGGTCGGGCGATGCCGCGAAGTCGTCGCCGTCGCAGTACGCCAGCACGCACTGGAAGGAGGCCCGGCGCGGCGCGTCGATCTCGGTAGCGACGAGTCGCTGGACGGCGTCGATGCCGAGCGTCTCCTCGACGTACGAGGAGTACGGACCGGGGAAGCCCTCGAATCCCTCGACGAACAGACCGGCGTCGTCGACCAGAACCGGCTCGCCCGCGTAGCGGTACGCTTCCCGGGCGCCGCGGGCCGCGATGGGGGCGAGATCCGAGGCCTGGACCTCGGTGTAGTCGTAGTTCAGTTGCTCGACGCCGTCGAGATACTCACGGGCCTCGCGCACCTTGCCCGCGTTGGTCGTGACGTATCGGAGCATTCGCTCCGAGGTCGGGCGGGTCGGGAGAAAGCGTCGTCGGTTCCGCGTCGCGTCCGATCACCGCAGTGCGACGACGCGGCGACGGCGGCGCCGAAAGTGGAACGGTCAGTCGACGATGACTTCGACCGGGCCGCCCTCGTCCTCGTCGGCTTCCTCGGCGTCGCTGCGGGACTTCTGCTCCTGCCAGAGCAGTCCGCCGACGACGACGAGGGCGATCCACGAGCGCCAGTTCGCGAGGTTGAGCGTGTAGCCGATGCCGAACGGCTTCTTGACGAGCATTCCCTTTCCGGGCTGCCAGTACGACGACAGCATTCGGCCGAGCGAGGGGCGCTCGAAGTTGTACGGGATCCCGAGAATCTCACCCTGTTGCGGTTTGTCTACCATACGACAGCGTACGCCGGGCTCTAATAAATCGTTTTGGCATCGTGCTGCCGCGTTGGGCGGTTTTCGCTTCGCGCCGGCGGTCCTCTTCCGATGACCCTCACTGATACCGGCCGCGTCCTTCGATCGCTCGAAGCCGAGTGCGGACCGCTGCGTCGCCCGCAGCGGCGTAGCCCGCCTCGAAGGCGTCGAGCAGGGGTGCGGACTCGGCCGCCGTCCCCGCGACGCTCTGTTTGAACACGTGGAGATCCATCGCGTGATCCTCGACGTGCCCGGTGTGGTAGCCGAGACCGAAATCGACGAGATACGTCCGCTCCTCGCCGACGCGGACGTTTCGAGTCGTGGGATCGCCGTGGACGAAGCCCGCGTCGTGGATCGCCGCGAGGTGGCGACCGACGGCGCGGCACCGATCGACCGTGAGCGCCGCCGCGAGGTCGTCGTGGCCGACGTATTCGAAGACGAGCGTGCCGTCCTGCGGGTCGATGTCGTACACGACTGGCGTCGGGACGCCGACGCGGCGGGCGGCGCTGGTCAGGCGCGCCTCCGCGCGGGTCCGCTCGGCGCGGAGACGTTCGTCCAGCGCCGGGTGGCGGTACGCTTTGGGCACGCGGCGTTTGACCACCCGATCGCCCTCGAAGGTGACTGTCGCCTCTGCGCCGCGGATCGTTCCCGACGCGCTGGGATCTCTGACGACCGACTCCTCCTCGCCGCGCCACGTGACGGGCACCTCGTCGGGTCGGAAGTTGGGGTCGACGGAGGAATCGGCGACGTCGAGGGTGTCGCCGGCGGCGCACATCTTCGCGCCGAGCACCGCGATCATTCCCGCGTTGTCCCGCAGGAACCGCGGCTCCGGCGCGTAGAAGTCCGCGCCGCGCTGTTCACACATCGACGCGAGCATCGCTCTGAGCCGCGCGTTCTGTCCGACACCGCCGCCGAGGACGAGTTCGTCCGTCCCCGTCAGCGACAGCGCCCGCTCTGCGACCTCCGTCAGCATCCCGAAGATCGTCTCCTGGAGCCCGGCGCAGACGTCTTCGACCGGGACGCCGTCGTCGACCGCGTCTTTCGCCGCGGACATAATGCCCGAAAACGAGAAGTCCATCCCCTTGACGACGTACGGGAGGTCGTAGTAGTCGCCGTCTTTCGCCCGCTGTTCGACCTTCGGCCCGCCGGGATGGGACCAATCGAGATGGCGCGTGAATTTGTCGATGGCGTTGCCGACGCCGGTGTCCATCGTCTCGCCGAGGATGCGGTACCGGCCGTTGTGATAGCCGAGCAAGTGTGCGTTCGCCCCCGAAGCGTTCAGACAGACCGGCGAGTCGAAGCCGGACTGGTGCCGACCGATCTCCAGGTGGGCGACCATATGGTTGACGCCGACGAGCGGGACCGAGAGCGTCTGTGCGAGCGCGCGCGCCGCGGTCCCGACGATGCGGAGACACGGACCGAGGCCGGGGCCGCGGGAGAACGCCACGGCGTCGACGTCGAGACCGTCATCCTCGGCGGTTTCGGCGGCCTGGTCGAGAACCGTCGCGACGACGTCGGGGATGGCCGTACCCATATGTTCGGCCGCCTCGCGCGGGTGAATGCCGCCGCTGTCGGGCTGGTAGGGATCGGATTCGATGACGACCTCGTCGGTCTCGGTGTCGTAGAGCGCGGCGCTAGCGGCCCAGGCAGTTCCTTCGATTCCGACGACTCGCATCGAAAAAAGTACTCGTTAGGGCCGAATCAGGCTTCTTCGGCTTCCGCTTCGCCGCCTTCCTCGGCCTCGATCTTGTTCCGGTCGAGCATGTAGTCCTGCTCGATGTCGCGAGCGAAATCCGGGGAATCGTAGACCTTCGCGTAGCCGACGGTCTTTCGCATCCCGAACTTCGTATCGAGTTCGTGGACGACGACCTCGTCGGAATCCTTGTTCAGTTTCGCCGCGAGACTGTCGCGAACGGAGAGTCGAGACGGCGTCGCATCCTCGTGAACGATCTCGAACCGGACGTCGGACCGATGCAACATCGGGTTCTCGTCCTCGGAGATAATGTCGATTTCCATGGTTCAGTTGTTCTACCATCCATCCGAAAGGAGTAAAAGGATTTCGAAGGGGTAGAGCGGTGGGAAAATCGGTCGAGAGGCCGTTTTCACGACGCGTTTCCGATCCAGTGCCGGAATTGGCAACCGGACTCAGTAGCTCAGACCACCGGCTGTTGTCAGCGCCGCGACAGTCACGGCGTCGGAGTCGGGTCAGTCCTCGACGCCGAGCGTCGCCAGCGCGGCGTCGACGTCGCCCTCCATCCGTTCGAACAGCGAGCGCATCTCGGCTTTCGCGTCGGCCGTCACCTCGACGCGGACCATCCCCTCTCCGGGCTGGCCGTAGACGACTGTCGCGCCCGTCGGGGCGGCGAGAACGGCTGGAAGCGCCGCGAGATCCTCCTCGCCGTCGACGACGATGGTGATGGGGACGTCGGCGTCGAGGGCGTCGACGAGCGCAACGAGCAGGTCTTCGGAGATGACGCCGGGGGCGTTCTCGACCGCTCGACGGTGCTCGGGGTCTGCGAGCGCGTCGCTGATCTCCTCGTCGACCGCCTCGCGTTCGGTCCGACCGTCGACGAGTGCGACGGCGGGAACGTGGCCGGCCTGCCGGAGGTGGTAGGTGACGACGTCGCCGACGGCGATCACCGGGCGTCCGGCGTCCGCCAGCAACGCCTCGGCGTCCTCGTAGACGGGGCCGAACGGCTCTTTGAACGCGCCACGCAGCTCCGCTGGCAGGGTGAGCATCCGTTCAGCGGACCTTCAGCGCGTAGCCGCCCGGTTCCCTAACGTTCATCTCCTCGGCGATCTCCGATTGCTCGGGATGCGTGATGACGACGTAGCCCGCCCAGTCCTCGGTGAGGCTGCTGGACCCGCAGTTTTCACACGCCTGCGCGTCGGCGTGGTTGATGTAGTGGCACTCCCGGCAGGCGAGACGGGACTCCGCCATCTACGTTCCCTCCGCCTCGGTCGTGGCGGTGTTGGCCTGGCGGTCGGCTTCGAGCCACCCGTGCTTGCCGAGACCGGGCTGTTTCGCGGTGAGGCCGATCTTCGAGTCGCGCGGGTTGCGCTCGTCGATGCTCTTCGTGACGACCCGCACGCGGACGGAGTCGCCGACGCTGAGCGTCCGGTTCGATTCGGTGGACGCGAGCTGTTGGTTCTCGCCGTCGTAGGCGAGATACTCGTCGGAGATCTGCGAGACGTGCAGCAGCCCGTCGACAGGCCCGATGCCGACGAAGGCGCCGAACTCGACGACCTCGACGACCTCGCCGTCGACGACCTCCTGCATCGAGGGATCGAAGGTGATCGCGTCGAACTCCGCCTCGTAGTAGACGCCGGCGCGGCCGGGGAGCACCGTCCCCTCGCCGATGTCGTGGACGTCGATGACGCTGACGACGCTGCCGACGTCTTCGTCCATCCGTCCTTCGAGTTTGTCCTGCAGGAGCCGCTTGACCCGCTGTGGCGTCACGTCCGCGAGGTGCGCTGGCGGCACCTCGACTGTGTCTTTGAGTCGTACCCGTTTGTACATACGTTATGGTTCTGTTATTTCCAATGTGTTTCGACCCCTTAAACCGATTACGCGAATTCCGCGTTCGAGCAATCGGTCCCGGAGCGGCCTGTCGTTCGTGAGGACGTAATCGCCCTCGGCTTCCGCGAGTTCGACCACCGCGTCGTCGGCGTACGATTCGCCGGTCTCGACGATGCGACACCGCGAGACGAGGTCCCGACCGACGCTCGCGGCCGTCGCCTCGGCGCCGTTGCCGGACTCACTGAGCTTCTCCAGCTCGGCGACGACCGATCTGGTAGTGACCAGGTCGGCGTCCGCGCCGACGAGGCGGTCAAGCTCGTCGAAGATCCGGACGTCGAGTTCGACCGGCATCATCAGCGCGTTCGTGTCGAGTATTACCGTCGTCATCGTCTCGTGGGGTCCCGGCGTCATCTCGTGGCTTTCCGCGTCAGTTCGTCGTCCGGCGCGCGGCGTCGCTCGCGGTGATCACTGCAGCGTTCCGATTCCGATGAGTCGCCAGCGAGCGCCGACGCGGCGGTTGATGGCGATCTTCGCGCCGGATTCGGCGCAGACGGGGCGCTTCAGCGCCACCTCGGCCTCGCCGGAGCGAGCGCTCGTGACCGAGCCGACGGTCGTCGCCGTCCCGACGGTGAGCATCAGCGGCTCGCCGGTCGAGATCTCCTCGACGCTGCCCTCGTCCTCGCCGACGATCCGGTCGAGCAGTTCGACGTCCATCGTGAACTTCTCGCGCGTCGGCGGCAGCGTCCCGGGTTCGCCCGCGACCTGGCCGGCCAGCGCGTCGCCTTTCGTGAGGCTCGGATCGAGTCCGGTCCCGATGCCGCAGAGGCCGCCGGGGCGGACCTCCTCGACGGAGCGACCGCCGGCCTGCAGCGAGCGGATCTCGGTCGTGATCGGCTGCCACTCCGAGGAGCCGCCCTCCTCGACCTCGCGACCGGGGCGCAGTTCGAGTTCCTCGCCCGTGGCGAGTTTGCCCTGCACGACCGATCCGCCGACGACGCCGCCGGAGAGGTCCTCCCAGGTCGTGCCCGGGCGGTTGATGTCGAACGAGCGCGCGGCGAAGAGCCGCGGGGACTCCGTCTCGTCGCGCTCGGGGGTCGGGATCTCCCGCTCGATGGCGTCGATGAGGAGGTCGATGTTCACCTGCTGTTGCGCGCTGACGGGGACGATCGGCGCGTCCTCGGCGACGGTGCCGGAGACGAACTCCTTGATCTGCTCGTAGGACTCGACCGCGCGGTCGCGGTCGACGAGGTCGATCTTGTTCTGTGCGATGACGATGTTCTCGATCCCGATGATGTCGAGCGCCATCAGGTGCTCTTCGGTCTGGGCCTGCGGGACGTCCTCGGTCGCGCTCACGACGAGCACGGCCCCGTCCATAATCGCCGCGCCCGAGAGCATCGTCGCCATCAGCGTCTCGTGACCCGGCGCGTCCACGAACGAGACCGTTCGAAGCGGCTCAGTCTCCTGGCCGTCCGGGCCGGTCTCGTCGACCGTGTAGCACTCCGGCGCGTCGACGCCGGGAATCTGTCGGAACGTGGCGTCAGCGTACCCCAGTCGGATGGAGATGCCGCGCTTCATCTCCTCGGAGTGCTGGTCCGTCCACGATCCGGACAGCGCCTGCACGAGCGTCGTCTTCCCGTGGTCGACGTGACCGACGAGCCCGATGTTCACCTCCGGTTGTTGTGTTTGTTGTGTCACCATTGACCTCCTAGAGAGTAATCTTGGGAGCAATTCGCCGCGAGCGACTGATAAAGTTGCTGTTCTCTACTCGCCGTGAGAGCATAAATCGTCCGTGAACGGGACGAAACGCCGTCACAGGGTCGAATCGTGTGATGTGGAACCGAACCAATGGGTCGGCTTCCAGCCGCGACGACCGGGGTAGCATCCGCGCGCCACATCAGATAGCATCCGCGCGCCACATCAGATAGCATCTCCGCACTGGATAGCATCCCCGCATCACTTCAATCCGAGAGCGCGCGTTCCAGACTCGTCGCCACCGACCGCGCTTTCTCCGCGGCCGCGTCCGGGACCAGTCCCGCGTCGACCGCCGCGTCGAGTTCGTCGTCGTCGACACGCTCGACTGTGCCGTCTGGGTGTTTCACCACGTCGACGTGGAGGTCGACGTACCGGATCTCGTCGGGGAAGCACTCGACGGGCGTACAGACGTTGACGTAGGTTCCTTTCGCGTCGCCGTCGGCGCTCCGGTAGACGGTCGGGTACCACCAGCGGCCCTCGCGGAACTTCGTCAGCGCAGTGTCGCCTTCCTCACGGGGCGTCCCGAGCGCGTCGTAGGTGCCGCCGCCCGAGAGCGTCCGCGTCACGGCGATCGTCCCGTCTGCGTCCCAGTCGGTGACTTCCCCTCGGCCGAGCGAGAACGTCCGGCCGTCGGGCTTGCCGTGCTCGATCTCGACGAAGTCGCCCTCGACGGGGCCGAACTGCCGGGTCACGACCTCGAACGGGAACTCGCTTCCCTCACCGGGGCCGCACAGCGCCTCCGCGAGATCGACGCCGGCGCTGGCGGATTCGCTCGCGGCCTTCGTCCGGTGGTGGCCCGGCATCGTCGCGGCGACCGCGCGGCGGGCGTCGTCGAGCGCGAAGCGCGACTCGCGGCCGAACCACAGCCAACGGCCGGTCGCCGGCGCGGCGTGGCGACCGGGCTCCGTTCCGTCGGACTGAGACGCCTCGTCGAGCGCCGCGGTGAGTGCGTCCGTCCGGTCGACGGCGCGTTCGAGTGCGGCTTCGAGCGCGTCCATATCGGCGCGGGTGGCGGCGTGGGACCACTCGATGCCCCAGCCGTCTGGAACCTCGACCGAGAGGAACTCGGTCATCCCGGCGAGTTCGCGCCCGGCGGCGTCGTCGCGGGTGTCGACCGTGACGCCGTCGCGGCCGCGGACGAGCGACGCGAGGCCGCCGTCGGCCCGGATCTCGGTGCCGAGTTGCGCGCGGTGGTCGACCCACGGCGGCGCGCTCTCGCGGACCTGCACGCGGACGGCGTCGCCCTCGTCGACGTACTCGTCGGCGTCGCTGTACGGGAGGAATCCCTCGGCGTCTCCGAGATCACAGATCGCACCGGAACCGAGCGTGTCCGTCACGCGGGCGTCGAAGACCGCGCCCGGCGGGGTCCGATCGTCCCACGCGAACGTGTCGCGGCTGACCGCCCGGAGTTCGCCGTCGACGGTCGTGACCGCGTCGGCGTCGCCGTGGACGCCCACTCCTTGCCGGTCGCTCGTCGTCGCGACCGTCACCTCGTGGGTCGCGTCGCCGAAGTCGGCGTCGAACCGCTCGCGGATCGGCTCGGAGGCCTGGACGACCGCGTGGCCCGCGTCGAGGAGCAGATGCGTGACGGCGGTGGTGTAGATGCCGCGGACGCGGACGTTCGCCACGTCGGTGACGTCGTTGGCGGCCGCGTCGGCAGTGGTATCGCTGGCGGCCGCGTCGGCACGCTCGCCCCCGTTCTCGTCGTCGCTCATCGGCGCAGATCCTCCGGGCGGCTCATCGCAACGCGTCCTCGTCGTGCGCGAACCGGACGCGGTCGTGGACGGTCGGACCGAGCGAGAGTTCGACGACCTCCTCGGAGAGGATACGCCCGTCCTCGACCGGGACGCCCCAGGTATCGAAGCGGAGGTAGCCACGGAGGTCGCTCCCGTGCGTGAAGAGGTCGAGGAACTCGACGTCGTGTTCGTGGATGTCGTCGGTGCTGTGTGCTTTCTCCATATCGGAGTAGACGACGTCGCACTCGAAGAACTCGCGGAGGTCGGCGGCGTCGCGCTCGACGGCCGCCGAGACGAGCTGTGACGCCTCGCGGATGTCCTCGCGTGAGAGTCCGACGTCCTGCAGCGCAGCCTGTGTCCGCTGGTCGAAGTGCATCGGTACGCGTCGCTAGGAGCGGACGGGTTTTGAATCCAGCCAGTCGGCTTCGCGGGTGCGTGATAACCACTGTGAGCTGCCCCGGGCCGAAGACCTTAGGTAGCGGGGTGTGAAGCCGCCGGCGATGACGGGGAGACGGGATCCGGTCGAGGAGGCGTCCGATGGTTCGCAGGACCTCTACGACGTCGCGACGTGGGAGGAGCGAACGCTGGTCGACAGAGCCGCAGCGCTGATCTGGCGGGTCGTCGCCGGATCCGCCCGCCTCGCCGTGGTGTTGTTCGCGTTTCTCCTTCTGCTCGGGATCGGCGGGTTCGCGGCCCTGACGGACCCCCAGACGGGGCTGCTCACGGTCCTCTCGGCGATCCCCGCGATCGGGCTGGCGGCGTACGTCTACTCGACGGACGTGACCTCCAGCGAGCCGCTGTCGCTCCTGGTCGCGACGTTCCTCCTCGGCGTGTTGACGGCGAACTTCGCCGCCGTGCTCAACACCGTCCTCCAGCCGTACTTCCGCGTCCTCGGATTCTTGGGTTCGGCGCTGTTCTTCTTCCTCGTCGTCGGGCCGGTCGAAGAGACGGTGAAGCTCCTGGCCGTGCGGCTGTACGCCTACACCGACACCCGCTTCGACGCCGTCCTCGACGGGACGGTCTACGGCGCGATGGCCGGCCTCGGCTTCGCCGTCATCGAGAACGCGCTCTACATCACTCGCCAACTCCCGAATCAGGGCCTCGACCTCGGGCTCGGGCTCATCGGCGCCGGCGGCGGGATCACCGCCGTCCGAGCACTCGCGGGGCCGGGACACGTGATCTACTCGGCGATCGCCGGCTACTACCTCGGGCTCGCGAAGTTCAACCCCGGCAAGCGCGGCCCGATCGTCGTCAAGGGGATCTTACTCGCGTCGTTCGTCCACGCGACGTACAACACGACCGTCGGAATCGGCACGGCGGCTATCTCGATCGCGACCGGCTTCACGGGGCTGGCGCCGTACCTGGTCTACGTCATCATTTACGACGGCATCTTCGGGCTGTTTCTGCTGCGGAAGATCCGGCGGTATCGGGACAGCTACAAGCAAGCACACGCGCCGAAGACGACCGAGTCTGACTTCGACTCCGAGTTGACCGAATTCGAGTAGGAAAACCCGAAGGCGTCAGTCGTCGCTGAGGGCGTCGGCGTACCCAGACACCATCTGTTCGACGTACTTCGCGACCACATCGACCTCGACGTGGATCGGATCCCCGACCGATTTCTCCGAGAGCGTCGTCAACTCGTACGTCGTCGGAATGATCGCGACGCCGAAGCGCTCGGGCCCGCGCTCGGCGACGGTGAGGCTGATCCCATCGAGTGCGATAGATCCCTTCGCGACGACGTAGCGCGCGATCGATTCCGGGAGGTCGAACTCGAACACCCAGTCGTCGCCGACGCGCTCGATGCCCGTGACTTCGGTCGTCGTGTCGACGTGACCCTGTACGAGGTGGCCGTCGAACCGGCCGTCGGCGGCGAGGGCGCGTTCGAGGTTCACGCGATCGCCCGCCGCGACCGCTCCCAGATAGGTCTTTTCGACGGTCTCTGCGGCGAGAAACACCTCGAACTGGGTGGGGTCAGTTTGGTACTCCTCGACAGTCAGACAGACGCCGCTGACGGCGATCGACTGGCCGTGGTGGAGATCCGAGTACTCGGCCCCCTCGTCCGGTTCGATGCGGATGCGGCGGCCCCCCTCGTCGTCGGTTGCCTCGACGACGGTGCCCGTCGTCTCGACGATGCCGGTGAACATACTGCTCTGTTGGGTTCAGTTCCGAAAAGCGTCTCGGAACGGTGGTGCGGTCGACGCCGACGCCGACTACCGGCAGTAACTGTGGCGAGCGTCCCACGCCCCAAATCCGGGTGACTGCCCAGGGTTCAAACGACCGACGTAAGAGATGCCATACCAGCAAGCGTTGAGCCGTCTCACGGCCGCACAGACGACCGGCGGGCGGCACCGTCCGTCCCGGCGCCGCCAGCGGATCGGTGGGTTTCCAAAGGTCTTTGCCGTTCCCGCCGCTAGGAGTGGTCGATGGACGACGCCGTGCGGGTCCGTGACGCCGCGCACGAGGCGGTCGACGACATCGAGCCCGACCGACTCCGCGAGGTGCTGTTCGATCGCCTCTCTGTTGCGCCGATGACGCCAGCCGTCCTGGCGCTGGTGAGCGCTCGCGCACCCGAAACCGGAGTAGACACCGATACCGATGGGCTCGCAGAGCGCGCCGCCGGCGTGCAGTTGATCTACGAGGGGCTACGGCTCACGCGGTCGCTCGCACACGACGAGCCCTGGACGCTGACCGACGAGAACGACGTCAGCGGCGACATCGACGCCGACCTCGACGTGCTCGCCGCAGACGTGCTCGTCTCGCGTGGATTCTACCTGCTGGCACGGACCGACGCCGCCGACCGCGCGGTCGACGTCGTCCGCGCCTTCGGACGGGATCAGACGCTCAGACGTGGCGAAGGCGCCGACGTCGACGCCTTAGACCAGAACCTCGAAGCCGACGTCTTCGCGCTCGCCGTCGTCGCCGGGATGACGGCCGTCGGGGAAACACCCTCGCCCGCCGTACTCGAATACGCCTCGGAGTTGGGTCGCGAGTGCGACCGCGGTGGACGGCTCCAGTCTGCCGACGCCGCATTTTCGGAGTCGACGACCGAGCGCATCGCGTCGCTGTCGGCCGTCGGCGGCGGTTCGGACGACCGCGTACCCTCTTCTGCGACCGATTCCTGACGCCCGAAGTCCGACCTGTCGGGTGAGTTCGTATCGCACACGTCACCGCCGGGAATCGAAACGCCTAAAGACGAATCCGCGCTACGGAGAAACGCGCCTGGGTAGCTTAGCGGTAAAGCGCGTCCTTGGTAAGGACGAGACCCCGGGTTCAAATCCCGGCCTAGGCTTCGTCGTATTTTCGCGCTGTTCGAGTCTGTAGCCGTCGCGTCCGGCAGCGACCGTGAATTACGATCGTGTGCGCTCCGTACTCGCCGCTGCCGATCGAGCGGCGTCCGACAAAACGAGTCGAGTTGACCGACCGATCACGCGCTCGTCGCCCGTTCGCACTTTACACACAGCGCGCTGTCGTCGTCCTTCGGTACCACGGTCCCACAGCGGGGACACCGAAACCGGGTGTGCGTGTACTCGGTGTGGGATTCGATCGGCGTTAGTCCACTTTTCGAGGACATACTACCGTAAACAACACACTACCTCAAAATACTTCTGGACATACACATACATACTCCTAATATCGGTTGGGGACAGAGCGAACGGGAGCGGTCGCGTTTCGAATAATCGAAAGAAGTTGCCGAAAATGTGGACGGAACAGATCGAGAGCGAATTACTGGAAGTCCTCGACGAACCGGGCCGGGAGCCGGTCGACGAAGTGCGGAGGGAGCGCGTCGACGGCGATCTGGGCGACGGTCACCATCGGCTTACGCAGGAGGACGTACACTGCAGAGATACCGACGGCGACGAAGACGGCGGTCTCGACGACGCCGTCGAAGGCGTACACCGCCGGGACCGCGAACACGGCGGCGGCCAGCAGATCCTCGGGCGCGCCGTCGTAGCGGATCCAGCGCCGCGGACGGATCCAGCGGCCGTGGTAGTGGCTGTAGACCGCCCGTTCGGAGGTCCCGAGCCACGGTTTCAGCTCCAGTCCGCCGCCGAGCGCGTCCATCGCCGAGTGCAGCGCCGCTGCAGCGAGGAACAGCGCGGCAGCGACGGTGAGCGTCGTGGGAAGGGCGACAGCGACGGCTCCGGCGACGGCTGCCGCGGCCGTGAAGTACACCGGGAAGTGCAGCGTCCGGCGGTGACCCGCATAGAGGTCGAAGTCGGGGAACAGCCCACCGAGGGCGGCGGCAGCGATGGGGATCGACGAGGTTCCAGCGACGCTCTCAGGGAAGAGCACGCCGACGAGAACGGCGAGCACGACGCCTGCGAGCGCGTGCGTGGTGGCCATCATCATCGGTGCATAGGGCGATGAGCCCTAAGACCGTTGCGTGTATCTCGATACCATATCTGTTGGTACAGGCAGGTCAGAATACCTGCCGGGCTTTTTACTACGGACCGTCTAGGAAGGGTATGTGGCTGCCACCCCGTTCGGAGGCGGCGAGACAGGCAGCCAGCGGAATGCGGATGAGCGTCGCCATCATCCTCGGATACGGCATCGCGACGCGGAACCTCAGCGTCATCATCAACGCCGTCGTCGCACTGGCGGTCACGTACCTCCCGGCGCTGTTAGAGCGCGACTGGGACGTTCGCCTCTCCCCGGAACTGACGTTCGTCGTGACGCTCGCCGTGTCGTTGCACACGCTGGGAATGGTCGGTCTCTACGAGGAGGTCTGGTGGTACGACCACCTGACGCATACGCTCTCGGCGATGCTCGTCGCGGCCGTGGGCTACGCCGCGACGCGGGCGATCGACCTCCACTCCGAGGAGGTCTCGTTCCCGCCGCGGTTTCTCTCGTTGTTCCTGCTGCTGTTCACGCTCGCACTCGGCGTGTTCTGGGAAGTGCTGGAGTTCGCGGCACGACAGGCCGCAGCGACGCTCGGGATCGAGGCTGTCCTCGTCCAGTACGGACTCGAAGATACGATCCTCGATCTCGTCTTCGATACTGTCGGCGCGATCCTCGTCGCGCTGTTCGGAACCGAACGCCTCACCGAACTGACCGAACAGCTCCGGGAGCGCCTCGCGGTGTGACTGGGTCTACGCTTTTGTACTCCGAGTGTGTTACGTTGTCATATGACGTTCATTATCGTTGGGTACGGACGAGTGGGCGCGCGGACGGCCCGGATTCTCCACGAGGAGGGCCACCCGGTCGTGGTCGTCGAGAACGACCCCGACAAGGTCGACCGGGCCCGCGAGGCCGGATTCGAGGTCGTCGAGGGCGACGGCAGCAACGAGTCGGTGTTGAAGCGCGCCGGCGTCGAGAACGCAGTCGCGCTCGGCGGTCTCACCGGCGACCCGAACACGAACTTCGCCGCCTGTATGATCGGCAAGCAGTTCGGCTGCCGGGTCGCGATGCGGATCAGCGAGGACTACAGAGAGGAGATCTACGAGCGGTACGCCGAAGACGTCGACGAGGTCATCTACCCGGAACGCCTCGGTGCGGCCGGCGCGAAGACGGCCCTGCTCGGCGGGAGCTTCAACGCCATCGGCGAACTGACCGAGCAGTTGCGTCTGACGACGGTGACGATTCCCGAGGACGCGCCGGTGGTCGGACAGAAAGTCAACGACGTCGACCTCGACGACTTCGGTCGCGTCTACGCACACGGCCGCGACCGGGAGCCGATGACGATTCCGCTCCCGGGGACGGTCATCGAGCCCGGTGACCAGTTGGCGCTCGTAGTCGAGGAGGACGGCCTCGAACGGATGAAATCGGCGCTGCTCGGACCGGACAGCGCGACTGCGTAGTCGACACTCGGAATCGAGAACTGTATGCGTCGTCGCGGGGGACGACGACGCCGTGTACCGGGGTGCAACGTCCGCGTGTTGGGCGCGCGGTGGGAGGATGGGAACTGATTTGGCCGTCAGTGCGCGCCCAACCGTGTGCTCTTTCGTACCACACTTAAAACCGCGTCAGACGGCAGGCAGACTTGTGGCGTCTGACGCCCGAATGCGGCGACAGAGTCGTCGTACTCGCTCCGCTGGATCTCGGATCGTAGAACGACAGTTTCGACGCGACGTCGGGGCCGAAACCGACGTGAACGCGGAAGAAAAGCGCGTCTTAGCTGCGCGCGTAGCCCTGGATGTACGCGCCGACGAACATCCCGGCGAGCGCCCAGAGGATCGTGACGTTACCGACGCCGAGGCTGGCGTAGGCCGCGCCCGGGCAGATGCCGGACAGTCCCCAGCCGACGCCGAAGACCGCGCCGCCGATCAAGACGTTCTTGTCGAACGGCTTCAGCCGGCGTTCGTATCGACTCCCGGTGAGCGGCGCGCTGTCGCGGATCCGGGGCAGCGCCCAGAATGCGATCCCGGAGACGATCGCCGCGCCGAACATCACGAACGGCAGTCCGAGGTCGTCGAACTGGAGGAAGTTCAGCACGACTTCCGGCCGCGCCATATGACTGAACCCGAGCCCGAAGCCGAAGATCAACCCGCCGACGAGAATCAGCGGGATGAACAGCGGATGTCGGTCGCTCATGGACTCACCCCCAGCGCAGCGACGACCTGCGCCGTTATGATGGCGACGAGGAGGAACGTTCCCACGCCGGCGAGTGACGTCTTCGACGCCGAGCCGACGCCACAGACGCCGTGGCCCGACGTACAGCCCTTACCGATTCGGGTCCCGATCCCGACGAAGATCCCGCCGACGAACAGCCGCCACGGCTGCACCGACGTCGTCCAGAGCGTGATGCCGGCGAATTCGTACAGTGTCCCGGTCGATCCGGGCTCGTAGAGCGATGTCGAAATGAGCCCGGACTGGACTGTCGCGGCGAATGCCAGTGCGCCGAGGATGATGCCCAGCGTGAAGACGACGCGCCAGTTCCGCGAGGAGACGTACTGCTGGAACCGCGATTGGCCCGAGAAGTACGACAGCGTCGACTCGAGGAACGTACTCGCGCCGGCCGGGATGCCGGTGCCGATGTAGATGACGACCACGCCGAGGCCGACGAGGAATCCCCCGACGGCGTAGCGGCTGATCCCGTTCGGGAACAGCTCGGCGGCCATCTGTAGTGGAAGTGGATCTGTTACCATTTCGTATATTTTAGAGTCGTATTGATTTAGGGTCGTCTGTCTCAGTCGTCAGCGAGCGATTCCTGGCTGGCGGCGCAGTTGTTGGGGCCGAGTTCCAGCGAGAAGGCTTCCTCGTCGTCGGCCACGTTCTGCCCGAGGTTCGTCGCGATGATGTCCTCGTAGTTCGCGGGCCGCGGCGGCATATCCGCCAGGATGAGCTCGACGAACGCGTCTTCGTCCATCGACAGCGCGTCCATCCGCTCTTTCAGGTCGCCGATCGGTGCCGTGTACGTGCCGTCGTCGGCCGGAACTGCGGCGTCGCTGAAGTGCGCCCCGCCGATGAGCGTCTCGTCTGGCAACGTCAGCACGCGCTCCTGCAGCGATTCGTAGAGCATCCGTGCCGCGTCCGGGGCGCCGTCGTCGCCCTCTTCGAGGTCCGGGCGCGCAACGCTCTCGATGAACAGGCCGTCACCCGTCGCCAGCAGGCTCTCATCCAGGAGGTACGACGTCATTCCGGTCGTGTGTCCGGGCGTGTAGACCGTCTCGATCTCGGCGTCGCCAACCTGGAACGTGTCGCCGTCTTCGGCCGTCGTGAGTTCGTCCGCGTAGGTAACACCACGGTCGACGGCGGCGGCGGGGATGACGCCCTCGACGCCTTCGTCGTCGAGGTTGCGGACGCCCGAGATGTGGTCCGCGTGGATGTGGGTGTCCAGGGCGTACTGCAGGTCGACGCCGATCTCGTCGGCGTCGTCGAGGTAGCGGTCGGTAAAGGCCCGCAGGGGGTCGACGATGGCGGCTTCGTCGCCGTCGACGAGGAGGTAGCCCAGACAGCCCGAGGAGGGGCGCTGGTACTGGTAGAGGGTGCCCGCGCCGTCGTAGTCGGAGACTTCGACGCGGTCGTAGATCTTCGCCCAGCCGTTCATGCCGTCTTCGAGGGTGAGGGCGTCGTAGCCGAGGTCGACGAGAGTGCCAGCGACGAACTCGCTGGAGCCGCCTTTGGCACAGAGGACGACGAGTTCGTCGTCGTCGGGGATCTGCTCGAGGACATCGTCGTCGATGTCGTCGTCGAGGAACTGGAAGTAGGGGAGGTTGATGGAGGTGACGTTGTCGTCGTCGATGTGCCATTCGTCGTAGTCGGACTGCATACGGACGTCGAGGATGGTGACGTCGTCGCCGGCGTCGATCTGTGCTTTCAGGTCGGTCGGGGAGACGGCGTCAGCCTCTGCGTCGGGGGTGGGAAGGTCGTCGGCGTTCATATCGTACAGTCGCTCTTACTGGGTGGCGACACAAAAATATTTGCATAGTAGTTCAACTGGTGCACAATACACGTTCCGAGAAGACGTGTCGATGCCGGAGTGTTGCCGGGGGAATTCGCTGTGTAAAGTGCTCGAATAGCTCAATGACGATATCGTGAACGTCCGCTCGAACGCGCGCATTTGATCTTCACACACTTAGTTGTTCCTGACGTTTGCAAGAATCGGTAATCTTTTAATCACCGGACCGATATTGTGCGGTAGCTCCAATACGAATCACGGAGCGGATACCCAATGAGTGTTGAATTCGATATCGCGGAGACGCTGGACGTGAAAGGTGCATCGTGCCCAATGCCTGTCGTGCAGACGAAGTCTGCCATCGACGACCTCGCAGAAGGTGAGGTCCTCGAAGTACTCGCGACCGATCCCGGCAGTATGAGCGACCTCGACGGCTGGGCGGACGGCACCGACGGCGTCGAGATGCTCGACCAGGTCGAGGGCGACGACGTCTACAAACACTACGTCCGCAAGACGGAGTAAGCACGATGGACAAGATCGGAATCATCGTCGACAGCGACAGTCCGAAGAGCCTCGCGATGGCGATGAACCTCGGACACACGGCCCTCGCGTCCGATATGGAGGTTCTCGTCTACTTCACCTTCGACGGCCTGACACACCTTCTCGAGGGCGAGAAGGACGTCTCGGAAATCGAGCCCCTCCTCGACGAGGGAATGCCGGACCCCTACGACCTCCTCGACGCCTTCGTCGCCGACGGCGGCGAGCAGGTCACGACGGTCGCCTGTACGTCGACGCTCGATATGCTCGCGTGGGACCAAGAGAACATCGACGACTCTGTCACCACCAAGTTCGCGGGCGCGGCGACCTTCCTCGAAGCGGTCGACGACGCAGACCAGGTGTTTACCTTCTAATAATGAGCACGGATACATCAGACACCACGACTGAAGACGGACCGAACGGCGACGCAGCCGAAGAAATCCCCTCGCGCGCCGAACTCGCAGCGCGCGTCGAAGAGCTCGAAGAAGAGCTCTCCGACGTCGCAGCCGGCCAGAACAGCAAGAAGATGTCCATCGTCGCGACGAAGGGTACGCTCGATATGGCGTACCCGCCGCTCATCCTCGCCAGCACGGCGGCGGCCTTCGGCTACGACGTGACCGTCTTCCACACGTTCTGGGGGCTCGACATCCTCCACAAGGAGCGCTCGAAGAACCTCAAGCTCAGCTCCGTCGGCAACCCCAATATGCCGGTCCCGAATATGGTCGGTGCGCTCCCCGGTATGGACCGCGTGACCACCTCGATGATGGAAAAGCGGATCAACGACAACGACACCGCGACCATCGAGGAACTCATCGAGACGTCGCTGGATATGGGCGTGGAGTTCCAGGCCTGCCAGATGACGATCGAGCTGATGGACTACGACGAGGACAACTTCTACGACGGCGTCACGACCGGCGTCGGCGCGGCGACGGCCATTCAGGATATGGCCGACGCCGACATCCAGCTACTCGTCTAACTCGGGACTGATTTTTCCGGCCTTACGAGCCGCTACTCGACCCACCGAACCGGCAGACTTCTTGTTCGCGACGGCACACGCGTAGGTATGCAGCCGTGGAGCGCGCTCTTCGAGCGAGCGGCGAGATACGACGTCGACGAGGACGACATCCGAGAGACGCTCGCGGGACTCCGCGAAACCGATTCGGCCGGCGATCCCGGCGGAACGGGAGGGGATCCGTCAACTAGCGAAGAGACCGATGCGACGGCAAACAGCGGCGGGAACGCGGTCACCCCACCAGACGAGTCGAGTCCCGCTCGTGTCGTCGCCGACGCCGACGTCCTCGCGGCGGACCTCCTCGTCGGGGGTGACGCCCGCCGCGCGTTAGATCCACTCCGCGAACACGCCTGGATCACGCTCCTCGCGAGCGAGCCGCTCTTGGACGACGCCGAGGCCGTCGTCGCCGACCTCGCCGAGGCCGATCTCGCAGCCGATTGGCGCGAGCGCGTCACAGAGTGGTGCGAACTCGTCAGTCAGCCCGCCGGGGACCATCCGGCGCTCGCGACGGCCTACCGCGGCGGGGCGATGCACCTGCTCTCCTACGACGATCGCTTGCTCTCGGCGCAGGCTGGCGCGACGCTCGGAAGCCGGATATCGGTGAGTGCCCGCCACCCGCGGGCGTTCGCGACGCTGTTCGACGCCGAAAGCCTGTATCAGGAGGTCGTCGGGGGCGAGTATCCGGGGCCCGATCGCGACCCGCGGTCCTGATACTGTCGGACAGCAGTTCGTGAATGATGTCGGCACCCTGTGTGCCGCTGATTTTCACATCGTTCTGTTCGACAGGATGAACCGCCACGCCTCGTCGGGTCGGACCGAAGCGCGTTTCCACGACGCGGCCGAGGGGAAAGTATGGTAGCCACGACGACGCCTACGGAACTGCAAGAACGGCTCGACGAGGCAGACGACGACGCCCTCTCGGTCGTCGACATCAGAGATCCGTCGTCGTACGCCGCCGGCCACATCGAGGGCGCAGTGAACGTCCAGCCCCACCAGCTCTCGACGGCGACGCTCGACGCCGAGTGGGCGCAGGCCGACGCGGTCGTCGTCGCCTGTTACCACGGTAAGAGCTCTCAACGGGTGGCGATGCTCCTCGATCAACATCTCGACGCCGACGTCGCCAGTCTCGACGGTGGCTTCGAGGGCTGGGACGGCCCCATCGCCGACGGCCGCGGTGATTCCGAAGGCGGCGCAGTGTCGCCTACCCGGACCGAAGAAGGACCGGGGCCGTCTGACGCGCCGTTCTGAGTTCGGCCGTCGTTCTCGATCGACCGTCGCTTCCCGGCCGGACGAAATGGAAAAGCTCCGCTGTTTGTCGTGTCGGCCGCGAGAACGTACGGTTCAGTGCGGCGTTAGCTGGCTTCCGAGGCCTGCCAGCGGAGCCCGCAGTTCTGACACACGTTCAGACCGCCCTCTTCTGATTCGATGTCGGTGGATCGGCACTTCGGGCATTCAGCGTCCATACTCTCGTGGACGCGAATGGGGAGTAAAAAATGTGTGGGTGGTTCTCATTGACGTGCAGCGAGCTAAAGAGCGATACTACCCGTTTGACAACTGCCGTAGTTGGACGGTTAGAACGCGCTGCTCGGCGGGCAGTGCGGCGTGAAAAATTCGGGATTGTGCGTGTCGCGTCGGCGCGTCCGCGGAGCCGACGAGTACGCCAGCGGTGGACCGCGCGGTTACTTGCCGCGGCGTCGGTCCGAGGAGATGCTCGGGCGCGTGTGTTCGGTGCCCTTGCCACGGTTCTGGAGACCGCGGTTGTCGCGGCCGGCGTTCGTCAGACCGCGGAAGGCGCGGCCCTTGTGGTCGTCGCTGCAGATCCAGTTGAGGTCGTCGTCGTTCTCGATCGCGGGGTGCTCGGGATCGACGAGGATCACTTCGTGCCACTTCTGGGAGCCGTCTTCGCCGACCCAGTAGGACGCGAGCGTGCGGAGGTTCGGGTACTTCCGCGCGGCGCGCTCTTCGGCGATACGCTGGATGCTCTTGCGGCGACCGATCCGGTTGACGCCCTGGCGCTTACTGCGGCGACCGGCCGTGAAGCGCTGCTTGCGAGCGCCGCCCTTGCGGACGGAGACGCGCGCGACGACGATGCCCTGCTTGGCCTTGTAGCCGAGTTCGCGGGCCTTGTCGAGGCGCGTCGGTCGGTCGACGCGGACGATGGCGCCCTGGTCGCGCCACTCCTGCTTTCGCTGCCACTGCAGCTCGGCGAGCTTGCCGTCGCCGGGCTGTTTCCACGCTTCCTTGATGTGAGAGTAGAAGCTTCGTGCCATTGGTTTCACCACGGGCGCTTTCGATTCGGGCGGCGTTCGACGCCGACCCACATTTCGTCCCGATCTCTCGGGTGCCCGCTGGCGTCCCGTTCGGCCAGCGAGTTGTCGAGCCTACCGTCGTGGCGCTCTTAACCACTTCGAATCGGTCACACTCGGACGGCGCTCGGGAGTGCGCCCGCCGACAGCGACTTCGCGGCGCCGTGGAGGACAGACGCCTGCGCGTTACGGGAACGAACGGCTTTTGATGCCGGGTGTCGGAGGCGTAGGTATGGCTACGGAAACGCAGAGCGGACTTTCCGATCACCTTCGGGGAGTCACGGTCACCACGCTCGCCTGCATCGCCGGCGTCGCCGCCGCGCTGGCGTCCGCCAGGTTCGTCGGGACCGACGTCGCCGCCGCGGCGAGCCAGCAGTCGCTCCTCATCGTGGGAGCGCTCGTCCTCGCGCAGTTTCCGATCCTGCGCGTCGTCGGCGTCGACATCTCCGAGTTCGGCGTCAAAGACTACCTCTACGTGGCGTTCATGACGTTCACGCTGTGGTTCATCACGTTCGGCGTGCTACTGACAGAGAGCGTCGCACTGTAAACAATGGCGGACGACAGTATCGCGGTCGTCGACCTCGATCGGTGCCAACCCGACCGCTGCAGTTACGAGTGTGCGAACTACTGCCCACCGAACCGCACCGGCAAGGAGTGCATCGTCACGCGCGGTGAGTACTACGAGGAAGACGAACCGTACGACGGCGACCCCGACCAGATCCGGATCTCCGAGGAGGTCTGTCTCGGCGAGACCTGCGGCATCTGCGTCGAGAAGTGTCCCTTCGACGCCATCGAGATCATCAATCTCCCGACTGAACTCGAACAGGACCCCGTCCACCGCTACGGCGAGAACGCCTTCGCGCTCTACGGCCTCCCGGTGCCCGAATCGGGGACCGTAACGGGCATTCTCGGTCCCAACGGGATCGGGAAGACGACCGCCGTCCGCGCGCTCGCCGGCGAGATGGTCCCCAATCTGGGCACCT
Source organism: Halobellus sp. Atlit-38R (assembly GCF_003665925.1). Classification (NCBI taxonomy): domain Archaea; kingdom Methanobacteriati; phylum Methanobacteriota; class Halobacteria; order Halobacteriales; family Haloferacaceae; genus Halobellus; species Halobellus sp. Atlit-38R. The sequence goes on from NZ_QXIJ01000003.1 coordinate 262,419, forward strand.
ACGACGAGGAGCCGAGTTGGGAGACCGTCCTCGACCGCTTCCGCGGCACCGAACTGCAGACCTACATCGAGCGCGTGCAGGACGGCGACGTCACCATCGCGCGCAAGCCGCAGTACGTCGATCAACTCCCGAAGCAGTTCGACGGCACGACGATCGAACTGCTGGAGTCGACCGACGAGCGCGGCGCGCTCGACGATTACATCGACCGGCTGGGCATCCGTCCGGTCGTCGACCAGCCGCTCGACACCCTCTCCGGCGGGGAACTCCAGCGAGTCGCACTCGCGGCGACGCTCGCTCGCGACCGCGACTTCTACTTCCTCGACGAGGTCTCTCCGTATCTGGACATCGGCCAGCGCGTCACCGCGGCGCGCCTCATCCGCGAACTCGCCGACGAGGAGGACCGCGCGGTGCTCGTGGTCGAACACGACCTCGCGATCTTGGACCTGCTCGCGGACTCGCTACACGTCGCCTACGGTGAGCCCGGGGCCTTCGGTGTCATCACGGATCCGAAATCGGTCCGCAACGGCATCAACGAGTACCTCACGGGGTATCTCTCGAACGAGAATATGCGGATCCGCCCCGGCGAGATCGAGTTCCACGAACACGCCCCACGGCAGACCTCGAAGTCGACGCCGCTGGTCGAGTACCCGGCGCTCTCGAAGTCTTACGGCGAGGGCGAGTTCTCGCTGGAAGTCGACTCGGGAACGATCTACGAGTCCGAGGTGCTGGGCGTCGTCGGTCCCAACGGGATCGGGAAGTCCACGCTCGCGAAACTGTTCACGGGCGCGCTCGAACCCGACGAGGGCGACCTCGACTTCCGGCTCGACATCTCCTATAAGCCGCAGTACATCGAGATCGACCAGCCGATGCGCGTCGACGCGTTCCTCTCGTCGATCACCGACGACTTCGGGACCTCCTATTGGAACACGGAGGTCGCGAACCCGCTCCAACTGAACCGGATTATGGAGCGCAACCTCGACGACCTCTCGGGCGGGGAGCGCCAGCGCGTCGCCATCGCGGCGTGTCTCTCCGAGGACGCCGACCTGTACGTGATGGACGAGCCGTCCGCCCACCTGGACGTCGAACAGCGCGTGCAGGCGACGACCGCCATCCGTCGCTACGCCGAGAACCACGACGAGACGGTGCTCGTCATCGACCACGACATCTACATGATCGACCTGCTGGCGGACCGCCTGATGGTCTTCGACGGCGAGCCCTCCGAGTACGGCCACGCCGCCACGCCCCAGGAGATGCGCGAGGGGATGAACGACTTCCTCTCGGATCTCGACATCACGTTCCGCCGCGACGAGCGGACCCAGCGCCCCCGCATCAACAAGCCGGGATCCCAGCTCGACAGCAAGCAGAAGAAGCAGGGCGAGTACTACTACGCGCCCTGAGACGGTCTCGAATCAGTTATCCGGCGGCGACGCCGACACCGTCGCTTCCGAGCCGCCCGCCGCCTCCCGAATCGAAACGTCGTAGCTGAAGGCTTCGACGAGGGCGACGTTCGTCTCGACGTGATCGGTGACGCGCGGAATCCGCACGCTCCCGCCGGCGAGCGCGAGCCACACCACGAGCTGGTCGCCGAGGTGCGGGTCGACTGGCGCGTCGGTCTCTCGCCACGCCGCGACCTTCTCGACGGCCGCCTGTGCGACTTCCTCGGAGGGGACGCCGCGATCGCCGTACGCGCCGAACCCCGCTCGCGGGCGGAGCGGTGTCCGGTCCTCTGAGGAGACCTCGCTCCCGCTGCCCGTCTCTGCACCGAACTCGGCGGCGATGGTGGTCACGGCCCCCGGCGAGTGCGACTCGACGTACCTCGCGTTCGCGCTCACAGTGCTTCCCGAGGCCGCGTCACCGCCGATTCCCAACGTCTCCAGTTCCGAAACGGCCGTCTCGGCCATCCGGTCAGCGACCTCCGCGTCTTCGAGGGCCTCGGATGCGACCGCACGAACCGAGTAGCGGTCGGGCGTCGACTCCGGCGCAGTACGAGTCGATTCCGGCATATCGCCAGACGGTTCCGGCGCGTCGGCCCCACCGCGCCGCGCTGGAAGCACAATTTCGGACAGCGCAGACGGGCGGATCCCGACGACGAGTTCCCCGCCGCCGGCGGGATAGAAGCCGCGTCGGTTCACCGTCACGCTGGCGTCGAGGCCGCACTCGCGGAGGAGCGGGAGTTTGACGTGTCTGAGGTAGTCGGCCGGCGGCGACCACTTGACGTCGGTGCCGCCGACGAGTGTGGCCTGGATCGGGTGATCGAGAGAGGCCGCGAGCGGGAGGAGCGTGTCGGCGACGAGCGTGACGCTGCCGGCGGTGCCGACGTCGACGGCGAACTCGCGTGGCTCGGCGGCCCCCTCGGCTCCGGGAGCCGCGAGCGGGCCGTCGCTGTCACCGTTGCCGGGCTCGAACGTCAGCGTCTCCGAGCCGACTTCCGCACCCGAGACGTCGGCGTCGGCGACGTCCGCGAGCAGGTCCACGCAGGCGAGGTGCTGCCGCTTCAGTCCGGGATTCGGCCGGTTGCCGCGGACGTCCACCATCCGAAACGGGCGCCCGTCGAGGACCGAGAGCGTCAGCGCCGTACGGACGAGTTGGCCGCCGCCCTCCGTGCCTTCCAGTTCGAGCATCGACGGTCTCGCCGGGCGTTACGCCTCGTAGCCCTTCACGACCGTCACTGGGACGGCAGCGTGCTCGACGAGCCCTTTCGCGACGCTGCCGACCATCCCCTCGACGCGGTCGGAGAGGCCGCGGTGGCCGACGATGATCCCGTCGACACCCTCCTCGGTGGCGGACTCGTCGATACTGTCGACCGGATCGCCGTAGACCAGCGTCGTCTCGACGGCGACGCCGGCCCGCTCGGCACGTTCGCGAGCGTCGTCGAGGACCTCCTCGCCACGCTCCTCGGCGACTTCCAGGTCTTCGGTGTAGATTCGCTGGCCGACCTCGGCGTTCGTCGGCGCTTCCTCGTCGTTTTCTTCGACGAGGACGCGCGGTTCGACGGCGTACGCGACGAGCAGCGACGCGTCCGCGCGCGTCGCGAGATCGATCGCGTATTCGAGCGCTTCGGTACTCGACTCGGAGCCATCGACGGCGACAAGGTACTGCATCGTCGCTAGCAGTACGTTCGGAGCCCGTTTAGTAGTTTGCAGTACTGCAGCCGGTCGGACGGTCACGAAACGAGTGACGAAGAGAAGAGCGGTGGCGAAACGGGGGCTCGCGGACGGTCAGTACAGCAGTTGACTGCAGGTGCCACAGAGGTTCTCCTCTTTGACGTCGACCTCGCGAACCGTCGGGGAAAACGACATCACGCACTTGCTGTTGTCGCAGTGTTCGAGACCGAGCGTGTGCCCGATTTCGTGGACGACTTCCTTGCGGACGCGGTCGGCGAAGACCTCCGATTGGGGTTTGGAGGTGATGCCACCGTCAGAAGAAGTTTGGAGTCGGTGTGTCGAAATCACCGAGCCGTTGCCGTTCAGGTACGCGAGCCCGAAGACGTAGTTCCGCCGCCGGTAGTAGAGGTCCTGTGAGGTGATCCCGATGTTCTTCTCGCCCGTCCCGACCCGACTCGCCAGTTCGATGAACTGCTCGGCGCGGTACTGGTTCCGGCTGCGGTCGAACGCGCCGTCGGGAATCGACTGTTCCTCCTGAACCGTGACGTCGCAGTCGTAGACCCCTCGGAGCGCGGCCGACGCCTCACGCTTGACTTGCGCGGAGAGGTCCCCGATCGGCACGATGTCGACGAGCATAGAAGGGCTTAAGCGGGGTGGATTGATAAATATCCCGCCGTGGAAACGCCCCGTAACGCCGCTCTCGTCGCCCGGTTTTCGCCGTACGGGTCGGCGACCGAAATCGGAATCGGTCGCCGTCCGGAAGTCGCCGCCGCGCTGGCGGACGCCGGCGTGTCGGTGACTGCCACAGACATCACCGACGCCGACGTTCCGGAGTCGGTCGAGTTCGTCCGCGACGACGTCGTCGACGCCAGCGACCGCGACGAGCCCGGCGAGCACTACCGGGTCGAACTCCTCTACGGGCTGAACCTCCCGCCGGAACTCCACCGTCCGGCCTGGGACGTCGCCCGCGCCGTCGGCGCCGACTTTCTCTTTACGACCCTCGGGTTCGACGAACCGACGGTTCCGTGCGACACCGAGTCGCTGGCCGGCGGCGAGACGCTGTACGTCGCCCGCGAGGGCCCGTGGCGGTCGTGACGTTCCCGGGCCGTCGATTATCCGCGGCGAACGAGACGCAGCGTCAGCGGTGCGACGGGCTCCGACGGTACGGATTCCGGTAGTGGATGCTCGTCGCGTGGTGGTGGCCGTCGTAGGCGTCGATGCCGTCGCCGAAGGCCCACTCCAGACGGAAGTTGTCGAACAGCGTCGAGTAGAAATAGTCGAGGAAGGTCATCAGCACACGCACGGTTTCGTCCCCGCGGACGACGCTCGCGAGCCCCGTGTATGCGTGATCGTGGCGATCGTCGCGAACGATCGCTCCGAGGACAGGGATCGACTGCTGATGCGGGGGCACTGCCTGAAAGGCTTCGATCGACCGAAGCGCGTGCTCGTAGCAGTACATACCCGAGGAGCCGTCGAGGAGTGCGTCGAGGTGGGTCGGCTCGTGGACGTGCTGCTTGAGCGGTATCGCCCCGAGGAGGAGGTATCGCTGCGCGGTTCCGGCCACGTAGCGAGCGTAATCGAAGTGCGTCCGCTCGCCGAACCCCTCCGCGAGCCCGTCGACGAGTGCCGCCGGATCGCGGGGGCCGACGCCGGCGAACCGTCGGACCGTCTCGGGTGACGGTCGGCGGTACCGACCGCCTCGAAGCGCAGCGACGGTGAGCGGACGGGGCGTGGCCTCCGCGAGTCGGTCGAAGAACGCGTCGACGCCCACAAACTCGAACGCGATATCACCGCGCTCGACGGCTCTGAGATCGGCCACGAGTCCCGGCAGCGGTTCCGCGAGGCGGGTGGGGTCTTCCCCGGCGTCGGTGACCGAAACCGTGGCCGTCCGGGCTCCGGTCTCGTCGCGCAGTTCGACCGTCTCCCCGTCGAACGCCAGCCGGGAGCCCGACAGTCGAAGCGTGAAGGAAGTCGGAGCGAGGCGTCGTCGGGCGACCGGTTCGAGGCGCTGTTCGGTGAGGTTAGTTCCGGTGAGGTGGCCGAACCCGGTGTACTCGTAGCCGACCTTGGCCGCTCCGGCCCCGGCAACGCCGCTTCCCGACAGTTTGAGGACCTGACGTCGGGTCAGGCCGGAGGGTGATGTAGACGTGGAGCGATCGTCCGTATCGTCTTCCATATGTCTGTCACTTGCTTCCGTCGCCGATCGGGACGCGGTTACCGCCCTCTCGCCTGTCGGAGACGGGTTTCGGGAGTCGGTGCTCCGCGAAGGATCACGAACTCGGTAGCGTCCGAGAGGTTGTGGTCGTGCACTGAAACGGGTTTCGCCCATATGAAACGGGGGTCGCTCATACACGGATGGGCAGGAGGTCGCCCATAGACGGATAGGCGACCGAACGCCGCGAGTGCTCACTCGGTTTCGCGATTTCGCAAAATCGGTTCGGATCGAGAACGATCCGCGAACTACTCCACGTCGATGTGGTGTGCGTCCTCGTCCCCGACGTGCCGCTTGGGGAGCGTCACGGTGAGAACACCGTTGTTGTACGTCGCCGACGCGTCTTCGGCGCGGACGGCGGCGGGCAGGCGGATCGAGCGCTGCACCGAGTCAGAGCGCCGTTCGCGCTGGACGTAGTGCTCATCGTCCGTCGCGGTCGATTCTTCGCGAGTGGCTTCGATTGTCAGCAGTTCGTCGGTCACCGAGAGGTCGAGGTGCTCTCTCTCGAATCCTGGAAGGTCGATGATCGCGACGAACGACTCCGACTCCTCGCGGAGATCAGCGGCCATCTCACGCCCGAATCGTCGGGTCTCGTCGAACTGGCGGCTCATCTCTTCGAGCTGTCGGGACATTCGGGCGAAGACGTCGTCAAACTCGAAGTCGTCGAAACTGGGGGAACGCTTCATCATTGTGTATTCACCGTCCTACAGATGAACCGGAGAGATAATAAATGAGACAGGACGCGTGAGCGCAGATCGCACGCGAAGCGGTCTGTGGGAGGGGTGAAAGAGCGGTCAGTACAGAACGTGTCGCTTGTCGTACGATCCGAGGCGCTTGACCCAGCCGTTTTCGGCGATCGCTTCGACGTCTTCGAGTGCGGCCTGTGCGCGGTCCTCGTAGAGGCCGGCCTCGAAGTCGATGTGGAAGAGGTAATCGCCGAGTCGATTGCCGCTCGGGCGGGACTCGATCCGCGAGAGGTTGATGTCGCGGTCGGCGAAGGCTTCGAGGAGTTCGAGGAGCAGTCCGGGGTAGTTCGCGTTGGGGTAGACCACGATCGTGGACTTGCCACCGCCGTCGGCACGCTCGGAGGCGGGGGCGATCACGAAAAAGCGGGTCGCATTCGAGGAGCGGTCCTGGATGTCCTCGGCGATGACAGAGAGGTCGTCACCGGCGTTGTCGGGGTGGCCGATGCCGGCGACGGCGGGGTCTTCGCGGGCGTACTCGACGCCACGAGCGGTGCTCGTGACTGGCTCCAGATCGACGTCGGGGTACTCGCGTTCGAGGAAGGAGCGGCACTGCGCGAGCGCCTGCGAGTGGGACGCAACGGTGTCGAAGTTCGGCGACTGCGCGAGGAGCGCGTGACGGATCGGCGTGACGATCTCCTGGGTGACGGCGATATCGGCGTCTGCGATAGCGTCGAGCGTCTCGGTGACGCTCCCCTCGATGCTGTTTTCGATGGGGACGACGCCGCGCTCGTACTCGCCGGCGTCGACTGCGGCCACGATGGCCGAGACCGACTCGCGGAACACGACGTCGTCGTCGACGGCGCGAGCGGCGCGGTGCGAGTACGTTCCTTCGGGACCCAGCGTGACTACCTGCATAGCGCCGTCTACTGCGGGGGGTCCTAAAAGCCCGTCGGGGATCTGTGAGGTGACGGCGGCGAGGACGATGTCGACGGCGTACGGCGGTCGTTGGGATGGGACAGCGACGGTTACTGCTCGGCGCAGTACTCGACGAAGTTCCGGAGGATCTGCAGGCCGGTCTCGCCGGACTTCTCGGGGTGGAACTGCGTGCCGAAGACGTTGCCCGCCTCGTTCGCGATCACGGCGGGGAACGTCACGCCGTAGTCGGTGGTCGCGACGACGGCGTCGGGGTCGTCCGGTTCGGCGTAATAGGAGTGTACGAAGTACGCGTACTCCCCGTCGACGCCCTCGACGAGCGGGTGATCGCGCTCTACGTGCAGTTCGTTCCAGCCCATATGAGGCACCTTCTGGTCCTGTTCGAACCGGACGTTCGTCCCGGGGACGAAATCGAGTCCCTCGACCTGACCCTGACCGGCGTGGTCGGCCTCCTCGCTGGTCGTGAGGAGCATCTGCATCCCGAGACAGATGCCGAAGATCGGCTGGCCGCGCTCGGCGGCCGCGGCGAGTGGCTCGCGGAACGGGCCGGCGTTCTCCATCCCCTCGCTGAACGCGCCGACGCCCGGGAGGACGATGCCGTCGGCCGCCTCGAAGTCGGCCGGGTCGTCGGTGATCGACACCGACGCGCCGGCGCGTTCGAGCCCCCGCTGTGCACTCCGAAGGTTGCCGAGTCCGTAATCGACGAGGACGACTTCCGCTACCGTCTGAGCGCTCATACGCTCGCTTCGCGGGGCCGGGTCAAATCGTTTCCGACACCCCAGCGTCTCGGATCGGCGCCGACGCGGAGCGCCGGCCCGATAGACCTGACGTTTGTCGCGTCGAGATCGGGTCGACTGGGTTTGGTTTTACTATCGTGTGCTATATATAATTGAATCAGAATCTTTATCCGCCTCATCTCGGTGTATACGCGTGTTCGTATGTCGAAGCGACGAGATTTCATCAAGTCCGCGGGGGCCGTCGGGGTCGCTGGCCTCATCGCCGGATGTAGCGGAAGCACGGGTGGGAACGAGGAGACGGCCGCAGAGACAGACGGGAGCGACTCGACCGCGACGCCGACGGGGACCGAGACGCCCGTCTCCTACGGCGACGGTCGCGCGACGTTCTATATGTCGCCGAGTGAGCCACAGCAACTGATGGAGGCGCAGTACGCGCCGATCCAGGAGATGCTCCAGAGCGAACTCGCCGTCGACACCGCGACGCTCCAGTACGCCGCCGGCTACAGCGCCGTGCTCCAGAGCCTCGCCGGCGGAACCGGCGACATCGCCGAGACCGGGCCGTTCGCGGCCGCACTCGGTGTCGCCAACGATCGCTGCGACATCATCCTCCAGCGCTACGGCTACGGCTCGTGGACCTACGCGTCCGTCATCGTGACGCAGGAGGATTCCGACATCCAGTCCCTGAGCGACCTCGAAGGCGAACGCGTCGCCTTCGCCGACCGGCTGTCGGCGTCGGGCGCGCTGTACCCGCTGTATATGCTCAAACAAGCGGGCCTCGACATCGGCGACCTGCCCACCGACACGGGCAGCGCCGACTTCACACCGCAGTTCTCCAGCCACGCGGAGGCGTTCGCCGCACTGGAGCGCGGGCAGGTCGCCGCGGCCGGCGTCGGGCAGTTCATCACGCTCGACGACAACCGCGAACTGAAGGACGGCTTCCGCTACGTGGAGATGACAGAAGACATCCCGCGGGCGCCGATCGTCGTCAGTCCGGAACTCTCCGACGAGGAGCAGACGGCCGTCAAAGACGCCTTCGTCAACGCGTCGGACTCGCTGTATCTCGGCGAAGACGGCGAAGAGGGAACCGACGACGACCTCTGGTTCAGCGACGTCCGCGAGGCCGACAACGAGACCTACCAGCCGGTGGTCGACGTCGCCAACGAACTCGGTATCAGCGCGGAACTCCTCGACTCCTAAGATCGAGCGACACAGCTCGCACCGCCCGCATTATTTATTTCGACCAGAGAACACCCAGATATGCCACACGTCTCGCTACAGAACGTCACGAAAACGTACGGCGAGGACACGGTCGCCCTCGACGACGTCTCCGTAGAAATCGACTCCGGGGAGTTCGTCGTCGTACTCGGCCCCTCCGGCGCGGGAAAGTCGACGCTCCTGCGCATCCTCAACGGTCTCACAGAGCCCACAGAGGGCACTGTCGAGATCGGCGACAGTCCCGTCTCCGACTCCGGAAGCGAGGTCGGGATGGTGTTTCAGATGCACTATCTCATCGAGTCGATGTCGGCGTACCGCAACGCGCTCACCGGCGCGCTCGGCCGGACTGACGACCTCCGGAGCATCCTCACGCTCAACGATCGCGACGACAAGCGCGAAGCCCTCGACGCGCTCGAAACCGTCGGCCTCCTGCAGGAGGCCGAACAGCGCGCTGGGTCGATGTCCGGCGGGCAGAAACAGCGCGTCGGCATCGCCCGCGCGCTCGTCCAGAATCCGTCGCTGCTGCTGGCCGACGAGCCCGTGTCGAGCCTCGACCCGAAGGCCGCCCGCGACGTGATGGGCTATATGAAACAGGCCGCCAGCGAGCGCGAGCTCACCACGCTCGCGAGCCTCCACCAGGTGAATATCGCCCGCGAGTTCGGCGACCGATTCATCGGGATCCGCGACGGGTCGGTGGTCTTCGACGGCGACCGCGAGGAACTGTCGATGGAAGTCGTCGACGACCTCTACTACGGGGCCGAAACCGAGGGGACGTTCGCCGACAGAGCCGAGAGCGGGACGAGCGGAACCGAATCGGCAGGCGCCGACGCCGACGCTGACGTGGAAGCCGGAGGTGTCGAGACGTGAGCACCGACTCGATCGATCAGATCCTCACTCGGATCGAGCGACGGATCGCGATCCGGCGCGGACTCGGCGTCGTCGGCGTCGCGGTCGCGGCGCTCGTCGTCTACTTCGGGACCGGGTTCCTCGGAACGCGCCCGGTGCCGGAGATCGTTCGCTTCGCGCAGTTCGACTTCTTCTTCGCGGAGTTCGTCAAGTACGCCCAGCCAACCTTCGTCGATCTGACGTTCTACACCCAGGAGAACGAGATCGGGGGGCTCGGGGCGATTCTCGCGACGCTCGCGCGGCCGATGACGGTCGTCGACACTGTCGGGTCGCTCCGGAGCAGCCTCATCGTCTCCGCAGTCGTGATGACGCTCGCGATCGGCATCGTCGGGACGATTCTGGGATTCCCGTTCGCCCTGTTCTTCGGCGTGTTCGGCTCCGAGCGCGTCACGCCGTTCCCCTTCAACTTCCTCTTCCGCGGCGTGATGTCGACGATCCGGGCGATCCCGGCGCTCGTGTGGGTGTTCATCTACGCCGCGCTCGTGCCGCTCTCGCCGCTGACGGCGATGCTCGCGGTCGCGACCGACACCGTCGGCAACCTCGGTCGGCTGTTCACGGACGAACTCGAAGAGATCGAAGAGGGGCCGATCGAGGCCGTCTCCTCGACCGGCGCCTCCCGCCTCCAGGTGATCAACTTCGGGATGCTCTCGCAGGTGTCGACGTCGTTCGTCGCGTGGACGCTCTACATCCTGGAGATCAACACGCGGATCGCCATCTCGCTCGGCGTCGTCGGCGCCGGCGGGCTCGGGCAGTACATCCAGCAGAATCTGAATCTGTTCAACTCCTACCGCGCCGGAGCGGGGCTAGTGACGCTGCTCGCTCTCGTCCTCTCGATCGAACTGCTCTCCTCGCGACTTCGCGCCCGACTGCGCCCCTCCGAACACGACTCCAAGAGCTTCCTGGATTCGCTGCGGGACCTCACCGACAGCAGCAAGTGGCTCGGCACGTCGACGGACCGCTAGAACGACGCCGCTGAATCAGCGTTCGGCGTCTCTTTTCGGCTATCAGAAGTCGCCGAGACTCGACTGGCCGCTGCCGTCGGTCGCGACGCCCGCGAGGTCGGCGGCGTGCGCGATGGTCTCGAAGAACGTCTCGCGCTGACTCCCGTCGTAGAGCGTCGCCGCCGGATGGACCGAGACGACCGCGCGATACGACCGCTCGCCGAGTCTGACGTCGACGACGTCGCCGGCCTCCTTCGTCACCGCGACCGAGCGGTCCAGCAGGTGCTCGGAGGGCACCTTTCCGAGTGTCACGACGAGTTCGGGGTCGATAAGCGCGAGTTCGCGCTGGAGATAGCCCCGGCAGTTCGCGAGTTCGGCACTCGTCGGATTCCGGTTCTCCGGCGGGCGACAGCGAACGCAGTTCGTGATTCGGACGTCCGTGCGAGCGAGTCCGGCATCGCGGAGCGCCTCGTCCAGCACGCTGCCCGAGCGCCCGACGAACGGTTCGCCCTGGTCGTCCTCGTTCGCCCCCGGTGCCTCGCCGAGAAACACCAGGTCGGCGTCCTCCGGGCCGGTGCCGTTGACGATCTGGGACCGCGACTCGACGAGTTCGGGACAGCGTTCACAGGAGGTGACGGCGAGTCCCTCCATCGTTCCGTCGTCCGCGCTGGTCATACCGGAGAGGCGTGCGGGCGTGACTTACTCGTGACGGTCCGGGTCGTCTGGTGACCGGCGCAGACGCCCCGAAGTGCGCCAGGGTCAGCGGTCTGCGTCGTCGTCGCGCCACGCCCGCGCGCCACGCGCCGCGAGGCGGGCGACCCGGACCGGTTCGGGCCGGCCACCGGCGGGCGTGTACGCGCGAACGACGCGAGCGGCCTCGTCGTCGTCGACGCCGACGCTCCGCACGAAGACCGTCTCGTCGTTCACGCGCAGGCGACGCCGCGGTGGTAGTCGATCGTAGATCGCCAGCCGCGAATCGAGCGCGTCGCCGTCGAACTGTTCTCTGAGTGCCGGTTCGAGCCCCGGACTATCCTCGTAGGAGACCGACAGCACCGGCCGGTCGGCGGCCGCGGCGATCCGATCGAGGTCGAGGAGGTTGAACCACGCGGGCGCGACGCCCGACACCAGCAGATACTGGAGGTCCTGCCGAGCCAGTCGGTCGAGAAGTGCACAGACGGCGTCGGTGGCGTCGAGGCCGCCGACGGTGGCCGTCGCGAACGCGAAACCGTCGGCAGCGCGGTCAGCGCGCACGACTGCGCCGCAGAACGTACAGCGGCCGCTCCTCTCGTCGGTCGACTCCGCGATGCCGAGTGCGCGCGTGCCGGGTTTCACCACCCAGGCACCACCACCATCGCGGGTTCGTACGCGGCGAGTCTCGGATCGAAGGCCCGCACGGCGGTCGGTTGCAGAGCGATGCGTCTGGCAGAACAGCAGTTCGGTGTCGCGTCGAGAGATCGATGCGTGTCCGGATCACCCCCCATCGTCGCACCGGTGGTCGGTCGTCGCTCCCGTGGCCGGTACGCCGGGATCACCGCGGCCCTACTCCTCTTTGATGTCTTTGAGTCGGTCCAGGAGTTCGTCGTTCGACGCCCCAATCTCGAACTCGACGTCGCCCCCGTGGTCGGCCTGGGAGGTCGCGACCCCGTCGTCGTCGTCGAGATCGGTGTCGAAGTCCTGATTTTCCTGTTCGGACTCGTCGTAGCTCCCAAATCCCATACACGAAGATGTACGAAACAGAACGACAAAAAACACACGCAGGTTTCGGGTCGCCGTTTTCAGTCGAGTAGTGAGCTCGAAGGCGACGAGTACGGGCCCCGAGACGGCGGCGGAGCAGAGAGCGGCCCGGAGGTTTTTCGTCGCCGCCGTAGAACCCTCGCGTATGGAGATTCACACGGTCACCGAGAACGCGACGGAGTTCACGTGTAACGCCTATCTGCTGGACTGCGAGCGCCCCGTGCTCGTCGACGCCGGGACGATGCCGGGCGTCGAAGACGTCATCGCGGAGTACGTCGACGACCTCGACGCGGTCTATCTCACCCACCAGCACGGCGATCACGTCGCCGAACTCGACGCGGTGCTCGACCGCTTCGACGCCGACCTGTACGCCTACGGCGACCACCCGCGACGGACGGGCGGGCTAACCGACGGCGAGGTACGGGAACTCTGTGGGGAGTCTTACGAGGTCGTCTACACGCCCGGCCACGCCGACGACCACGTCTCGCTCGTCGGGGAGACGCGCATCTTCAGCGGCGACGTCGTCGTCTACAACGACGGCGCGTTCGACGACGGGAGTTTCGGCCGGACGGATATGCGAGGGCAGTCGCGCGAGCGCCTCATCGAGAGCCTCGGAACGCTGCTCGATCGGATGCCGGAAACTGTCGAGGAACTGTACGCCGGCCACGGCGACGTGTACCGCGCCGATCCGGACAGCGAAGACGCTGTACGCGAGGTGATAGCGCGGGCGCTCGAACGAGCGGAGCGCCGAGAACCGAAGTATCCCGAAGAGTAACTACGCGGCGCGGCGTTCCTTCGACTTGGGTCGAAGGTTCTTGTAGCCGCACTTGCGGCACTGCTCTGCTCGCTTCGGGTTGCGTGCGTTACAGCGCATACAGATCTGCTTTTCCAGTTCTCGTTTCACTGCGGCCTCGTTCTTTGGCATAAGGCAGGCTACCAGACGGGGAAGTATAATGCTTGCGAGACACGCGACGAGAATCTCGGGCTATCCCGGTGAAAAACTGGAGCGAGAAGCGCGGATCAGCGACAGCAGGCCGATTAGCCTGGCGGTTGGAACTGATAGGGATTATCGTACGCCTCCATAGATGTCTCGCCGGACGGTACGGCGAAAATCGCCGAACAGTTACGATAATTCCTATGAGACTGCGTTACGCGCCGGCGGGCCGAGCAGCCTGCTGCAGCGCGGCCTCGATGTCTTCGCGCTGTGTGAAGCCGACGAACCGGTCGACGATGTCGCCGTCCTGCTCGACGACGACCGTCGGCAGCGAACGGACCTGGTACTGATTAGCGAGGTCCTGCTCCTCGTCGACGTCGATCTTCTGGAAGTCGACGTCACCGTATTCGGCTTCGAGGTCCTCTAAGATGGGATCCTGCTTCTTGCACGGGCCGCACCAATCGGCGTAAAAATCGAGTACTCGGACGGTCATCGTGTGCGTAGCGAAGTTGCGCGGGGCCTCGCATAAGCGTTTCCACCGCCCCGCCGTCACCATCATATGCGACCGCAAGTGGCGGTCTCGATACGGCCACGACTCCGTCGAGACCGCTCGCGGATCCGAAACGTTTAGGCGAGGGACCGCCGACCTACAGGTATGAGCAGCGGCCAGAACAGCGGCGGCCTGATGTCGAGTGCGGGGCTCGTTCGATACTTCGACGCCGAGGACCGCAACGCCATCCGCATCGATCCGAAGACCGTCTTCGCGTTTGGACTCCTCTTCGGCGTCGGCGTCCTCGTCCTGAACGCCGTCGCGATCTAACTCTCGGCGCGACGCACGGCGACGCACGACCGGCGGGCGACGCCGTACAGCGACTCCACGCACCGACCCGAGACGACGAGGAACAACGGACGCTTTTTGTCGATTCGACTCCGACGCACAGCTATGTTACGAGCGGGTGTCGTCGCCGTCCAGGGCGACGTCTCTGAGCACGCGGCGGCCATCCGGCGCGCCGGCGCAGCCCACGAGGAGGAAGTCGACGTGATCGAGATCAGGCAGTCCGGTCACGTGGCCGACTGCGACGTCTTGCTGCTGCCCGGCGGGGAGTCGACGGCCATCTCACGACTGCTCGCGAGCGAGGGCATCGACGAGGAGATCCGCGAGCACGTCGCGGCCGGCAAGCCCATACTGGCGACGTGTGCGGGACTCATCGTCGCCTCCAGCGACGCCAACGACGAGCGCGTCGACACGCTCGACCTGCTTGACGTGACTGTCGACCGCAACGCGTTCGGTCGGCAGGTCGACAGTTTCGAGGCCCCGCTCGACGTCGCCGGGTTCGACGACCCGTTCCCCGCCGTGTTCATCCGCGCGCCCGCCATCGACGAGGTCGGCGAGGGCGTCGAGGTGCTCGCCGAGTGGGAGGGCCGGCCGGTCGCCGTCCGCGACGGCCCGGTCGTCGGCACCGCGTTCCACCCCGAACTGACCAACGACAGTCGGATCCACGACCTCGCGTTCTTCGAGGAACTCGCCGTCGAGGCGTGAGATCACGGAGACCGTAAGGCTACGGGGAGCCCGAGACCGCGGCGAGAAGCCGCGGCCGCAACGTGAGGGGAACGCCGAGACGTGCTCCCGAGACTTTTCTACGATGGGGCGGAACCTCCGCGTGTGAGCGAGAATCGGACGGAGGTAGTAGCGCTGACGCGACGGCTCGTTTCCATCCCGAGCTACGAGGACGAGACCGCCGCAGGCGACGCCATCGAGAAGTGGCTGCGAACCGAGACCGACGCGGACGTGACGCGCGATCGACACGGCAACGTCGTCGCCCGCCGGGGCACGGGCGCGACGTCGCTGGCGCTGGTCGGCCACCACGACGTCGTCGAACCCGACGCGTCGCAGGTCGCGAGCAGCGGGACCACCGAGAAAGGCGACACGAAGTACGCCGTCGGCGAACGAGACGGGCGTCTCTACGGCCGCGGCACGGCCGATATGAAGGGGTCGCTGGCGGCCGCAATGCTCGCGTTCCGCGACGCCGACCCCGCTGGTGAACTCGTCTTCGCCTCGTTCGTCGGGGAGGAACAGGGCGGCGTGGGCGCGCGCGCCGCCATCGAGGACGGCTTCGCGCCCGACTACGCCGTGGTCGGTGAGGGATCGACGAACTACGCGGGCGAAGACCAGACGGATATCGTCGTCGCCCATCGCGGGCGGCGCGGATCGACGATCACCGCACGCGGGGCCGCTGCGCACGCGAGTGAACCCGGGACTGGTGAGAACGCGGTCTACCGCGCCTGCGACGCCGTCAGTACCGTCCGCGGCCTCGACGCGCCCGACGCGACGGTCCTCGGCCGAACACTCACGGGAAGCGTCGTCGTCACCGAGATCGACGGCGGATCGGCGTGGAACGTCGTCCCCGAGACCTGTACGGTGACAGTCGACGAGCGCACCGTCCCGAGCGAGCGGGCGCACCTGGAGCGAGTCGAGGAGATCGACGGCGTCGAGTGGGCCATCGATCAGGATCTCCCGCCGATGGCGTGCGACGAGGCCGCGTTCGCCGACGCCGCGCTCGCTGCGGCCGACGCCGCGCAGACAGCGACGCCCGAACGCGTGACCAAACCGCACGCGACCGACGCGGGGTGGCTCGCGGCCGCGGGGACGACCTGTGTCGTCGCCGGGGCGTCAGAGCCCGGCGAAGCGCACACGGCGAACGAGAGCGTCTCGGTCGAGGCGCTGGCGCGGTGTCGGCGACTGTATCAGAGCCTCGCCGAGCGGTGGCCGAGCAGGTGACAGAAAAGAGAGGCGTCGGGTTGATACGCACTCGCGTCCACAGTCACGACGATGGCGACAGACGCACCCGAGGCGGCTTCGGAGTCTGAGCGAGACGACGAGAGCGCACCGGACGCCTACGAGACGCTGCTCGAAGAGTACCGACGCGTGGCGAACGTCCGCAACGCGAGCGGCATCCTCTCGTGGGACCAGCAGGTGATGATGCCCGACGCGGGGACGCCGGCGCGGTCACAGCAGCTCTCGACGCTGTCGTCGCTGTCGCACGACCTCCTCACAGACGACGCCGTCGGCGACGCGCTCGACGAGCTCGAAGCGACGGAACTGAGCGACGAACAGGCGGCCGTCGTCCGCGAGATCCGTCGCGAGTACGAGCGCGCAGTCGCCGTTCCGTCCGAACTGGTCGAGGAAATTTCGACGACTGCGTCGGAGGCGCTGCCGGCGTGGAAGGAAGCGAAAGCCGAAGACGACTTCGAGGCGTTCGCCCCCTACCTGCGGAAGCACGTCGAACTCAAACGCGAGTACGCGGCGCACATCGATCCGGACCGCGACGCCTACGAGGTGCTCTTCGAGGACTTCGAGCCGTGTCTTTCCTTGGAGCGCGCGGAGTCGATCCTCGAAACGCTCCGGGAGACGCTCGTGCCGATGATCGAGGAGATCAGGGAGTCCGAGGCCGAACTGGCGACGGACGCGTTCACCTCGCTCGGCGAGTATCCCGCCGGCGAGCAGGAGGACCTCTGTCGGGACGTGCTCTCGACGCTCGGCTATCCCTGGGACCGGGGCCGCCTCGACACCGCGCCGCACCCGTTCTCCACGGGCACGACGTTCGACGCGCGGGTGACGACCCGCTTCGACGAGCCCGACCCGCTCGGCTCGCTCACCTCGACGATCCACGAGTTCGGGCACGCGACCTACACGCTCGGCCTGCCCGACGAGCACTACGCGAGCCCGCTCGGCGAGGATCGGGACCTCTCGGTCCACGAG
Source organism: Halobellus sp. Atlit-38R (assembly GCF_003665925.1). Taxonomy (NCBI): domain Archaea; kingdom Methanobacteriati; phylum Methanobacteriota; class Halobacteria; order Halobacteriales; family Haloferacaceae; genus Halobellus; species Halobellus sp. Atlit-38R. Next base: position 279,581 of record NZ_QXIJ01000003.1, read on the forward strand.
TCCCAGTCGCGCCTCTGGGAGAATCACGTCGGGCGCTCGCAGGCGTTCTGGGAGGGCTTCCTGCCCACGTTCGCCGAGCACTTCCCGAAGGCTTCCGAGGTGACCCCCCGAGAGGCCTACGAGGCCGCAAACCAGGTCTACGAGGACAACCTCATCCGCGTCGAGGCGGACGAACTCACCTACCACCTGCACATCATCATCCGCTTCGAGATCGAGCGCGCGCTGATCGCCGGCGACATCGACGTCGACGAAGTGCCGGAAGTCTGGAACGACAAGTACGAGGAGTACCTCGGCGTCCGCCCCGACACCGACAGTGAGGGCTGTCTCCAGGACATCCACTGGAGCCACGGCAACTTCGGATACTTCCCGACGTACTCGCTGGGGTCGGCGATGGCCGCCCAGTTGTACGCGGCCGCCGCGGACGACATCGACGATCTGGAGGAGGAGATCACTGCCCGCGACTTCGACGCGCTGCACGAGTGGCTGACCGAGAACGTCCACCGCCACGGCGCGCGCTACGAGACGAACGAACTCGTCGAGCGGGCGACCGGATCAGCGTTCACTGCGGAGGCGTTCGTCGACTACGTCACCGAGAAGTACGGCGCGCTCTACGACCTCGATTCCGTCTGAGGTGACGACCGCCGACTGAGCGACTGCGCTCTACCGAACACTGTTTCGGCAGCCGATCGCCAGAATCACGACCGATCCTCACGACTCTGTACTCGGCAGTAGGACTAAGTATTGGTACGACATACCATATCGTGTATGGCCTCAGCACCGACTTCCGACGACGCTCTGTTCGACCAGTTCCTCGACGACCGCGGTCACGAGACCGAGACAGTAGACTGGGAGACGTCGTATAACAAGAAGCAGTGTCCGGAGTGTGGTGCACTTCACGACGCCAGCGCGACCGACTGCGCCGTCTGCGGGTGGGATCCGCGCACGTAGGACGGCCCGCACGAACGCGCGAATCGGCGTCTCGAACTTCATTCTCGAAACAGGTACTTTATCACGCGCAAGCGCGTGAACGCCTTCAATGAGCGACTCCGACGCGACGGTCACCCGATTGTTCGGTGGCCCCGGAAGCGGGAAGACGACGGCCCTGCTCGATCGGGTCGACGAGCTGCTGGATCAAGACGACGTCACGATCCGGGACATACTCGTCGTCTCCTACACGCGGGCGGCCGCCGCAGAGGTTCGCGAGCGGCTCGCAGAGCGGCTCGACATCTCCCCACGGGCGCTGAAGGGCAACGTCGCGACGATGCACGCGAAAGCGTACGAACTGCTGGATCTCTCCCGGAACGACGTCGTCGGCGAGAGCGACAAAAAGGAGTTCTGTGAGGAGTACGGCGTCGAATTCGAAGACGAGTACGGCGGCGCCGGCCGACGGACCGCCCGCTCGACGACGATCGGTAACAAGATCATCGCGACGAGCCAGTGGCTCCAGCGCACCCGCCGAGACGTCTCGGACTGGTACGACGTCCCCTTCCAGTGGAACGTCGAGGAAGTCCGGCTGCCGCCCGAGGTCGACCCGAACGCCCAGGAGGGCAACAAGTACACTCCGACGTGGCCCTCCGACGACGACCGGATCGACGTCCCCGAAGTGATCCGCGCGTGGCGGAGCTACAAGGGCGAACACGGTCTCGTCGGCTTCGCGGATATGCTCGAGCGCGTGAAGCAGCGCTCGCTCGTCCCCCACGTCGACTACCTCGTCATCGACGAGTTCCAGGACATCACGACGCTGCAGTACGACGTGTATCAGGAGTGGAAGCCCCATATGGAGCGCGTCCTCATCGCCGGCGACGACGACCAGGTCGTCTACGCCTGGCAGGGCGCGGACCCGAATCTCCTGCTCGACGCCGAGCGCGACGAGGACGAGGTCCTGCCGAACTCCTATCGGCTTCCCTCGCAGGTCCTCAACGTCGTCAATCAGGAGATCCGCCACATCGACAAACGCCAGGAGAAGGACCTCCGGCCGCGCAAGGAGGGCGGCGTCGTCGAGGGGATCGAATCCCCGTCGATGCTGGATCTCGCGCGGAACGTCCGCTACACGATCGAGCAGGGCGACGACGACGAGACGGTGATGGTGCTGTTCCGCGCCCGCTATCAGCTGTTCCAGTTCATCGACGAGTTCCTGCCGCTCGGGATGCCCTTCTCGGCGCTCACCGACCAGCGGATGTGGACCGATCGGCTGACGCAGTACGTTCGCGGGATCGAGCGCCTCGAACGCGAGGAGGCGCTCGACGGACTGCAGGCGCGGCGGCTCGCGGATATGCTGCAGGACTCGGCGTTCGGCAGCAACGACCGTGACGACCTCTTCGACCGCATCGACGAGTTACAGGAGGACGCCGGCGTCGACGACCTCACCGACCTCTCGGTCGATCCCGACGTGATCACCGAGTTCGCGCCGTTCGCCCCCGACGGGGCCTCCGCGGGCGACATGCTCCGGAAGGTCACCTCCTTCCAGCGCAACTCCGTCGAGGCGTACTTCGCGGGCGAGTACCGCGGGATGGACCCCGACCGCGTCCGCATCGGCACGATCCACTCCGCGAAGGGTCGCGAGGCGGACCACGTCTTCGTCGCGACCGACCTCACCGAGAAGGTCGTCGAACAGATGGCCGCCTCGGTCGGGGACGACGAAGTCGACGCCGTCGAGGAGTTCACCGCCAGCACCGATCCCGTCCCGATCCTCACCGACAACGAGCGCCGGGTGTTCTACGTCGGGATGTCCCGTGCGCGCGAGCGTCTCATCATCCTCGAAAACCTCGTCAGCGGCGCGCCGACGCTTCCGGTGAGCGTGCTGCTGCACAACGAGATCCGCGACGAGTCAGTCGAGGAACTGCTGGCCGACGCCCAGGAAGGCGAAGTTCCGGCACCCGAGCCGGACGCCTGACCGAGCGTGTCCCACGAGGGCTCCGAATCGGGGTCGATCCGGACCGACTGGTCGTTCCTCGACGACGCGCTCGAAGCGGCCGACGCGGTCGGCTTCGTCGCCGTCGGCGGCCGGCGTGACGACGATCTCAGATATCTGACGCGCTTCGACGGGCCGGAGCGCGAGTACGCGTTCGTCCGAACGGCGGGAGCAACGCGCGAAAGCGTGCTCTGTGTACCCGCCGGGTTCGAGACGAAAGCGGCCCGGCAGTTCGACGGCCGCGTCGCGACTGAGCGCGCCGGCGACCCCGCAGGCGATCGCGCCGCCGCGATACTCGACCACTCGGAAGCAGGAGCCGCAGGCGGCGCCGAACCGCCGCTCGTTCTCGTCCCACCGACGATCCCGCACGATGCCGCCGTCTATCTGGAACGCGCGGGCTACGAGTTGCAGTCGACGACGGCGGTCGCGGACGCCCGACGGGCCAAGGCCGACAGCGAGATCGACGCGATCCGGGGCGCCCAAGCGGCGGCAGTCGCGGCGGTGCGTCACGCCGAGGGAGTTCTCGCGGCGGCGGACGCGGCGGCAGACGCAGACGCGGGAGACGGCGGGGGGCACGAACTCCGCTGGCAGGACGCACCGCTCACGATCGATCGGCTGACGCGAGAGGTAAACGCCGAACTGGCCCGAAACGGTGTCAGTGACGCCGGAAACACCGTCGTCGCCGTCGGGGCACATCGCTCGGCCGCCGACGGAGGGACCCGCGAATCCGTCCCGATCAGAGCGAACGAGCCGATCCGGATCGAGGTCGCGCCGCGCGGACCCCACGGCTATCACGGCGCGCTCACGCGGACGGTCGTCGTCGACAGCGACGGCGGCTGGGACCGCCGCGCGTACGTGGCCGTCGAGTCGGCACTCGACGCCGGACTAGCAGAGATCGAAGCCGGTGCCGATGCCGGGGACGTCGCCCGCGAAGCCGACGCGGAACTGGCTGCGTTCGGCTTCGACCCGACGGCCGGGGTCGAACTCCCGGACGGGCCGCTCGACGTCGGATACGGCGTCGGACTCTCGCGGCGCGAGTCGCCGCCCCTCCGCGGCGGCACAGCACTCGACGCGGGAATGGTAATCGCTGTTGCGCCCGGCGTGGCCGATCCCGAACAGGGCTGCGTCCGGCTGAGCGCGCTGGTCGTCGTGACCGAATCTGGGTACGAACGCCTCGGCGACGACTCGCACTCGTTTTCGCCGCGGGCGTAATCGGCCCAGAAATCAGGGTGTGTCCTCGTCGTCGTCCGGCGCCTTCACGACCGCGCCGAAGACGCGTTCGCCGATTTTTACCGGGATATCACCGGGTGTCGTAAGGTACTGCGGGAGGACGACCATCGCGACAGCGATGGCTACCGCGCCGGCGCCGAGGGCGATGTCGCCCTCCGTCAGTCGAGTGAGTCCGAAGATCCCGACCGGTGCGGCGAAGATCAGCGTCGCCGCCAGTTGCAGCGTCCCGAGGATACCGAGTCGCATCGTGCGACAGATCGACCGCGTTCGGGTAAAAGGCTCGCGGTCAGAAGAGAGATTGTGGGACCAACACGGGCGAACGGCGGCTCAGCGGTGTAACGGCTCGGGAGCCGGCGGCATCGAGCGCTTGTGGGCGCTGCCCTCGTAGAGGTCGACGACCCGCTCGATCTGCGCTTCGGTGACGTCCAGTTCGCGGACGGTCGCCGCCACCGAGAGCGGGCCGTCGACGTGGAGAGCGAGGACCGCATCGAGCGTGTCGTAGTCCAGCCCCATCTCTTCCTCGTCGGTCTGACCGGACCACATCTCGGCGGAGGGCGTCTTCATCACCAGTTCCTCCGGCGCGCCCAGGAAGTCCGCGAGCTGGCGCACCTGCTGTTTGTAGAGGTTGCCGATCGGGTTGCAGTCGACCGCCTGATCGCCGTACTTCGTGAAGTAGCCCGTCAGCGCCTCCGAGCGGTTGCCGGTCCCGAGGACGACCTTGCTCTCGTGGTTGGCGACGAAGTAGTTCAGCACGCCACGAACGCGGACGTAGACGTTGCCGGCGGCCATCCGATCGTCGGCAGCCTCGGGAAATGTATCGAAGAACGTCTCCGCGATCGGCTGGATCTCGACGACGTCGTAGGGGATTTCGAGTTCCTGCGCGAGCCACTCGGCGTCGCTCATATTGTCTTCGGTGTTCACCACACTCGGCATCACGAGGCCGTGAACGTTCTCGGCGCCCAGCGCTTCGACCGCCAGATACGCCACGGTCGTGCTGTCGATGCCGCCCGAGAGGCCGAGGACCGCACCCTCGGCACCGGCCCCGTCGACGACGTCGCGGATGAACGACTGGAGGTGGTCGGCCGTCCGTTCCAGTTCGGGTTCCGAGAGCCGAAGATCGAGCGGTGCGTCCTCTGTGAGGACCGAATCGTCCGTAGTCATCAGAGAAGGATACCGACTGAGGACACTAATACTCACCCGTCGTGGGAGATAAGTGGCCGTCCGTTCAGTTCCCAGGGGATTTCCGCGAAGAGTAGTCGTCGACCTCAGCCCGAGAGTCATAGGGATTATCGTGAGTTCTCATAGATTTCTCGCCGGACGGTACGGCGAGAATCTCCGAACAGTGACGAGAATCCCTATCAGATGTCGCGACCGCCGTCGACTTCCAGCGCCGTGCCGGTGATCATCTGGGCGTTTCCGCTTGCGAGGAAGACCGCGGCGTCGGCGACGTCGTCCGGTTCGGCGAGGCGGCCCAGCGGGATTGTCTCGGCCATCCCCTCGACGGAGAGGTCGTCGCCGGCGAACTGCGGCAGCATCCCGGTGTCGGTGGCGACCGGGCAGATGGCGTTTACCCGGATGTCGTCGTCCGCCAGTTCGAAGGCGAGTTGTTTCGTGAGCGTGATCATCCCGCCCTTCGAGGCCGCGTAGGCCGAGAGGCCCGTCCGCGGGCGGATGCCGGCCGTCGACGCGGTGTTGAGAATGACGCCGCCGCCCTGTTCGCGCATCCGCGGAACGGCGTACTTCGCGCCGAGGAAGGCGCTCTTGAGGTTCACATCCTGAATCCGGTCCCAGGTGGCTTCCGTCACCTCCTCGACGGGCGTCGCCTCCTGTGGGATGCCCGCGTTGTTGTGGAGCACGTCGATCGATCCGAACTCCTCGACCGTCCGCGCGATGAATCCCGCGACGTCGTCGGCGTCGGAGACGTCCGCGGTGATCGCGACGGCCTCGGCAGGTGTTTCGGCTTCGATCGTCTCGGCCGTCGCTGCGGCCGCGTCGGCGTCGATATCGACGACGGCGACGGCCGCGCCGTGTTCAGCGAATCGGTGCGCGATTCGTTCGCCCATCCCCGAGCCGGCGCCAGTGACAGCGACCGCTCGACCCTGAAAGTCCATAGTTGCTGGCGAAGCCGTCGGGGTATGAACGTTTCCCCTGTGTCCGGTCCGGTCGTCGGCGCGTCCCCGTCTCGATCCAAACATTGACACGGGCCATCGACGACCAGGAGGTATGCGAGAGCCAGACGTTCGAGAGCGGTACCCGCACCTCGTCGGCGGGGAGTGGACCGAGCCCGCGGCGGGCGAGTACGTCGAGACCACCGATCCAGCGACGAACGAGCCGATCACGGCGGTCGCCGCGGGGACGGCAGCCGACGTCGACGCCGCGGTGGCGGCCGCCCGGGAGGCGTTTCCCGAGTGGCGCGACACCGACCCCGTGACGCGCGGACAGCGCGTCCACCGGGTCGCAGAGTTGATCCGAGAGCACAAAGACGAACTCGCGGCGATCGAATCGCTCGATCAGGGGAAGCCGCTCTCGCAGGCGAAGTCCGACTTCGAGGGTGCGGCGCGGTACTTCGAGTACTACGCCGGCGCGGCCGACAAACTGGAGGGCGAGTCGATTCCGGTCGGCACCGGGCAGGTCGACTACACCGTCAGAGAGCCATACGGCGTCTCCGCGCAGATCGTGCCCTGGAACTTCCCGGGGAATCTGTTCGCGCGGGGCGTCGCGCCCGCACTCGTCGCCGGCAACGCGACCGTCGTCAAGCCGGCTCCGACGACGCCGCTGTCGGCGTTCCACCTCGCAAAGCTCTGCTATGAGGCCGGAATCCCCGAAGGCGCGGTGAACGTCGTCGCCGGTGGCGGCGAACCGGGCGAAGCGCTCACCGCCCACGAGGGCGTCGACACGATCACCTTCACCGGCAGTGTCCCTACTGGGCAAGCGGTGATGCGCTCGGCGGCCGAGAACGTCACGCCCGTCACGCTCGAACTCGGCGGGAAGAATCCCGCGATCGTCTACCCCGACGCCGACGTCGAGGAGGCGGTCGGCTGGATCGCGACGGCGATCTTCACGAACGCGGGGCAGGTCTGTTCGGCGGCCGACCGGGCGCTCGTCCACGAGGACGTGTACGATGAGTTCGTCGAGCAGATCACCGATATCGCGGACGCCTACGAACTCGGTCCCGGACGGGACGATCCCGATATGGGGCCGCTCAACAGCGCGGCGCACCGGGATCGGGTGTGTGAGTACATCGAACAGGGCCGCGAGGAGGGTGCGACCGTCGCGGCTGGCGGCGGCGTGCCCGACCGCGAGGGCAACTTCGTCGAGCCGACGGTGTTCGTCGACGTCGACAACGAGATGGTCGTCGCCCAAGAGGAGATCTTCGGTCCGGTGTTGGTCGTCGTACCGTTCGGCGACGACGAGGAACCAATCGAGATCGCCAACGACGTCGAGTACGGACTCACAGCGGGGATATTCACGAACGACGTCCGCCGCGCTCACCGCGACGCCCAGCGGCTCCAGGCCGGTAACGTCTACGTCAACAAGTGGTTCGGCGACACGAATCAGACGCCCTTCGGCGGGTACAAGAAATCGGGCATCGGTCGCGAGAAGGGGTTCGAAGCGCTCGACTCGTACCTTCAGACGAAGAACGTCGCCGTCAACCTCGAACGGGGGCTCGGCGACGACCTGCCCGGGGCCTGATAATGATTACTCTCGTCTCTTACCGCCGACCAACACTACCGGGAGTGGCGCTCGCCGGTAAACAGTGAGAGTAATCACTATGAGATCGGGGTGCAGATAGTTGTGAGTACGTATGTCATTCTAGCAGCGGGGTGAAAACCGATACCATCCCATATACATTTATTACAAATACTCGTCGAGTGTGTCGCGTGAAGCAGAGACGCGAATTCTTAGTTGGGGCAGGGACAGCAGCGGTTGCCGGTCTTGCGGGCTGTTCTGGTGGCTCGGGATCGGGAAGCACCACCGAATCCGGTGAGGGGACCACCGCCACGGGTGGAGACGAGACGACGACCAGCGGTGGCGACGGCGGAAGCGGCGGCGACGCGATCCCGATCGGCGTGCTGCTGCCGTTCTCTGGCGAGTACGCGTGGGTCGGCGAGAACGTGCTGCCGGTGACGCGGATGATCGCCCAGGAGATCAACGAGCAGGGCGGTATCGGCGGCCGCGACGTGACGCTCGTGCAGGCCGACACCGAGGGATCGCCCTCGGCGTCGCTCTCGGCGGCGAAGAAGCTGATCAACGTCGAGAACGTGGCCGGCATCATCGGTCCGACGTCGATCACGATGTCCGCCGTGTTCGATCTCTTCCAGGAGAACCAGGTTCCGATCGTGACGCCGACGGCGGGGACGACGTCCCTCGACGACCGCGGCGGCGAGTACGTCTTCCGGACGGTGCCATCGGACGCGCTCGGCGGGCGGGCGATCGCGAAAGCCCTCCGGAACCAGCAGTACAACACCGTCACCGACTACTCCAATATGGCGCTGATGGTCGGGAACAAGGAGGTCTTCCAGTCCTTCAAGAGCCCGATCCGAGAGTCCTTCGAGGAGTTCGGCGGAACGGTCACCGAAGCCGTCGACTTCAAGACCGGCAAGGCGTCTTACGAGAGCGAAGTGCAGACCGTGATGAACTCCGAACCGGAGGTCACCGTCCTCGTCGGGTCGAAAGACGACAGTATCAAAATTATGCGTGCAGCGTATCAGGCGGGCTACGAGGGCAACTGGTACGTCACGCAGGACCAGACGACAGACGTCTTCCTCGAGGAAGCCCCCGAGCAGGTCACGGGCGGGATCCTCGGACTGCAGTCGGCGACGTATCAGGCCGCCGAGGAGGAGGGCCGGATCGAAGCCTTCCAGCAGCGCGTCACCGACTTCAGCGGCTCGAAGCCGAAACTGTTCGCGCGGAACGCCTACGACGCGATGAACACGCTCGGCCTGGCGATGAAGACCACCGCGACGGCCGGCGACGAGATCACGCCCCCGAACGTCGCGGGGAACGTTCGGACAGTCGCGAACCCGCCGGAGGCGGTCGTCACGAACTACACCGACGGTGCGTCGGCGATCGAGGAGGGGTCGGATCTCGATTACCGCGGCCTCGTCGGTCCGATCGATTTCGACGAGGACGGCGACGTCGGGTCGCCGTTCGCGATTATGCGAGTCGAAGAGGGGAGCTGGACGCAAGCGGCGACGATTCCGCCGAGCGAACTGTAGCGTTCGTTCCACGCTATGGTCGCCTTCGTTACGCAGTTCATTCAGACGCTTATCTACGGCCTGATCGAGGGCAGTGTCATCTCTGTCGGTGCGGTCGGACTGACGCTCTCGTACGGCGTGACCCGCTTCATCAACTTCGCGTACGGCGAGTTCCTTACCTACGGGGCGTATCTCGCGTTGTTCCTGTCGGGGGCCGGACTCGGCCTCTCGCTTCCGCTCCCCGTCGCGACGGTCGTCGCGGTCCTGGTCGTCGGCGCGTTCGGCGTCGGCGTCTCCCGGGTCTTCTTCGAGCCGTTGTCCGATCGGGGGCCGCTGCCGCTGCTCATCACCTCGATCGGCGTCGCGTTCATCCTCCGGTACGCGCTGACGGCCACCGTCGGCGTCTCCGCGAAGCAACTTCCAGTGCCGCTGATGCGGCCCGTCGAGGTCTTCGGCGTCGGGACGACCCCGCTCCGTGCGGCGGTCTTCCTCGTCGCGATCGCGACGATGCTCCTCATCCACGTGCTCTTGACGTACACGATGCTCGGGAAGACGATGCGGGCGACGAGCGGGAACCGCAACCTCGCCGAGATCGCCGGTATCGACACCGACAGCGTGGTCCGGCGGACGTGGTTCATCTCCGCGGGCGCGGGCGCGCTGGCCGGCGTCCTCTACGCCGTCTTGTTCGCACCGTTCCGCCCGACGGTCGGCTTCGAGTACCTCATCGTCATCTTCGCCGCGACGCTTCTGGGCGGCATCGGTCGGCCGTACGGCGCGATGCTCGGCGCGATCATCGTCGGTGTCGCGATGAGCCTCGGGACGACGTACCTCTCTGCGGAGTACACGATGGCGTACGCCTTCGCCATCCTCGTCGGCGTGCTGCTGTTCAAGCCAGACGGCATCGCCGGAGGTGAGATCTGATGGGCGCGTTCACGCCGACGGCGCTCCTTTCGCTGCCCGGGTGGGGATCGTTCCTCCTCACGGTGCTCACCATCGCGGGCATCTACTCGCTCTTGACGCTCGGGCTCAACATCCACTACGGCTACACTGGACTGATCAACTTCGGCCACGTCGCGTTCTTCGCGGCGGGCGCGTACACGGCTGCCTTGCTGACGGTCCCGCCGCCGTCGCAAGTCTCCGGCGCGGAGTACGTCTTCGGACTGAACCTCCCGATGCCGCTCGGCCTGCCGGTCAGTCTGGTCGCCGCCGCCGTCGTCGGGGGTTTGCTGGCGACGCTCATCGGTGCGACGAGCGTCCGTCTCGGCAGCCACTACCTCGCGGTCGCGACGTTCGCGCTCGCAGGCATCTTCGGTAGCGTTCTCGAAAACGAGGCGTGGCTGACCAACGGCTCGTTCGGCCTCAACAGCGTGCCGAAACCCGGACGCGCCGCGATGAGTGCAGACACGTGGGCGGTGACGTACTTCGTCTTCGTCGTCGTCGTGCTCGTCGCCGTCGCGTTCGTCCTCTCCCGGCTGACGGGGTCACCGTTCGGGCGCCTGCTCAAAGGCGTCCGCGAGAGCGAGGACGCCGCACAGATGCTCGGCAAGAACACCATCCGCGTGAAGCTCACGTCGTTCGCGATCGGCGGGGCGGTCGCCGGACTCGCCGGCGGCCTCTACGCGCACTACGTCGGCAGCGTCGTCGTCCAGCAGTTCGTCCCCGCAGTGACGTTCACCGTCTGGGCGGCGCTGCTGCTCGGCGGCGTCGCCTCGAACACCGGCGCGGTGTTCGGCGCGTTCCTGCTCGTTGGCTTCCGCGAATCGACGCGGTTTCTCACCAACATCTACGACAGCCTACTCGCGTCGCTGCCGACGGTCGCCGCCGACGCGCTCCGTCTCGCAGTCGAACCGCTTCCGGATCACGCCTCGTTCGTCCCCAGCCTCCGATTCGTCGTCATCGGGCTGTTGATCGTGCTCGTGATCCGCTACCGGCCGGAAGGCGTCTTCGGTGATTCGAACGAGATCGACGCCATCGGGGAGGAAGACTGATGAGCCGAGACAGCAGCGAATCGGGCGCCGCCACAGGCGTGACCGGGTCCGATTCCGACGCGCCGCTCCTCGAAGTCGACGACGTCGTGAAGCGTTTCGGCGGCCTGACCGCCATCGACCACGCCTCCTTCGGCGTCGAAGCGGAGTCGGTCACCGGCCTCATCGGGCCGAACGGGGCCGGGAAGTCGACGCTGTTCAACTGCGTCACGGGGATGCTAACGCCCGATTCGGGGGCCGTCCGCCTCGCCGGCGAGGACGTTCAGGACCTCCCCCCGAATCGGATCGCCCAACGCGGCCTGGGGCGGACGTTCCAGACGCCGAAGATCTTCCGCGGGATGAGCGTGCGCGAGAATCTCGCGTTCGCGGCGCGCGGACAGACGGGCGAACGGCCGATCTCGGCGCTCGTCCAGCCTGGTACCGTCGGCTCCGAGGAAGCAGACATCCGAGAGCGCGTCGACGACACGCTGGAGTTCCTCTCGCTCGACCACCTCGCCGAGGAGTACGCCAGCGGGCTCTCGGGCGGGCAGCGGAAGTTGCTCGAACTGGGACGCGTGCTGATGTTAGATCCCGAGATCATCCTCCTCGACGAACCGATGGCCGGCGTCAATCCGTCACTCGCCGACGACCTCCTCGATCGGCTCCACGAACTCAACGACCGCGGGCGGACGATTCTCCTCATCGAACACGATATGGACCTCGTTATGAACCACTGCGACCGCGTCGTCGTCCTGCACAACGGCCAGACGCTCGCGAGCGGGCCGCCGTCGATCGTCCAGGAAGACGAACGGGTCGTCGAAGCGTACCTGGGAGGCTTCGAGAATGAGTAGCGCAGACCTCGAAACAGTCCCGGAGATCGACGACGCGCTCTTCTCGGCGCGTGGCATCGAGACGGGCTACGGCGAACTGCAGGTGCTCTACGGCGTCGACGTCGACGTCCGCGACGACGAGATCGTCCTCGTCTTCGGCCCGAACGGGGCCGGGAAGTCGACGCTGATGAAGGCGCTCTACGGTCGCCTGCCGCTGTGGGACGGGACGACCGAGATCGACGGCACCGACCTTTCAGAAGTCCGTTCGAACCGGATGATCGAACACGGCGTCGGGTTCGTCCCGCAGACCGAGAACGTCTTCCCGAATCTCACGGTTTCGGAGAATCTCGACATCGGCGCGATCCACACCGAGGATCCGGCCTCGCGGCGAGCGGAACTCTTCGAGCTGTTCCCGCGACTGGAGGAACGACTCGAACAGACGGCCGAGACGCTCTCGGGTGGCGAGCGGCAGATGCTGGCGATGGCGCGCGCGCTGATGCCGGATCCGGATCTGCTCTTCATCGACGAGCCGTCGGCCGGGTTGGCCCCACAGCTCATCGAGCGGACGTTCGAGCACATCGCGCGGATCCGCGACGACGGGACGGCCGTGCTGATGATCGAACAGAACGTCAACGCCGCGCTGTCGGTCGCCGATCGGGGCTACGTCCTCGATATGGGCGAGAACCGCTTCGAGGCCGACGCCGAGACGATCCGGGAATCCGAGCGCATCCGGGATCTGTACCTCGGGAAGTAGGTCGCTCGCCGTCGGCTGGGAAGAACGCTGCGCGGCTTTCTGCCGGGGGTGAAACCGTTCTCGCCCCCCGTTCCGTCATCCTTAAGTCGAGCCTGTGGCTCTGTTTCGAGTGGAGGCCCGCGTAGCGACTGTCAGTGCGCGCCAGTGGTCCAGTGGTAGGACAGTGGCTTCCCAAGCCACTAGCCCGGGTTCAATTCCCGGCTGGCGCATTTTCGTCCTCGTTTCGTTCGGTAGTTGCGTACTAACCGCTCGCTCGCTGTCGTCCCTATGAGTCCCGAATGGCGCTCTTACGACAGAACGCGATCAGAAAGAGCGGGTTACGACTCGGGCGTCGTTGGATCAACGACGAACAGTTCTCCGTCGTCGTCGACGACGTCGAACGTCGGCAGTCGGATGCTCTCATCGCCGACGTGGACGCCGGTTTCGAGATCGTACTCCCACCCGTGTAGCGGACAGGTGACGGCTGGGTCGTCACAGAACCGCTCGACGTCACGCTCGCCCGGTTCCGTAACGTCGGCGACGAGTCTCTCGTGAACTTTCCCTTCGTCGAGCGCCCCACCGTCGTGTGCACAGCGATTCAAGATGGCGAAGTACTCCCCATCGTAGTTGAGGACGGCGACTTCGTGACCGTTCACCGTCACGACGGCACGCGAGCCGTCCTCGAACGAGTCGGCGTCGCCAACGTGGACCCGACTCATATGCCGAACACCGCCTCGGCGTTTTCGCCCAGGATTTTCCGCTTCTCCGAATCCGAGAGGAACGACTGGTCGGTGATCCGAGTGGGGCGATCGAAGTCCCAGTGAGGATAGTCGGAGGCATACATCAGCCGCCCCGCGCCGCCGATCATATCGATCACGGATTCGAGATACTGCGGGTCTACCTCGGTTTCGAGTGGTTGTGTACCGAAGTAGAAGGACTCTTTGATGTAGTCGCTTGGGCGCTGTTCAAGCAGTGGTGCCTCCGACGGCCGCTTGAGATACTCACAGTCGAGTCGGCTCATCAGCAGCGACACGTAGAAGATGCCCGCTTCGAGGAAGACGAAGTCGAGTTCTGGGAACTTCTCGGGGATACCCTGCACGAGGACGCTCACCGCCTGCGCGAAGTTGTTCTCGACGAAACCGAGCGTGTGCGTCTCGATCAGTTTCTCGTAGCCTTTGGTGTGGTAGTTGTCGATGCCCGCACCACTGGTGTGATAGCAGACGGTGAGATCCTTCTCGGAGGCCGCCTGATAGACCGGTTCGTACTGGCGATTCCCGAGCGGGGGTTCGGCCCCGCCGGTGATCATATAGACGCCGGCGATCCCCTCTTCGTCGCCGACGCGGTCGATCAGGTCGACGGCGTCGTCAGGGTCGTCGAGCGGGATCGGGATTGCGGTGTAGATGCCCTCGTTCGGATCGACGACCTGATCGAGCAGGTAGTCGGTCGCGCCGCTGGCGAACGTGGTCATTCTGGTGTCGTCGCCTCCGAGTGCTGGCGCGGCCGCCAAGATCAGATGCGAGAGGACGAGACACTTGTCCACGCCCAGATAGTCCATCGCCTCCGGGATCTCCTCGGGTCGCATCTCGCCCGGATACGACGAGTCCATCCCGGCGACGTTGCGGTCGAGACGACCGCCGACGAACCGATCGCCGGTGGACTTCGGGAAGAACGCACGGCGCGCAAAGTCTTCCCAGCCGCGTTCGAGACGCGTCTTCCAGGGGTCGTCGAAGTACCGGACGAGGTCTTCCATTGGTTCCCAGATGTGGATGTCGGTGTCGACGACAGTGTGTCCGTCAGTGCTCATAGCTGCTCCTGCGCGGTGGCCCGTTGTGATTCGTTCGTTAGCGATCCGTTCGAGACGTCGATTGTGAGCCCGTCGTAGGCGACGATGACGGTCCCGTCGAATGCCTCAGCCGCCGCTGCACGAATCCCGTCGGTGTCGCGGTACGGCGGGAAGTGCGTCAGGACGAGCGTGTCGACGCCTGCGTTCGACGCGACCTCGCCGGCCTGCCGTGGGGTGCAGTGCGTATTTTGAAGGTTTTTTGCCATCTCCTCCGGATACGGTGTAAGGTATCGATCCCAGACGAGTTCGTCGCCCGACGGCGTCGGCGGGTCACCGACCGGGGACATATGCGCGTCGTGGACGAGCACGTCGGCACCCGCTGCGAACGCTGCGAGATCCTCTGACTTCCGAGTGTCGCCGGAGAAGACCAAGCGCTCGCCGTTCGGTCCCTCAAAGCGATAGGCGTACGTCTCGATCGAGTGCTCGACCGAGGATGCCTCGATCTCGACGTCACCCCGCTCGAACCGGGAGCCGTCTTCGACGGGGATCCATTCGATGTCCTCGATACCGGTCGCGTCGTATCCTACTTGCTGGCGGTAGGCGAGATCCTCTTCGTAGACGTTGTACAGCGCCTCGATCAAATCGTCGGTACCGTCGGGGCCGTACACGCGCAGCGATTCTCGACCCGCCGTCCACGAGGAGATGGCAAAGTGCGGGAATGCGGCGTTGTGATCGACGTGATGGTGGGTGAACAGAAGTTCGGAGATCGAGCCCGGATCGATCCCGTTGCGGAGCAGTTCATAGACCGTTCGAGGGCCACAGTCGACCAGGAACGTCTTCTCACCGGTGCTGACGGTGAGCGCGGTGCCAGCGCGATTGAGGTTCGGGGCCGGGCTTCCCGTGCCGAGAAGCGTTACCTCCATATTACGTCGTCGCCCCCGCACGGGTTTCGAGCTGTCCGACGAACTCCTCTGCTAGTTCGACGAGTTCCGGGTCGTCGATACTGCGCGGTCTGTCGATGTCGATCTCCTCCTGTACCAGAACGCTCGACGGGCGGTGTGACATCACGAGCACGCGGTTTGCCAGATACGTCGCCTCGATGGCGTCGTGCGTCACGAAGACGATCGTTCGTTCCTGATCCTTCCAGATGTCGACGAGGTCGCTGCGGAGGTTCCGCGCTGTGATCTCGTCGACGCTGGAGAAGGGCTCGTCCATCAGGATCACGTCGGGTTCGACTGCCATCGCGCGGGCGATGGAGACTCGCTGTTGCATCCCGCCGGAGAGCGACCGGGGATACTCGTCGACGAAATCCTCAAGGCCGACTAGTTCGAGGTAGGTCTCGATCCGCTCGTTCCACTCGTCTTTCGGGACACCTTTGCCGTCCAGCGCGAACTCGATGTTCTGTCTGACGGTGCGCCAATCGAGCAACCGCGGTTCCTGAAAGACGAAGCAGACGTCGGTCGGGGAGTTCTCCGAGCCGACCGCGACCGAGCCCGCGGAGGGTTCTTCCAGTTGCGCGATGATGTTGAGAAGCGTCGACTTTCCGCAGCCCGAGGGACCGAGAATGCAGAGGAAGTCGTTCTCGTCGGTCTCGAAGCGGACGTCATCGAGCACCTGCAGAGAGTTGCCATCCATCTGCCGGTACTGCTTGTCGACGCTGTCGATCTCTATTTTCGTCATGCTGCTCTTGCCCCTCCGGAGTGGCCGTCATCGCGCCACTTGGTCACGCGCTTTTCAATCGTCTTGAGAAGGCCAAATTCGATTGCCATCATCACGAGTGTGAACTCCAACGTCCAGGCGAAGACCCCGACGACGGAGTACAACTGGAACTGCCGATTGATCATAAAGCCGATGCCGCTGGTGAGGCCGAGCAGTTCGACGATCACAACGATCTTCCAACTGATCGCGAGGCCGAAGCGCGCCGCCGCAAGTAGGTGCGGCAGCAGTGACGGCAGAACGACGTTGCGGACGAGGCTCAACCGCGAGACCTCGAAGGAGCGTCCCATCCGAATGAGGTCCTCGTCGATGGACTTGGTCCCCTGCCAGAAGTTGAACACGATCATCGGCGTCGCCAGGAAGAACACCGAGAAGTACGCGGCGAGTTCCGAGAGCCCGAACCAGATGATCGCGACGATCGCGACCGCCAGTCCCGGCACGGAGATACCGATTAGGATCGGGATGTCGAAGAGATACTCCGCACGGTGATCCCGACCCATCGCGATGCCGAGTGGAATACTGACCCCATACGCGAGGAAGAAGCCGACCGCGACTCGTCCGAGGGTGTCGACGAGGTGGTTGGCGAACGCCCCGCTGACCGCGATGGAGACCATCTCGTTCGCGACCGGGACGACACTCGGAAGCAGATCCGCGGCGACGAACCGGGCGACGATCTCCCACGACGCGAGGAAGGCGACGACGGAGATCGTGTAGTAAATGTAGCGCTGGTATCGCTGGAACAGCCGTCTGAGTGGCGTACCACGGCCGAATACTGAATCGGAAGCCTCCAGCGACATCTCACAGAACCTCGTTGAAGATGTTCTCGGTCGGTTCGGCTTCGATCAGGCCGAGGTCCCGGGCTTTTTCGACCATCTTCATTTCGGACTCCTGGAACGCCTCGATGTCCCACTCGGCGGGGTAGATATCGACGAGACGCTCTTTGGCGAGGTCTTTTTGTTCTTGGTTTTCGAGGCCGAAGGAGTCGCTGTAGTTCTCGACAACACCATCGATGTTCTCGGTGAGGTACTGCTGGGTTTCGATGAAGGCCTTGGCGAGGCCGGTCGCGGCGTCCGGGTTCGCCTCGTACCACTGTTTCGTCCACGCTAGGTCAACCGTCGTCAGCGGGAGGCTCTCGGCCTCGCGCCAGGCCTCTCGCGGAGAGAAGACGACCTCGAAATCGTATTTCAACAGCGCCTTCGAGACCAGCGGTTCGAACGAGAGGACCGCATCCAGTTCCCCTTTTTCGAGCAGCGACAGTGCCGCCGGCGGCGCAGCCTGTACGAACTCGTACTCCTCGCGTTTGACGTCGTGGGCCTCATCGAGCATCACGACGAACTTCAGCCAAGCGTCAGCGGCAGTCGACGCGAAACTGACGCGCTTTCCGCGAAGATCCTCGGGCGCGTCGATGTCGCTATCCGAGCGCGTGATGATGTAGGAGTGATACAGCATATACGGGCCGATGAGTTGCGGATGCTCTCCTTTCGAGTGCATCCGGGTCGCCACGATCGATCCCATGTATCCTGTCGGGATGTCCGCGTTGAACACGAGTTGCTGTTGGACCTTCGGTGGGCTCGCGAACAGTTCCGGCTGGAGCAAGAGTCCGTGTTTCTCGTCGATACCTTGCTCTTGCATCACCGTCGTGAGAATCCCCGTCGTGCCGCCGTTCGTCGCGCCGTGAACAACGGTGGTCGGGTCGGAACTACCCGACGTCGAGCCTCCGGCATCACTCTCACTCGTCCCCGTCGACGCGTCCGTGCCGGTCGACGTCCCGGACGACCCGCCGGAGCCGCCGGCGCAACCGGCGAGTGCCGACGCCCCCGTGGCCGCGAACGCGCCGGTCAGTTTGAGCGCCGTCCGCCTATCGATGTGCGTGCTATCGTTTGACATCCTCATCAGTATGAAAAAAGATGATATACTATAAAACTATTGTTTAGCTGATATTCGTGCTGCAAGAACGCTATACTGCGGTTGCTTTTTTATTGTAAGTTATTATACTTTTGTATAATTTTATATTGAAAGATCAGCCGATATTGCGGTACGCAGTGCGAGGGCTACAAAAGAAGCGGAGATATCGGGGTGGAGCACTATATCAAGATTCAGAGACGATAGCGACAGAAAGAGAGCGGCGTTTGTTCCGGGCAGCGGAACGAGTGCGACGAGGTACTCAGCCGTAGGTGAGATTGACTTCGATCTCGTTCGCGACACCGAGGATGAGTTCTGGGAGCTCTTCGGTCAGATACTCGCCTTTCAATCGGTTCGCTGGGCCGGCGACGGTGAGCGAGCCGACCGGTTCGTCGTCGGAACCGATGATCGGGGCAGCTACTGCGTGTACGCCACGGATCGACTCGCTTCGATTGAACGCGACTCCCCGTTCGCGGATGGCTTCGAGTTCGTCGAGCAGTTCCGCTCGGTCGGTGATCGTCCGGGACGTCTCGGCCGGGAGACCGCGTCGATCCAAGATGTCTTCGACCTTCTCGCGGTCGATAAACGCCAAGACGGCCTTGCCGGCCGCGAAGGCGTGCAAGCGCGCGCGGTACCCGTCGCGCGTGTATGTCTCGACCGTCTGTTTGCCTGCGTTGTGATACAGGAAGATCCCGTACCCGTTCTCCTCAGCCATAATCCACACCTTCTCGTCAAGTTCGTTCGCCAAGTCGTCGACTTTGGGCTTGGCGATCTGATAGAGGTCGTGTTCGTTCTGTGCGTGAATGCCGTAGTCCAGAAACAGCAGTCCGACCTGATAGCCGTGGTCGGTGTTCGTCACGTAGCCCTCGTCTTCGAGCGTAGAGAGGTGCCGGTGGACAGTGCTCTTCGAATAGCCGAGTCGGTCAGCGATCTCCGTCAGATTCGCGGAGCCGTCTTCCTTGAGACTGCGGAGGATCTCGATGGAACGTCGTGTCGCTTCGACGCTGCTCGGCGCGCTGTCGTTCGATTCAGCAGGCTGTCCCTCGTCACCGTGCCTCATTGTTTAGATGTCTTGTTCGTGGGTACAAAAGTTCCGCCCTCGCGAACAGACGCAGGTCGGAGTCACTCGGCTGCGTCCGGCGGCGTCAACTCCCGCTGGAATTCGTCGAACGTCTCGACCTCCTCGGGCAGGTCGTACTCGATCCGGCGCTCGGCCTGTCGGTTCCGGAGTGTGTCCTCGACGGGGTCGGCGACGGACTCCCAGCCGGGTTTGACCTTCAGGCTCTTGGCGGGGATGCCGGCCGCGACGTGGTGGTCCGGGACGTCACCCTGGACCACGGAACGCGCGCCGACGACGGCGTTCTCGCCGACGCGGCAGCCAGCGCGGACCATCGCGTCGTAGGTGACGCGGGCGTCGTCGTCGACGACCGTGTGGTAGTTCTCGACGTCGGTCTGGTCGACGACGTCGTGGTCGTGGCTGTAGAGGTGGACGTTGTCCGAGATCGACGCGCGGTCGCCGATCGTGAGTTTGCCGCGGTCGTCGAGGTGGACGTCGTCGTGGATGACGACGTTGTCGCCGACAGTGATGTTGTGCCCGTAGGTGAACGTGATCCCCTTGAAGAACCGGCAGTCGTCGCCGCACTCCTCGAAGAGGTGGTCGGCTAGCATCTGCCGGAACCGGAGCGCGAAGTCGACGTTGTCGGCCATCGGCGTCGCGTCGAACTGCCGCCAGAGCCACTGGAGGTACTTCGAGCGCTGGAATCGGTCCTCGTCTTTCTCGGCGTAGTACTCCGATTCGAGCGTCGCGTTGCAGGGGTCGTACCCCTGGAGTCGGACGCGCTCGGCCGCCGAAATGTCTTCGCCGGCCTGCCAGCGGTCGTACGCCTCGCGGTCCCCGTGGAGATCGACGAGCGTCTCGGTGACGACGCGGCAGATCTCCTCCTCGGAGGAGAGCCGCTCGTCTACCTCGTCGATGAACGCCGCGACGTTCGCTTCCGCCTCCGCGGGAAGGGAGACGTTGACTTTTGTCATCGGCGCCGGGTTCGGACTCCGGCGTCAAATCCGTTCGGTTGTGCGAAGCACCCGACCGACCGCTGTGAATCGATGGCACGGGGCTAGAGAGCGGCCCGCAACGAGAAGCGGGTCGGAGGAAGCCAAAGGGCGATGCTCAGTTCCGTCCGCGCAGGAACCCGAGCACTCTGTAGTCGTGATCGGGGGTGTACCGACGGAACAGCAGGCTGTTCGTCAGCACCGACACCGACGACAGCGCCATCGCGCCCGCCGCCAGAATCGGCTGCAAGAGCCCCAGCGAGGCGAGCGGGATCATCGCGGTATTGTACCCGAGCGCCCAGAAGAGGTTCTGCTTGATCTTCGCGAGCGTCCCCTCCGAAACCCGGATCGCTTTCACCACGTCGGTCGGGTCGTCACGCATCAGCGTCACGTCGGCCGCCTCGATGGCGACGTCCGTGCCCGAGCCGATAGCCGTGCCGACGAAGGCGGCCGCGAGCGCCGGGGCGTCGTTGACGCCGTCGCCGACCATCATCGCCTTCCGGCCCTCCGCCTGGATCGCGTCGACGGCGTCGGCCTTCCCGTCGGGGAGCACCTCCGCGCGGACGTTCTCGGGGTCGATGCCGACCTGCTCGGCGACCGCGCGGGCCGTCCGCTCGTTGTCGCCGGTGATCATCCGGACGTCGACGCCGCGCTCTCGAAGCGCGCTGACGGCGTCGGCCGCGGTCTCTTTCACCGTGTCGGCGTCGGCGACGACGCCGAGGACCTCGCCGGTGACGGCGGCGGCTTCCGCGTCGGCGGGCACGCGCCCGACGAGCATCGCGGTCTTGCCCTCACTCTCCAGGCGGCGCATCGCGTCCTCGGCGGGCGCGGGGTCGATCCCGGCGTCTTCGAGGAGGCGGCGGTTGCCGACCAAGACGGTCTGTCCGTCGACGGTCGCACGGACGCCGTGACCGGGGACGTTCTCGAAGTCGTCGCTGTCGGGGACGTCGATACCGCGCTCGCGCGCGCCGTCGACGATCGCCTGCGCGAGCGGGTGCTCGCTGTGCTGTTCGGCGGCGGCCGCCAGCCGAAGCACCTCGGTCTCGGGGGCGACGCGCTCGTCGGGTTCCGCTGGCTCGTCTGCATCACCCTCGTCGCGGTCGACCTCACGGAGTTGACCGCCGTCCGGCGTGGGTTCGAGCGCGACGACGTCGGTCAGCGACATCTCGCCTTTCGTCAGCGTGCCGGTCTTGTCGAAGACGACGGTGTCGACGTCGCGGACGCGTTCGAGGATGTCGCCGCCTTTGAACAGCACGCCGTTCTGGGCGCCGATCGAAGTGCCGACCATCGTCGCCGCGGGCGTCGCTAAGCCGAGCGCACAGGGACACGCGATCAGGACGGCAGACGCGAACACGAGGACCGCGAATTCGAGCGTCGAGACGGTGCCGCCGGCCGCGGCCGGGCCGCCGACCACGACGCCCCACAGCGGGAGCGCCTCGACGAGGCCGGCCAACTGCGCCGGAAACAGCACCCAGACGGTCGCCCAGAACAGGGCGTTGACGATGACAGCTGGGACGAAATACGCCGAGATCCGGTCGGCGAAGTTCTGGATCTCCGGCTGCCGCGACTGCGCTTCCTTGACCGTCTGGACGATCTGCTGGATCGCCGTGTCGGAGCCGACTTTCGTCGCCTCGACGACCAGCACGCCGTTCTTGTTCACGGTCGAGCCGACGACCTCATCACCGTCCGCTTTCGAGACGGGGACGGACTCGCCGGTGACCATCGACTCGTCGACCGCGGACTCGCCGTCGACGACGACGCCGTCGGTCGGGATCTTCTCGCCGGGACGGACCTTCATCCGGTCGCCGACTGCGACGTCTTCGAGCGGGACTTCGCGCTCGGTGCCGTCGTCGTCGACGAGCGTGGCCGTGTCGGCTTCCATTTCGAGCAGCGACCGGAGCGCCTCGGATGCCTGGCCCTTCGAGCGCGCTTCGAGGTAGTTACCGAGCGTGATGAACACCAGGATCAGCGCGGCGGTGTCGAAGTACAGCCCCGCGTCCGGCAGGATGCCGAGCAACGCGACGACGGAGTACAGATACGCCGTCGTGGAGCCGAGCGCGATGAGCACGTCCATATTGGCCGTGCCGTTCTTCACGATCGCCGTGTAGCTGTTCTCGTAGAACTCGCGACCGAGAATGACCTGTACGGGCGTCGCGAGCGCGAACGCGACCCAGCCGAAGGGAAGGCTCGTTCCGGGAATCGCCTCCGGCACGGTGCCGGGTGCGAACAGGTGCAGCGCCAGCATCGCCAGAAGCGGCGTCGAGAGCGCGGCCCCGAAGAGCGTGAGTCGCTTCTGGCGACGGATCTCGGCTTTCCGAGCCACGTCGCGGGCGTCCTCACGGCTGCCCGCGTCGCCGTCGCCGCCGTCGTCGTCCTCTCGGACCGGCGCGTAGCCGGCGGCCGCGATGGCGTCGTAGAGGTCCTCCATCGTGACCTCGCCCGGATTGAACTCCACCTGCGCCTCGTCGGTCGCGAAGTTCACGTCCGCGCTGACGACGCCGGGCGTCGACTCCAGCGCCGTCCGGTTCGCCTCCGCGCAGTTGGCGCAGGACATATCCGTGATTGCGATCGAAACCGTCTCCGAGACCGGATCGTAGCCGGAATCGACGATGGCGTCGTATATCTCACCGAGCGACGTCCGCTCGGGGTCGTACGTCACCGTCGCCTCGTCGGTGGCGAAGTTGACCGTCGCGTCCTCGACGCCGTCGAGTGCGTCCAACGCTCCCTGTACCGACTGCGAACAGTTGGCACAGGACATTCCTCGGACGTCGAGGTGAGTTGTCCGTGTACTCATCTTAGGTAGTACTAGGGGACCCTCTCTTACCTCGTTTGTCCCTTTCAGACCTCTGGTATTCGAGTGCCGAAACCTTCGAATCCAAAGTCAGATCGGTCAGCGATCAGCAACCAACGGTCAGCGGTCGGCGGTCAGCAGTCAGCAGTCAGCAGTCAGCAGTCAGCAGTCAGCGGTCGACAGTCAGCAGTCGGCGGACGGTCACGCAGCGTCGGCCTCGAACTGCTCGTAGCGCTCGCGGAACTGCGCCAGACAGGAGGGGCAACAGAAGTGGTAGCGCTCGCCGTCGAAGCGCTCGCTACGGCCCTCGCTCGTGACGGTGTTCCCGCACTCTGCACACGACAGCGCGAACTCGGCGCCGCCGAGCGCCGGACTCCACTCGACGTCGCCGACGACGGTCACCTCGTAGTCGTCGACGCGAGAGAGGTCGACGAGGCGGTCGAGTTGCTCGCGCACGGCATCGGCGCGCAGGCGCGCGTGAAACACCACATCGCCCTCGGCAGTGACGAAGACGTGTTCGACTGGCTCCGCACCGACGACGTCGTCGCGGACGGTCTCGACCACGTCGGAGGGGAGTTCCAGCGTCACGAGGACGGGCACCCCCGCGCGGAGTTGCGAGCGGTCGAGGTCGACGGTGAAGCGCCGGATGACGCCCGATTCGCGCAGTCGTTCCACCCGATCCGAGACGGCCGGTGGGGAGAGGTCGACCGACTCGGCGATGTCGCTGTAGGGGCGTCGGGCGTCCTCTACGAGCAGTTCCAGGATACGAACGTCGGTCTCGTCGAGCGCGGACATACATACTGTTCGTGTCGACGGCTAAAGTACGTTTGCCGGAGCGCTTTCGTTTCGAAAGTCGCGGCGGGCGCTGGTCGAAGAAGAAAAACCGAGAGACACATATCACACTAGGAGCAACGACGCGAGTGATGAGCCAGACGCAGACGCTCACCGTCGAGGGAATGAGCTGTGGACACTGCGAACAGACGGTCGAAGACACGCTCCTGTCGGTTTCGGGCGTCGAATCGGCCGAGGCCGATCGCGAATCGAACGCCGTGACGGTCGAGGGCGACGCCGCCGTCGCAAACCTCGTGGCCGCCGTGAACGACGCCGGCTACGACGCTTCGGCCTGAGTCGGGACGAGCGCCCGGGTCGCCGACTACTGCTCCTGTTCGAGCCGATCCCGCCGGCGCTCGAACTCCTCCTCGGAGAGGTCGCCGCGAGCGTACGCCTGCCGCAGTTCTCGAATCGCCGGATCGGGGCGGTCCGCGGCGACCGCGCGGTAGAGGAAGTATCCGCCGCCGATCAGCGCGACGACGAGGAGGAGTCGCCACACTATCGCGACGAGGAGCCACCACCCGGATGTCGACCCCATCATTCCGCTTCCCGTCCAAGAGTCGTGCATCGGTCCCCACGTCCCGCCGGTCATTCCGCTCCCCCATCCCATCGTGCTACCGCCCACTCCGAGCAGGAGTGGCCCGACGAGGAGGAGCGCACCGACGGCGACGAGGGCGCCGAGAAACCACCGCGTGACGTACTGCTGTTCCATCGTGTCTCACCAGTCGCTAGTAGGGGCTCCCGACTTACCGCAGTTTTCACTTCTAGATCCGTAGTGGGGAGAGCCAAAAAGTTCGGTTTCGAAACCGATCAGGCGGCGCTCGCGTCGCTTCCCTTTGCAGCCGTCGGGTCGCTCATTCCCTCTTTGACGCCGACAGCGACGAGAGCGACGTTGACCGGATACGCGGCGACGAAGCCCAGCGACAGCGAGAAGATCAGACCGCCCCAAAATAGCGCGGTGCCGATCGTCGCCTCGCCGGCGAGGAGAACGTCGGTCCCGATCGCGACGACTTCCATCACGGTGATACTCGGCGTCTCGGTGTACAGCGCGTCGCGGACGGCCGTCGAGAGCGCTTCGCCGTCCTGCAGGAGCGGCCCGGCCGTGAGTGCGTATCCGAACAGGTACGCGAGCGCGAACGTGCCGAGCGTAGTGACGAGCGCGTTCTGGATGGCGACGAGGCCGACGAGCACGACGACGCCCGTGACTTCGCCCGCGCCACAGCCCGAAAAGCAGTGGGCCGTCGAGCGCGCGCCGCGTCGCCACAGCGAGTCGTGCGCCATCTGTTGACGACCGCTCAGCCAGTAGATGCCGAGCCCGAACGGCCCCGAATAGAGGACGACGAGCCCCCAGATGCCTTCCATCAGCGAGGAGAGCCCGGTGTTTCGCTCGCGGAGGTCCCACCACAACGCACCGAGCGCGGCGGCGACGGCGACCGCCCAACCGAAGAGGACTGCCGGCTCCGAGAGAATCGGGACGAGTGCTTCCCGGGCCGGGTCGACCGCGTGCGTCAGTCGATCGATGAACGTCCCGAGCATCCGTTTTTATGACGGCTCACAGACAGAAGGGCGTGGCGGTCAGACGCGCGATGGACGGCGAGCGAATGAGTACCCTCGAAACGTATATGAACGCTCCGGGAGACTCCGAGGCAGATGCCGCCTTTCGGGGTGCCCGGCGTGGCCGTCGTGTTCGGGCTGGTCGTCCTCGCCCTCGTCGCGTTCGTGACGGAGGTCGCCCCCAACGACGTCACAGCGATCGGAATCGTCGCCGCGCTGGTCGTCCTCGAACCGTGGACCGGAGTCGACGCGAGGACCGCCATCTCCGGATTCGCCAATCCGGCGACCGTCACGATCATCGGGATGTATATGCTGAGCGCGGGGATCCAGAAGACGGGACTGATCAAGCTGCTCGGCGTCGTCCTCGCGGATCTGACCGAGGGCAGCGAGTTCCGCGCGCTCGTCGCGACGGTGTGTACGACCGGGCCGATCGCCGGCTTCGTCAACAACACGCCCGTCGTCGCCGTCTTCATCCCGATGATCACCGACCTGGCCGAGCGGACGAACACCAGTCCCTCGAAGCTCCTCTTGCCGCTGTCGTACGCGGCGATCCTCGGCGGAACGCTCACGCTCGTCGGGACGGCGACGAACATCCTCGCGAGCGACTTCGCCCGCGTGCTCATCGACGGACGCGACGGGATCGGGATCTTCGAGTTCACCGGGCTCGGCGCAGTGCTGCTGGTCGTCGGGACCGCCTACCTCCTGACGGTCGGACGACGACTCACGCCCGCGCGGATTCCGGCCGACGCCGACCGCGTCTCGGAGTTCGACCTCTCGGACTACCTCGCGTTTATGCGGGTACGCGAGGGGTCGGTCGCCGTCGGGGCCGCGTTCGACGCCTTCGACGCGGAGCATCCGGACGTTCGGCTCCTGCAGTTACGGCGCGGCGGGACGGGCATCGCAGGTCCGCACAGCGATATGCCGATCGAAGCGGGCGACGTCCTCGTCGTCCACGGATCCGTCCAGGCCGTCAATCGGTTCCGCGAGGAGGCGGACGTGAGCCACCTACTTCGGGAGTCGGTCACGCAGGACACTTTCGAGACGTCGGCCACCGACAGCACGCTGGCCCGTGCACTCGTGCCCGAGGGCTCGCGGCACGTGGGCGAGACAGTCGCCGAGACCGGATTCGGCGAGTACCACCGGACCACGGTGCTGGCGATCCGCCGCGAGGGCGATCTGATCCGTACCGAGATCAGCGAGGCGACGCTGCAAGCGGGGGATCTACTCTTGCTGCGAACGACGCCAGCGTCGCTGCGCTACTTCAGCGACACCGACGAACTCCTCGTCGTCGACGAGCGCGGACTCGAAGAGCGGCTCGGCGACGAGGACGAGACTCTCCCGTCCGTCTCCTCGACCGCGCCGGTCGCGGTCGGGATCCTGCTCGGCGTCGTCGCGGTCGCCGCTCTCGATCTGCTACCGATCGTGATCGCCGCGCTCGCCGGCGTCGTCGCGATGGTCGTGACGGGGTGTCTCTCCACGTCGGACGCCTACGACGCGGTCTCCTGGAACGTGATCTTCCTGCTCGCCGGCGTCATCCCGCTCGGGGTCGCGCTCACGGAGACCGGCGGGGCGGCTCTGCTGGCAGAACTCCTCGTCGCCATCGGCGGCGTGCTCCCGCACGCGGCGGTGCTGTTCGTGCTCTACGTGGCCGTGGGGTTGCTGGCGAGCGTCATCACGCCCGTCGCGACCGCGGTGCTCGCGATCCCGGTCGCCGTCGACGCGGCCGCACGCCTCGGCGCGAACGAGTTCGCGTTCCTGCTGGGGGCGATGTTCGCGTCGGCGACGTCGTTCGTGACGCCGGTCGGCTATCAGACGAACCTGATGGTCTACGGTCCCGGCGGCTACGAGTTCACCGACTTCGTGCGCGTCGGCGGGCCGCTCCAGTTGCTCCTCGCGGTCGTGGGGACGGCCGGAATCGCGGTTCTCTGGGGCGTGTAGTGGCAGGTGAAAAGAGAGATCAGCGATCGCCCGCGTCGTCGACGTCGTCGGCGTACGAGTACAGCGCGTCCGCGAGCGTCCGTGCTTCCGTCGCAGAGAGCGTGACCTCGTCGGCGTGCGCCGGGAGTGAGTCGAGTTGGGCGTTGTCGAGTTCGAGCTGGAGCGTCACGTGATCGGGGCCCTCTCGCGGCGCGGTGACGTTCAAGACGGCGAGCGCCTCGTTGTCGAAGTCGTGGCCGCGCGCGGTGGCGTCGACGAGGTCGAGCGTCGTGTAGGCGTTCACCTTGAGGAGGCGGTCCGGCATCGTCGGCTCAGTCGTCTGCCGGCGTGGGCGGGGCCGCGTCCATCCCGTCTTCCTCGGCGTAGGGGTACCACGTCATCTTCGTGTTGTGCAGCATCGGGTCCTCGTAGTCCGTCTCCTCGGGCTCGACGAAGGCGTCGAGTTCCTCGTTGTCGTGGCGGTCGACGAACGCGCGGAAGGACTCCCCCGCCTCGCGCTCGGCGGCGAAGCTGTCGATCAGGTTCGCGATCGCGCCGGGGACCTCGTCGGCCGGGACGCGCTGGGTCACCCAGCGGGCGAACTGCGGTTCCTCGCCGAGGCCGCCGCCGAGGCCGACGTCGAGCGCCTCGACCGCCTCGCCGTTCTTGCGGGTCTTCATCCCGCGGAGGCTCACGTCGGCGATCTGCGGCTGCGCGCAGGAGGCCGTACATCCCGAGAGGTGGATGTGGAACTCCTCGACGTCGTCGGGCAGGTCGACGTTCTCCTTCAGCCAGCGCGCGAAGCGCACCTGGCGATTCTTCGTCTCGACGATCGAGAGCGAACAGAACTCGGTGCCCGTACAGGCGACGGAGCCGCGCATAAACGGCGAGGGGTCGGGCGAGTAGTGTTCGAGGAGCGGCTCGGCGAGGAAGTCATCGAGGTCGGCCTCGGGGACGTCGGTCACGATGACGTTCTGTCGCTGAGAAAGCCGTACTTCGCCGGAGCCGTACTCGTCGGCGAGGTCGGCGAGGTCGAGGACGTCGTCGGCGCCCATCCGGCCGACGAGGACGTTGAGCCCGACGAATTTCTGTCCATCGTGCTGCTCGTGGACCCCGACGAGGTCGTTGCGCTCGCCCTCGCCGGTGTTGTAGGTGTACTCTTCGCGGACGTCGCGACCGGCGGTGTGCAACTCGAAGTCGACGTACTCCGCCTGGAGCGTCTCGCGGACTTGCTCGGCTCCCCACTCGTCGACGAGGAACTTGATCCGGGCGTTGTAGCGGTCCTCGCGGTCGCCGTTGTCACGGAAGAGCGCCGAGAGGCCGCCGGCGACGGCCGGGACGTTCTCGGGGCGTACCCACACGTCGATGTCGCGGGCGAACCGCGGCTCGTTGCGCGCGAGGCCGCCGCCGACGCGGACGTTGAAGCCGACGACGTCCGCGCCGTCGATCTCCTTGTACGCCGGCTCGAACGCGAGGTCGTTGATGTCGCCCTGTCCAGAACCGTCGGCGGAGCCGGTGACCGAGACCTTCCACTTCCGCGGGAGGTTCGAGTGGTCGTCGTCGCCTTTGAACGTCTCGTTGAGTTCGCGGATGACGGGCCAGGCGTCGACGACCTCCTGGCCGTCCTTGCCGGCGACGGGGTTCCCGACGATGTTCCGCCAGGAGTCACCACACGCCTGCTGGGTGGAGAGCCCGTTCGCCTCCAGTTTCTCGAAGATCGCCGGCACGTCCGAGAGTTCGATCCAGTGCAGTTGGATCGACTGCCGGGTGGTGAAGTCGGCGTAGGCGTCGCCGAAGATCGGGTTCGTGCCCGGCCCGGTCGCGTACTCGTTCGCGATCTCGCCGACGACGCGCAGTTGCCCCGGTTCGAGCACGCCGTTCGGCGTCCCGATCCGCATCATGAAGTAGCCCTCCTGGCCGTTCCGCTGGTGGTACAGTCCCCACCACTTGAAGCGCTCGAACCACGCGTCGCGCTCGTCGTCGGGGATGGCGTCGTAGCCCTCCTCGGCGAACCTGAACAGGTGTTCGCGTATCTCGTTCCCGTAGACCGCTGATTTCCAGTTCTCGACGTCCGTTGGCATCTTATCGGACACAGGAGACCGATACTCAAAGGCGAACGCGTGCCGTCAACCCTGCCCGGTGCTCCCACTATCCGGAGAATGTTGCTTACTCTTTCGGGATCGGGGTCGGAGAACGCTCTCGCGGTCGATATCCTCGAATGCACCGTCGACGACCCGGCCGACGGGCACCCAGCCGGTCGTCGCTTGCGTCCCGCAGGCGATGCACTGACCGTAGACGCGGACTTCGACCGTTCGGCCGTCGATACCGACCTCCAGGAAGTTCTCGACGACCAGATCCGAGAGGTCACACTCGCAGAATCCCGGGGCGTCGAGCCGCCAGAGTTCGCTCACGCTCACCTGCCGCGTGTCGTCGACAGAGAGCCACGCACCGTCGTCGAGGATACGAAGTCGAGTCGTCACACGACTGGCTACGCGCTCGGGAGCCCCGTCTCTGACGGCGGTCACAAAGGGCGACGCTGTCGGTGACGCCGTCTCGCACACAATCCCCGCGCTGTCGGTCGGTTTCGGCCCACAGGAGCCGTCGTAGAAGCCGGAACGGAATTCCGGTATCCGGGAGTAGTGGTCCGATTTACTCCGGAAGCGACCCTTATGCGGGGCGGGGGCATACGCGGATTCGATGACCGACCTGGTCCCGACAGACGACTGCGCTTCGATCGAGAGCCCCCTCGGGGGGCAGCGACAGCACGCCCCCGCCGACGTCGCCCCCGAGCTGTACGGCCGACGAGACGACCCCGAGAGCGACCACGCGACACCGACCCAATGAGCCAGACCAGAGACTCCGACGACGACGCGACGGACCGAATCGGCGACCGCGACACCGCCGAGTACGACCACCTCGACGACCTCTCCGACGGGGCGGGCTGCACCGAAGTCTGGGAGCACCTCTCGGACAGTCGCGAGGAACCCGCCGCGAGCGACTGATAATGATCACTCTCACTGCGTACCGCCGAGCGCCACTCCCGGTGGCGATGGTCGGCGGCAAGAGACGAGAGTAATCATTATGAGGACGAGGCCGTGCCAGTGACCCATCCGCGAAGCCGAGTCGGTGTCGGGCACGAGCGCGCTACCCGAGGCGGCCGATTGGGTTTCAGCGCCTCTCAGAGCCGACTCCAGCGGTTCTCGCCCGCGGCGCACGCCGGGGAGAGGCTTTTACTCGCAGGCTCGCTACGTTGATCCGAAGATGACCGACGACACCGACGCCCACAGGCGACTGCCAGCCGACCGCGAGGAACCGGTCGGCGAGCCCGTCGTCCGCGCTGACCCCGCCGTCACCGGCGAGCGCGCCAAGGAGGCTGTCGGATTCGATCCCGACGACCCCGAGAGCGTCGCCGAGGCCGCTGAGACGGTGCTGGCGTTCTCGCAGAACACCGTGGGGGCGGCGGACAACGTCTATATGCTCCGCGGGGCGGCCGCCTGTGCCGCGCTCGTCAGGGGCGTCGGTTCGTACAAAGCGGCGATCGACCGCGCCGGCGGCGACGTCTCGGTCTCGTTCGTCCGGAAGTGGGCCCGCGTCCACGACCTCCCGCAGGCGATCCGCCGGCACGTCGCCCGCGGTGACATCGCGCCGACCGCCGCGAAACACATCGCTCGCGTCTCCGGGGTCGACCGCTTCGATCTGGCGTGGGCCGTCGTCGACGCCGATCTGACGGTCCGACAGGTGCGCCGCATCGCCAGCGAGGTCGACGGCGACACGAGCGCGGCGGACGCACTCGCCGCTCGCGGGATCGAACTGGGACGGCTCGAACTGGACCTCCCACTCGAAACGTACCGCGAACTCCGCCGGCGCGCGTCGATCGAAAACCGTGACCCCGGCGAACTAGCGGCAGAAGCGCTCGACGCGTACTTCGACGAACGAGCAGTCAGTCCCGACTAACCGTCCCGTCCCGCGGCCCCGAGAAGCTACGTTGCGTCCGGCGGTGACATTTCGGCGTCGGACGACCCAGGCGACGCCGCAGCATCGCGGCCGGATTCGGGCGTCGGCAACTGAAGCGCGACGACTGCTCCGGCCGACTCTCGTTCCGTCGTTCTCTCGTCACCGGAGCCGTCGGCCGCCGCCGACTCGAAGCGGAGCGACCCCCCAGAGCGCTTCGCGACGTGGTAGACGAACTGCAGGCCGAGACCCGACCCGTGGAACAGCGGTGTGATGTCCGTCGTTCCCTGCGCCGCCTGCTGTTCCATCTCGGGGATCCCCGGCCCCGTGTCGGTGACGGTGACGACGACCTGCTCGCCGTCACGCTTGACGGTCACCGAAACGTCGGGATCCTCGCCGCCGTGGACGATCGCGTTCGTGAGGAGTTCGGCGATCGCGTCACCGAGCTCCGGAATCGCATAGACGTCGTACGCCTCCGGACAGTCGACCGAAATCGCATAATCCGGGTGCTCCTCGCGGACCTCGGAGACGACCTCCTCGAGAATCGGACGAACGCCGAGGCGGCGCGGCACGGAGTCGTCGGTGAGGAGATCGACGATCCGTCGTTCCTTGTCGGCGAGGTCGACCAGTTCGTTGCCCGTATTCTGGATCGTCTGCACCGAACGCTTCTCCTGGCCGGCCGTTCGGTCCTCGAGCAGTTCCGCGTGCCCGAGGATCAGATTCATCTTGTTGTAGAGGTTGTGTCGCAGGATCCGATCGAGAACGCGGAGTTGGTGCTCGCGTTCGGCCTGGTCGGTAACGTCCCGACAGATCGCGACCGTGCCGTCGACCTCTCCGTCTTCGTTGTAGTGGGGGTATCGCGTCGTGACGAACGAGCGCTGCCCTTTCGTCGGAAACGTCGGACTGAGTTCGTAGGTGATCGCCCGCTCCTCTTCGACGACGCGGGTTTTCTTCTGTTGGATCTTCTGCGCCGTCGGTTCGTCCATAAAGTCGAACTCGTTGGACCCGACGAGTTCCGATTTCGGGATCCCGGCGTACTCGGCGACGGCGCCGTTGACGACCTCGAACGTGCCGTCGCACTGTTGGAGCATAATCGGATCGTCGAGGCGGAGGACGATCTCCTCGAACGTCTCTAGCCGTTCTTTGGTGTGAATCAGTTCGGTGATGTCGGTCTGGATCGCGACGAACCCCTCGACGGCGTCGTCTTCACGCATTATCGGCGCGATCGTCTCGGATGCGTGGTAGTGCTCGCCCGATTTGCGCTCGTTGATGATCGGTTCGGACCACACCTCCCCCGAGAGGACGGTGCTCCAGAGGGTTCGGTAGTACTCCTTGTTCATCTCGCCGGACTTGAGTATCGAAGGCGTCTCGCCGATCACCTCCCGAGGAGCGTAGCCCGTGACGTCCTCGAACGCGGGGTTGACGTACGTGATCGTCCCGTCCCTCTCGGTGATGAAGATGGCGTGTCCCGCCGCCTCGACCGCGCGTTTGAACCGCCGAATCACGTCTTCGCGGCCCTTCCGTTGGGAAACGTCCTGGAACGCGCCACGGACGCCGACGATCGTCCCATCTTCGTACATCGGCTCACCGCGGGAGCGTACCCAGCGGACCTCGCCGTCGGCCCTGAAGAGTCGGTAGGTGGAATCGAACGGGTCCCCGTCGAGCGCCGCCTCCACGTCGGCGCGGACCGCGTCGCGATCGTCGGGGTGATAGAACTCGATGGCGTTCTCGAGCGTCGGATCGAACGTCTCTGAGACCCCGTGGAGACGGTACGTCTGTTCGGTCCACCTGAGTGCCTCCCGCTCGGCGTCGAGTTCCCAACCGCCGACGTCGGCGAGTTCGGACGTCTGTTCGAGGAGTTCGCGCTCCTCCGCGTGTCGTTTCTCGCGGGCGCGCCGCGCGACGAAGTCGTCGATGGCGTCGACGAGGAGGTGGTGCTCGTCGGTGTCGATCGACTCCGGGAGGTATCGGGTCATCGGGCGCTCGGTCGACGCACGTGCCAGTTCCGGATCCTCGGCCGACGGATAGACGATCACGGGGACGGTCACGGTACCGTCGCGACGGTTCGTGGCGCCGTGCGGAGCGTCGGGCGTGATAACGGCGGGCGCGTCCACGTCCGGCATCGAGCGGCGGACGACGCAGTCGATCGGCTGTTCGCGTTGCGGGCGGGCGCAGCCGGCCGTCGAGGCTACCGAGGCGATCCGGAGCGGACGTGAGCGGCCCTCGACCGCCGCACGGAGCGACGACGCGAGCGTCTCGTCGGCACAGACGAGAACGGTTCTGGTGCGTGACCCAGGGGTCATATATCACCGGTTCGACAGGATCGGCGCGCTGGTCGCCAACTGCGAGCCACACGGTCGTCGATTAGCCCCCGAATCACGCGTCTCACGCCGAGTAGTATCGGGGCCAGGATATATCTTCTTCTAATTATCAGTTGGGCTGCTGTCAAAATGGCTCCCGAGACTAAACGCTTATCACGACCCGTCAGTTACCCCTGGATGCGGGCCGGTAGCTCAGTTCGGCAGAGCGTCTGGCTTTTAACCAGACGGTCGGGGGTTCAAGTCCCTCCCGGCCCGCTTGCTGTCACTAAACGACACACCCAGCGACCGCTCACTGTCTTCTCTGCGAGCTCGTCTGTTCAAGACAGCGACCCGTTCAGCACCTTCGCAGCGACGAGGACGGGATCCCAGACAGGACTGAACGGCGGCGCGTAGCCCAGATCTTGCCGTTCGAGCTCGCCGACGGTCATCTCCGCGCCGAGCGCCGTCGCGACCGTGTCGATGCGGATCGCCGCGCGGTCGGTGCCGACGACGCTCCCGCCGAGGAGCCGGCCCGTCTCACGGTCCGCAGTGAGCGTGACGGTCGTCTCCGCCGCGCCGGGGTAGTAGCCCGACCGCGACCCGGCGGTGATGGTCTTCGAGACCGGATCGAAGCCGGCATCTCGGGCGCGCTCCTCGTCGATGAGTCCGGCCCGCCCCGCTTCGAGGTCGAACGCTTTCACCATCGCCGTGCCCGCGACGCCGCCGACGGGCGAGGGATCGCCACCGACCGTCGCCCCGATCGCGCGGCCGGCGCGGTTGGCCGGGAGGCCGAGCGGGTCCCACGTCGGCTCGCCCGTGACCATATGTGGCATCTCCGCGACGTCGCCGGCGGCGTAGACACGCTCGACGGAGGTCTGCCCGTAGGCGTCGGTCGCGATCGCCCCCGACGCGCCGAGTTCGACCGGCGTGTTCGCGAGGAGTTCCGTATTCGGCTCGATACCGATTCCGACGAGCGCGGCGTCGACGTCGAGTTCCGAGCCGCTCTCGCAGACCACTTCCGAGACGTGCCCGTCCTCGCCGCGGAGTTCGACGACCTCCTCGTCGAGATGGAGCGTGACGCCGGCGTCACGGAGGTGCTCGGCGACGGCTTCGCCGACGGCCTCGCCGAAGCCTGGGACCGGATAGCCCGTGCGCTGGAACAGGTGTACGTCGAGATCCCAGGCCTCGAAGGCTTCCGCCATCTCGACGCCGACGTAGCCCGCCCCCACGACGGCGACGGTTTCGGGCGGCGTCATCGCGCCGTACCGCTCGACGACAGCCTCCGGCAGCGCGTCGCCCCCGCCGAGGTCCGCGGGATCGAACTCCGCGGGCGGAGTCAGATACGAGCGGATCGCGGCCGCGTGGTCGAGGCCGTGGAGCGTGAAGACGCTGTCGAGCGATGCGCCCTCGATGGGGTCCGAGATCGCGCGGGCACCTGTCGCCACGAGGAGGTCACTGTAGGGCTGTTCGAAGGTCGCGCCCGCGCTCTCGACGGTTACGGTCCGTTCGTCGGTGTCGACCGCGACGACCTCGTGCCCGCGTCGGAGGTCGATGCCGCGCTCATCGGCGTCTTCCGGGGAGAGCGAGAGCAGGTCGTCGAGGCGTTCGACCTCGCCCTTCACAAAGTATGGCGTCCCACAATGTGCATAGGAGATCCACTGGCCCTTCTCGAAGACGACGACGTCGCGGTCGGGGTCGGTCCGGCGACACTTGCTCGCAGCCGAGAGACCGGCGGCGTCACCGCCGACCACGACAAACGGGTCAGACATACCGCCACCTGCGACCGCCGGTGATAGATAGCTTTCGCCGGACGGCATCGCTCGCGCACGGCCGCCGGGACGACAGCGGTATCAGCGGCGTCCGCTCGAACGACGGGTTTTAGCATCCCACGGCTCACAGATTGACCGACTATCCGGCGACCTCGTCGTGAACGATACGACGCAGGCAGTGTCACGACCGACCACGCAGCTCACAGGACCACGCAACTCACAGCTATGCACGAACGCACCTACGTCGGCGCGATCGATCAGGGAACGACCGGCACGCGGTTCATCGTGTTCGACCACGGCGGCCAACCCGTGGCGAACGCCTACGAGACGCACGAACAGATCTATCCCGAACCCGGCTGGGTCGAACACGACCCCGAGGAGATCTGGGAGAACACGACGGTCGTCATCGAGCGCGCGCTCGACGACGCCGGCATCGACGCCACGCAGTTGGCGGCGATCGGGATCACGAACCAGCGCGAGACGACGCTCGTCTGGGACCGCGAGTCGGGCCACCCCGTCTACAACGCCATCGTCTGGCAGGACCGACGAACGACCGACCGGATCGAAGGGCTCGAACGGGACGGCAAAGACGACTGGATCCGCGAGACGACGGGGCTCGAACCCGACGCGTACTTCTCGGCGACCAAAGTCGAGTGGCTCCTCGACAACGCCGATCCGATCAAACTCAGGCGGATGCGGCCCGAAGACGTCCGCGACCGCGCCGAGGCGGGCGAACTCTGCTTCGGGACCATCGACTCGTGGCTGATCTACAAGCTCACCGGCGCGCACGTCACCGACGTGACGAACGCTTCGCGGACGATGCTGTTCGACATCCACGAGATGACGTGGGACGACGACCTCCTCGCGGAGTTCGGCGTACCGGAGGCCGTGCTCCCGGAGGTGCGCCCCTCCTCGGACGACGACTACTACGGCACGACCGACGCGGAGGGGTTCCTCGGCGCGTCCGTCCCGGTCGCGGGCGCGCTGGGCGACCAGCAGGCCGCGCTGTTCGGCCAGACGTGTTTCGACGCCGGCGACGCGAAGAACACCTACGGCACCGGGTCGTTTATGCTGATGAACACCGGCGAGGAGGCCGTCAGTTCGGAGCACGGCCTGCTCACGACCGTCGGCTTCCAGCGGTCGGGCGAGCCAGTACAGTACGCACTCGAAGGCTCGATCTTCATCACCGGCGCGGCGATCGAATGGCTCGAAGACCTGACGCTCATCGACGATCCCGCCGAGAGCGAGGCGCTCGCACGCTCTGTCGATTCGACGGACGGCGTCTACGTCGTTCCCGCGTTCACTGGACTGGGTGCGCCCCACTGGGACCAGCGGGCCCGCGGAACGATCGTCGGGATGACCCGTGGAACCCGGCGTGAACACATCGTTCGGGCGACGCTGGAGTCGATCGCGTTCCAGACGCGCGACGTCGCCGAGGCGATGCTCGAAGACAGCGGGATCGAGCTGTCGGGGCTGCGCGTCGACGGCGGCGCGGTGAAGAACAACTTCCTCTGTCAGTTGCAGGCGGACGTCGTCGGAACCGAGATCGTCCGGCCCGAGGTCGACGAGACGACCGCGCTCGGCGCGGCCTACGCGGCCGGCCTCGCAGTCGACTACTGGGAGTCGCTGGAGGCGCTCCGGGCGAACTGGCAGATCGACCGCGAGTTCGAGCCAGCGAGCGACGCCGACGTCGACGAGCGCTACGACCGCTGGCAAGAGGCCGTCGAGCGCTCGCTCGATTGGGCCAAAGACGACGAACGATGAACGTCGCCGCCGTCCAACTCCCGGCGGAGAACGCCCCCGAGGAAAATCGCGACCGGGCTGTCGAGCGCGTTCGCGACGCCGCAGAGCGCGGGGCCGATCTCGCCGTCCTGCCCGAGATGTGGCCCGTGGGCTACTTCGCGTTCGACGCCTACGACGACGCCGCCGAACCGGTCCCGGGATCCACGACGGATCGACTCGCCGCGCTCGCGGACGAGCTGTCGATCCACCTCCACGGCGGGAGCCTCGTCGAGCGCGACGGCGACGACCTGTACAACACCTCGGTCCTGTTCGACCCGAACGGTGAACTGCTCGCGACGTATCGGAAGATCCACCTCTTCGGGTACGACTCCGAGGAGGCGACGCGCCTGACGCCGGGAGACGAAATCTGCGCCGTCGAGACCGACCTCGGGACGCTCGGACTGACGACCTGCTACGACCTCCGGTTCCCGACCCTGTACCGCGAACTCGTCGACGCCGGCGTCGAGATACTGCTCGTCACGTCGGCGTGGCCGCGCGAACGGCTCGATCACTGGCACCTGTTCACCCGGACGCGGGCCGTCGAGAATCAGTCGCTCCTCGTCGCCGCGAACCTCACCGGATCGATTGACGGCGTCGACCTCGGCGGCGAGAGCGTCGTCGTCGATCCGTGGGGCGTCGAACGCGCCAACGCCGGAACCGACGCCCGAACGGTGCTGGCCGAGGTCGCCCTCGACGAAGTTCGCGAGACGCGCGAGTCGTTCCCGGCGCTAGCGGATCGACAACTGTAATCGAAACGACGCACGGCGGACGAACGTTTATATCGGATTGCGGGGCCAGCGTCCCCGTGAGCTAACGCAGGTCCCGCGTCGGGACGCGGTTGCCCGGCACGTCGACGTGGGAGCGGTCGTGCCGGCTGTTCATTCCCGACCTCACCGCCGGACGTTCACACCGGCCTGCTCGCCGACGATCT
Source organism: Halobellus sp. Atlit-38R (assembly GCF_003665925.1). Taxonomy (NCBI): domain Archaea; kingdom Methanobacteriati; phylum Methanobacteriota; class Halobacteria; order Halobacteriales; family Haloferacaceae; genus Halobellus; species Halobellus sp. Atlit-38R. The sequence goes on from NZ_QXIJ01000003.1 coordinate 317,723, forward strand.
CCGCGCCGTCGTAGACGACGTCGCCGCGGACGAGCGTCAGGTCCGGGAAGACGCCGGTCATCCCCTCGAACGGCGTCCACCCGCACTTCGAGTGGAGTTCCGACCCCCGGATCTCGGTCGCGTTCTCGGGATCGACGAGCACGAGGTCCGCGTCGTAGCCCTCGGCGATGCGGCCCTTCTGCGGGAGGTCGAAGATCTCGGCCGCGTTCGTCGCCGTGACGTCGCGGACGCGCTCGTAGGAGATCTCGCCCTGCCGCGCGCGTTCGAGGAGCAACGGCAGCATCGTCTCCACGCCGGGCACGCCGCTCGGAGCGTCCCAGAGGTCCGCCTCCTTCTCGTCGACGGTGTGCGGCGCGTGGTCGGTCGCGACGATGTCGACGTCGCCGTCGACGAGCCGCTGCCAGAGTCCCGAGCGTCGCTCCTCGCTTCTGAGCGGCGGGTTCATCCGGCCGAACGTGCCCAGTTCGGTCGCGTCCTCGCGGGAGAGAAAGAGGTGATGCGGCGTCGCTTCGCAGGTCGCCCCGCCGGCGACGGCGGCGTCGACGCCCTCGGGCGTGCTCGTGTGCGCGATGTGGATCGACGCACCCGTGTCGGCGCCGACCTCGACGGCGCGTTCGACCGCCGCTTCCTCGGCCGCTGCGCGTCGGTACTGACTCCAGACGTCGGCGTCGGCGTCGCGTCCGACGCCGCCGGCGTCGCGCTCGCGCGCCGTCTCGTCGAATAGATCCGCGTCCTCGGCGTGGACGGTGACGACGACGCCTGCGTCGGCAGCGCGCTCGACAGCGTCCGCGAAGAGATCGGCGTCGATACCCATATCGCCCGTCGAGTCCGCGAGGAAGACCTCGCCGAGTGCGAACAGCGGCCGCTCGAACAGCGAGTCGGGGTCCCAGTCGGGTGTGACGCCGCCGTTGATGCCGTAGTCGACGTACGATTCGGCGGCCAGCGACGCCTTCTCGTCGAACGCATCGCCGGTGGTCGTCGGGGGCGTCGTGTTCGGCTGATCGACGACGGTGGTCACGCCACCCGCCGCCGCGCTCCGCGAGCCGGTCGTCCAGGTCTCCTTCTGGGAGTGACCCGGCTCGCGGAAGTGGACGTGCGCGTCGATCGCTCCCGGCAGGAGGAGTCGCTCGGCGGCGTCGACGACGCGGTCGACTGCGTCGGCGTCGATCGAATCGGCGACTTCGACGATCGTCCCCGAGTCCGTGCGGACGTCGCGGACGCGCCCGTCGGCGAGTCGCGCGTCACGAAAGAGTGTCGACATACTCGGGCATCACCCGCAGGCGACCTAAGCCCGACGGTTCGGGTCGAGGATCAGATTCGACAGCGGCTACGCGTCGGTATCGAGAAGCGACGCGGCGTCGACCGACGCCCTGGGAACCTCGCCACAGAACGAATCGTACAGCGCGTCGACGACGCGGTCGGGGGGAGTAGGCGCGCCGGCACGCGCCACGCTGCCGACCGAGTTCGGATCGAACGGCACGTCGAGCGCTCCGTACACGGCGTCGAGAACGGCGGCGAGTTCCTCGTGGGCGTCGACGACGACGATTCCCGAGACGACCACAGCGTCTCGGCGGACACGCTGGGCGATGCCGGAGATCTTCCCGTGCGCCTGGACTGAGTGCGCGCCCGGACAGAACGACGCGTCGGGCTCGCCGCGGCGCGCGGGAACGCCGAGCGAGCGGAGCGCGCCGACGACGCCGGTGGTGGCCGCCTCGTATCGCGCGTCGAGTCCCTGACGGGAGTCGGCCTCGGTCGTCGGAATCACGGCCGCGAACGCCACCGTCGACCCCGTGTACGCGACCGCACGGCCGCCGACGCTCCGTTCGATCGGCGGGTAGCCGCGGGCTTCGGCCCGCTGACAGGCCAGTTCGTAGTCGTCCGCACGCGTGTCACGGCGGCCGAACGCCACCTGTCGGTGCGGCGTCCACGCGCGAACCGCCGGGACGCTCGTTGCCGCCACCCGGTCAGTGACGGCGTCGAGGACGGCGCGGTCGTCGTCGAGTGACGACGGACGGCCGCGGACGACGCGAACGCGTGCCGCGTCGGGGACGAGACGGTCGATCACGTGGGGAGACCTGTGCGCCGACGCACCTAAGCGCTCTCGGTTCACCGATGGCGTATGGCCGGTGAGTCGGCGTGACGCCCGGAAGCGAGTCCAGTACGCACAGCGGAGCAGCGGCGACGACGCCCACGAGCGACGAGCGGGTACGGATACCGGAGGCGACGCTCCGCGAGTACCGCCGGTTTTCGCTCTACAACTCGCCGTACCCCGCGCACGATTCGGGCTGTGCCATCGACCTCTATCCGGCCACGAACGAGGCGCTCTCGCCCGTCGCCGGCGAGGTGCGAGAGACGCGGACCGTGCGCGCCCCGCCGAAGTCGTACGCGGCGGACGCCGAGTACCTCATCCTCGTCGACGTCGACGCAGCGCGGAGCGGAATCGAGACGAGCGGGCGTGAGTCTGCGGACCTCGTCGCGCGCATCCTGCACGTCCGACCCGACGTGGAAGCGGGCGACGTCGTCGCCGTCGGCGACTCGCTCGGGGAGATGGTTCGCTCGGGCTTTTTCGCTCCCTGGGTCGCGAACCACGTGCACGTCGGCGTTCGCCACGCGGGACAGAATCTCCACCGCGCGGGCGGATCACTCCCGCTCGACGTGGCCGTCGACGTCGTGCCGATTCCGTGGGATGGAACGGGCGAGGTCGTCGAGACCGGCGAGACGTACGCGCTCTTGGACGCGCCCGACCACCCCGCTGCGGAGGAGCAGTTCGCCGGCATCGCAGGCGTCGTCGACGACAGTGACGGCGACAGGGGAGAACCAACCGAGTACGTCGTCCTCGACGGGGGACTGACGCACTACGCGGGCGGCGGGGCGCTGGGACGGAGGGACGAAGCCGCCAGTACGGTCTCCGTTCTGGGCCACCCCGTCGGCGACGTCGCCGGTCGAGACGTGACGTGGCGCGACGTCGACGTCCTCGCCAACGGCGAGCGGATCACGGGAATCTCGCTTTTCACCGGCGTCGACCCGAAGTTCGGCGCGAAGCTCGTCTGTCCGGACCGGGAGTTCGCCGTGGGTGAGGCAGTTTGTGTGACTGTCCGCGACAGCGACGACCCGATTCGGTTGGGCTGATCTCGCACGGGAGAGCGCACCGACCACTAGCTACATACCGCTCCCCCGCGCGCTTCCGGTATGGCCGACGACCAGACTCGGTCGACGCTCCCGGACGACGCCGCCGCGTTCGTACAGGAGTACATCGAGCAGGAGCACGGCTACCTCTCGTGGCTCGACACGCGCGTCGACGCGCTCGAAGTGGGACGCGTAGTGATGACCGTGCCCTACGACGAAAAACTCACCAACACCACCAGCCCGCCGACAGTACACGGCGGTATCGCGGCGACGCTCATCGACACCGCCGGGGGAATCGCCCAGCGGACGATGCTCGACGATCCGATCGCCGGCGGCGTCGCGACCGTGAACCTCAACGTCAACTACCTGCGGCGCGCCTCGGGCGATCTGACCGCGACCGCCGAGGTCGTCCGCGCGGGCGGAACGATCGGCGTGAGCACGATCACAGTCATCAGCAGTATCCCCGACGACGTGAAGGGAAGCGACGAGGCGTCCCGGCGCTGGGAAGGGACGCGAGAGGAGGAGGCCGTCGCGACGGGGCAGGCGTCTTATCGGCTGTTCCGGGAGTGAGCGGGGTGAGCGTCGATTACGCGAACGTCACAGCCTCGCGCGTAACGACGTCGCCGAACAGCCAGTCGGCGTGATCCAGCGCGTACGCCCGGTGCTCGTCTTCGATCACCCCGATCGCGTCCTCGACGAGAACGGTCCGATAGTCGCGTAAGCCGGCGCTGCCGGCGGTGTGGAGGACGCAGACGTTCGCGAGCGTGCCGCAGAAGACGAGACCGTCGATGCCGTGGTCGTCAGCCAACCGTCGAGTTCGGTCTCGTAGAAGGCGTCGCAGGTGTGCTTCACGACGGCGTAGTCGTCCGCGCGGACGTCGAGTTCCTCGATCACCTCGGTCTCCCCGGTGCCTCCGACGACGTGTTCGCCCCAGCGCTCGAACTCGTCGTAGTAGTGGGCGTCCTCGAACTGTTCTGGTGGGTAGAGTCCGCGGCGAGGCGGAAAGGTACTTCCGCGCGTAGACCTTCTGCTCGCACAATGAAGCGGAGACGCGGCCTCGCGGTCTCGGCGGTCGCCCTGTTGCTCGTTCTCGCCGGCTGTAGTGCACCAGTGATGGAGTCCCGGCCCGCGACAGGAGCGAGCGGCGGACCGGACGTCGGCGTGCCGAACGCCGACTTCGACGATCCCGACAGCGACGTCCTCGGGTGGGAAGACGGCTACTGGTACAACGAGTCGGTCGACGTCGACCAATCGGACGGACTCACCGACGCCGAGATGCGGGCGTACGTGGGCCGAGCGATGGCGCGCGTCGAGTACATCCGCGGCGAGGAGTTCCAAAAGCGCGTGCCGGTCTCGGTCATCTCCCGCGATGAGTACCGTAACCGCTCGTCCGGCGGGTCCGCTGGCGAACCGACCGAATACGACCGGTGGAACGATCAGGTGTGGGAAGCGCTGTTCGTCACCGGCGAGTCCCAGAGCAGCGGCTCGGCGATCAGCAGCACCCGGAGCGCCGCCGTCGCCGGCTTCTACTCGCCGACCGACGACGAGATCAAGGTGATCACGGGTACGCCCGAATCGCCGACGATCAACAACGCGACGCTCGTACACGAACTCGTCCACGCGCTCCAAGACCAGCGCTACGACCTCACGAAGGCGAAGTACGGCGGCGAGACCCAGGACGCACAGCTCGCGACCGACGGGCTCATCGAAGGCGACGCGAAATACGTCGAACAGCGCTACGCCGACCGCTGCGGCGGCGCGTGGGAGTGCGTGGCGACGCCGTCCAGTAGCGGCGGCAGCGGTGGCGGCGGCGATATGAATCTCGGGATCTTCCTGACGATCTTCCAGCCGTACTCCGACGGCCCGGTCTACGTCCACGACCTCGTCACGGCGGAGGGCTGGAGCGCCGTCGACGAGCGCTTCGAGAACCCCCCAGAGTCCACAGAGCAGATCATCCACCAGACCGACGAGGAGCCGACGCCGATCAAGTACCGTGACCGGGCGCAAAACGGCTGGAGTACGTTCGAAAAGCAGGGCGAAGGCGGCTCCGACACCGTCGGCGAGGCGTCGATGTACGTGATGTTCTGGTACCAGGCGCGGAACGCGGGTGCAGACACGATCGACCCCCGGACCATCAGCAACGTCGACAGCCCCTACGACACGTACAACTACGACGCCGAACCGTCTGCTGGCTGGGCGAACGACCGTCTGTTCCCCTACCAGAAGCAGACCACCGACGGGAGCCAGTACGGCTACGTCTGGGCGACCGAGTGGGACACCGAACGCGACGCGCGCGAGTTCCAGCGCGCCTACCGCGCGATCCTCGACGCACACGACGCCGAGCAGCGCGCGGCGAACACCTACGTCGTCCCTGACGGTCAGTTCGCGGACGCGTTCCGCGTCACCCGCTCCGGCACGCGCGTGACGATCGTGAACGGCCCGACCGTCGCAGACCTCGACGACATCCGACCGCGGGCCGCCTAGACCCGCCCCAGCACCGCGGTCCCGATTGAAGACAGATCGCCTTCGGAGAGTCGAGACGAACGAGTGAACTTTTCAGCGATCCCCCCGAACGGCGCGTATGGAGTTCGACATCGTCGGTCCCGACGCCATCAGGGATGGGAGCGCGACCGACGCGTACTTCGATCGGACGGAGACGACGCTCCGTCACGCGGGACGGAACCCCCGCGTCGTCGCAGAGATCACCGCCGATCAGTTCCCTGACGGCGATTACGAACTGCTGGCGGGCGTGAAAGACGCCGCCGCCCTCCTCGAAGGCCGCGACGTCGACGTCGACGCGATCCCCTCGGGTCGGCTCTTCGACGGCGGCCCGGTGATGCGAATCGAAGGCGACTACCTGGAGTTCGCGCGGCTCGAAACGTCGCTACTCGGCTTTCTCTCGCACGCTTCGGGCGTCGGGACCGCTGCACTCGACGTGCGGCGAGCCGCGCCCGACTCGCTGGTGCTCTCCTTCGGCGCGCGACACGTCCACCCCTCCATCGCGGCGATGATCGAGCGAAGTGCCGTCATCGCCGGGCTCGACGGCTTTTCACACGTCGCCGCGGGCGACGTGATCGGTCGCGAGGCTAGCGGGACGATGCCGCACGCGCTGCTCATCTGTTTCGGCCGTGGCAATCAAGAGCAGGCGTGGGCGGCGTTCGACGAAGCGGTCGAGGAGGACGTCCCGCGCGTCGCGCTGTGTGACACCTACTCCGACGAAATCGACGAGGTCCTCCGCGCGGCGGCAGCCCTCGGCGACGACCTCGACAGCGTCCGACTGGATACGACCGGCTCGCGGCGGGGTAACTTCCGCCACATCGTTCGCGAAGTCCGCTGGACGCTCGACGCACACGGTCGCGAGGACGTCGACATCTTCGTCTCGGGCGGGCTGGGACCGGCGGACCTTCGAGAGCTCGGAGACGTCGCCGACGGCTTCGGCGTCGGCGGCTACGTCTCGAACGCCGATCCCGTGGACTTCGCGCTCGACATCGTCGAGGTCGACGGCGAACCGGCGGCCAAGCGCGGCAAACTCACCGGCGCCAAGGCGGTCTATCGGACGGCCGACGGCGGCCACCACGTCGGCCTGCGCGACCGGGCGGGACCGGACGACGGCGACGCCCTCCTCCAGCCGTTGCTTCGCGGCGGCGAGATCGTCGAGGACTTCGACTTCGGCCTCGACGCCGCGGTCGAACGGGCCGCCCGCGACGCAGAGCTGTGTGCGTACGAACCGCCGACGTCAGCGTAGCGAGTGGACGGGACGCCTATTCCTCGGGAGCGCGTAGCATCGCTATGGCGGACGAAGTATGGGTCGTCAGACACGGCCAGCGGCGCGACAGCGTCGACCCGGACTGGCCCCAGACCGGAGAGCGCGTGCACGACCCGCCGCTGACCGAGTTGGGGCGGTGGGCGGCCTGGCGCGTCGGCCGGTGGTTCGTCGAGTCGGGTCAGACCTTCGACGCAGTGTACGCCTCGCCGTTTCTCCGGGCCGTCGAGACGGCCGACGAGATCTGTCGCGAGACCGGGAACGAGGTGTTGCTCGAACCCGGACTGGGCGAGCATCGGAACCCCGAGTGGTTCGACGCGGACCCCGAAACGCTCTCGAACAGGCAGCTAGCCGAACGGTTCGACACCGTGCGTGATTCACACGACCCGTACGTTGTTCCCGAGTTCCCGGAAGACCACGCCGAGGCGGCCGCGCGGGTGGGCGAGACGGTCAGACGGATCGTCGACGAGGTGGACGGGACGGTGCTGCTGGTCGGCCACGGACTCACGGTCGGCGGCGCCGTCGATGGACTGACGGGCGACACCGCAGGCGTCGAGACGCCGCTATGTGGGCTGACGCGGCTCGAACGGATCGAGGGGACGTGGCGGCTGGACTTCTCCGGAGAGACCGCACACCTGTGAGTCGCGTGCGGGAGCCTCCGGCTACAGAAATCGAGTCAGTATGCGTGTCGTCTGCGGCGAGCGTTACAGTTCTTCGACGCTGCCGCCGTCGGCGCGCTCGCGGAACACCTGTCCGTCGAACAGCGTGACGGTCGTGTCGTCGTCGTTCTGCCAGGCGAGCGGCGAGATGCCTGCCTTACGGCAGGCGTGGGTGAGAAATTGTTCTTCGTTCCAGCCGTTTTCGAGCGGAATAGTCGGATAGAGCCAGCCGTGGTTCCCGTCTTTGTCGATTACGACGCCGTGTGTCCCCAGTTCGAGGTCTTCCAGCGGTCGATCCGTCTCGGTGTAATCGCAGACGACGCAGACCGAGATCGTCAGATTCGAGAGTTCGGGTTGCTCGATCTCGGAGCCACAGGAGTTCTCCGAGGCAGCCTGGATCGCGGCGTCGACGATCGCGTGTCCCAGTTGGTCGTTACCGCGGTACGCGCCGGCACAGCCGCGAAGTCGCCCGCGTCCGCGCGTCGATCGGATGCGGACGAACGCGCCAGTGCGAGCGTAGAATGCGTCGCGCATACTCCCTGGCTGTTCACGTTGTCCGTGTAGAACGTACGATTCGACCGATTCACGCGCTAACTCGACCGCCCTCGCCCCGTCGTCGTAGGTGAGACGAACGGTCTGCGCCTCGGACATATATTCGTACAAGCGCTCGCCTGACTTGAACGCTTCCCTTCATTCCAGGGGGTATGAGCCCGGAGCCGTGCGTTCCGGACAATTGCGGTACCCGACTGTCGATGCGTCATCTCGGTCCCGAATGTCAAGAAGTTCGTTATCAATTGTTGGAGATTCGGCGTCGTGTAGTCGATCTATCGAAAATATCGACGGTTCCGGTGCTCGAATCGAAATGCGCGTCTAACCGGACGACCGAACGGCTTATTGGACTCACTCACCTCCGATCGAACGGCAGAGAGAGCTCGGCTCCCGTCGGTCCGATTTCGGACTGACGAGGAAAGTCCCCCCACCGTCCGGACGGGTGACCGGGCGCAAGCCCGGAGTCGGAGACGGCTGGCTCTGGAACAGAGACGAGACCCCTCGGCCCGACCGATGAGACGTGAGCGGCGGAGCGATCCGCCGCCGGCACGATCGGGATACCCCGTTCGTGCGCGAACCGACCCGCGAGGGGAGGGAGCTAACCCGTCGAGGGAACGCAGTCGCGAGGTGATCACCTCGCGTTGCGTGCGCGGCTCGCCGCGCTGACGGCCGAGAACGGATGGAACGGCGAATCCTCACCGGTGCAAGTCCGCGCCGCCAAGGTAGTCCGGACAGGGCGCGGCCGCTTAGCCGAATGCCGAGACGAACAGAAGGGGGCTTACTCCTCTCAGCCGCTTTCCGCTCCCGAGCGACGGCTGTCGCGATCGGGACCGTGCCGCGATCCACCCCCGCCGACAGCGTGCCGAACTTTCTTGTCCGTCTCCGCCTTCTCTGCGGCTATGTCTGCTCGGTCCGCCAGGCTCGCGGTCCTCTCGCTGGCGCTCGTTCTCGCGCTCGCCGGGTGCGTCGGCCCGGTCGTCGAGTTCTCCGAGCAACGGCCGTCGACGCCGGTGCCGACGGCCGATAGCGACGCTCCGGCGACGGCGTCGTCGCCGATACCCGGATCGACGGCGACGGACGGCGCGACGCCGACGGCGACGGCAGCCCCGGACGCGAGGAATCCGTGGGGCCGGAAACCGATCGTCGTCGCCGTCGAAGATCCGGCGAACACGGGTCGGGAGTGGACGCCGCTCGTCCGGGAAGCCGCCGCCTACTGGGAACGGCGGGGCGAGCGCTTCACGGGCTTTCCCGTCGACTACGAGGTCCGCCCGAACGCCGACGATCCCGACCTCGTCGTTCAGTTCGTCGATACGGTACCGGAATGTGACGGCGCAGACGACGCCGCGGGCTGTGCACCGCTGATCGAGAATCGCCGACAGATCGACCGCCCGGAGACCGTCTCGGTCCGCACGGGCTTTTCGGACGACTCGACGGTGCTCGTCGTCAAGCACGAACTCGGGCACACGCTGGGGCTCCGGCACACCGATGCGCCGAAAGACGTGATGGCGAGTAGTTCCGTCCTCTACACCGAGCCGCTGCCGGACGCGAAAGACCGCGCGTTCCCCTGGGACGACGGCGACTTCACCGTCTACGTCGACACCGCGAACGCGACTGATCCGGCGGCAGCGCGCCAGCAGGTCCACCACGCCCTCGGGTACTACGAGCGCGGCGCGCCGGGGATGCCGTCGAACCTCTCGTTCACTATCATCGACGACGCCGACGACGCAGATATCGTCGTTCAGTCCGTCGAGACCTCCCCGTGCAGGTCTGATGCGGCCTCCTGCGGCGGAACTGTCGGCTGGGATCCCGACGGTGACGACGCCGTCGAGACCTACTCGAAGCTCCGGATCTCGCTGGTCGACCTCGACACCGACGCCGTCGCGTGGCACGTCGGCTACTGGCTGGCCTACGGCCTCGGCGCGGAGGACGACAGCGACAAGCCCGAACCGTTCCGGGACGCCACGTACGAGGAGCGCCGCAGCGAGTGGTGGGAGTAGCCTCGAGAGGAGTGAGTATCGGCGTGGGCGCCACGGACGAGGCGTCCGCGAGCGGTCGAACGCACCCGGCTCGCGTGCGTCCAACTGGTCCGACGCCGGCGCTTTCTTTTCCTTCGGGACCGAACAGAGAGGTATGACCGAGCACAGTGACACCGGCGGCGACGGGCTGCTCGAAACGGCGGGATTCGACGCCGAAGAGCTAGTGGCAGCCCTCGAATCGGCCTTCGAGGGCAGCGAGTCCGAATTCCGCGTCGTAGCCAGACAGGCGCGCGACCTCGCCGACGCCGGCATCGTCGCCGCCGACCGCGGAGAACCGCTCACCGTCGAGGAGATCGTCCGGAACCTGGAGGACGCGCCCGAGGAGTCCAGCGTCGCAGACCGCTGGAACTGGTGGCTCGGCGCGCTCGAAACCGCCTACGGCGGCTATCGGGAGTTCGAGGTGCGGGCCGTCCCGACAGAGGAGTGAGTCGCGACAGCGTGAAAAAACGTAGTGTGAGCCATCGCGGCGTCGACACACCGACGTGTGCGCCACGGCGGTGTGCGACTCGCGCGAGCGCGGATCACTGACTTCTGCTGCGATTCTGAGCGTCGTGCCGAGGGGTGTCAGTTCCCGACGGCCGTGGCCCGGTCGACGACGTCCTCGCTGTACCGTTCGATCAGTTCCTCGTGTTGGTCCGGACGGTGTTCGTAGACGTCCTGGAACAGCGCGATGGGCGTCATCGCGGCCTGGTAGGTCGCTTCGTCCCACATCCGGTCGGCCTCGATGTCGATCTCGACGCCGTCGAGGCGGAGCGTGGCCGCGCGGGTCATCGCGATGGCGCCCTTACCGGCTTCCTTCGCCGCCTCGAACTCCTCCATCGAGTCGACGACGTCGTCCAGACTCGGGATGTAGGCGGTGCGGTCGAGCAGTTCCTCGCGCAGTTCGTCCTCGTCGAGTTCGAGTTCCTCGCTGCCAACCGTGAGGTGGTAGCCGTCGGACGTCTCGATGAGCGAGAGGCGGTCGCCGTCGTAGACCTGCGCGTCTCCGGCGTCTTCGAGTTCGACTTCGCGGCTGCCCAGGTCGAGCAGCCAGCTACCGGTCTTCGGTGGAAGCGGGGCCGTGTTGGCCTCCTGGACCTGGCCGGGCGTGAGCGACCAGATGCCGGTCATCCCCTTCGCCCGGTTTTCGGTCATCCGTTCGTGGTACCCCTCGACGTCGCGGATGTCGTCGTAGGGGCCGTCGACGGCGATACAGCCGGCGGCACTCGCCCCGCGGGAGGTGTTGTGCCGGAGTTCGGGCCAGGCCGGGAGTTCGCCCGTCGGCGTCATCGCGCGCATATCCTTGGTGTAGTCGACCTCGCCGTCGACGAGGAGGAACAGGCGTTCGAGGTTGTTCGAAGGCTTGCCCATCTCCTCGCGGAGGTCGCCCATCGCCAGTTCTGCCGCCCCGCTCTCGACGATGACGGACATCGTGAGGCTCCCCTCGTCGAGTCCGTTCTCGGTCTCGACCCAGGTGATAGCCTCGTCGGCCTTCTTCCAGTCGTCGATGTCGCCGACTTCGGGAATCACGAAGCCGTCGATGTGTGCTGCGGCGCCGCCCTCGGGGTCGGTGATCGTGAGCATCTGCTGGAGCCCCTGATACCGGGTGGCGGGGCTGTCGCGGTGCCACACGACGCGCGGGTGGATCTCGCCGGGGAAGTCGGCCCCGTGTTCGGAGACCACCTCGACGATGTTCTCGGCACCTTCATCGCGCATCGAGGGCGCGGTGGCGTCTTCGTTGTCGGGGACCCAGACGTCCGGTGCCTGGAGTCCGCGAAGCGTTGCGGCTCCTTCGAGCATCTTCGCGCTGTTGTCTTCGCCCTCGACTGCCGTCGGCGAGGTGAAGAACGTCCGAACGAACTGCCTGTCGTGTCTTCGTTCCATAATTGTGGCTCGTAGTGGTGGGTAAATATCTGTGGTGGTTGCTATCGAATTATTATGTAGACCGGCGGACGCGTGTGCCGGTCTATTTGGCCGTCAGACGACGTGAGGATCGTCGGCACGCCGAGGTGCCGACGTCGTTCACGCCCGTCCGACAGGATCAGTCGTCAGACTGGAGCGGCTCTGACTCTTCCTCGGTGAACCCGGCGCTCGACTCCATCCGGCGCTGGGCCTCGGGGTCGAACTCCGTCTCGATGTCCTGGAACCGGGAGACGAACGAGAGTTCGTGGTGGGACTCGGTCTCGTGTCCGAGGTACCGGTCTTCGAGTTCCATCTGGGCCTTCTCGTCGCCCTCGGCCAGCCGCTCGAAGTCCTCGTAGACGCTGTGGGCGCCCGAGTGCAGGCCGAAGAGCGTGATGAAGATGTACTTGTAACCCAGCTCGCCGAGTTCCTGGAACGTCAGCGGGTCCTCCTCTTCGGACCACGCGAACGACGAGGAGTAGTTGAACGCGAGGTCGAGGTCGGGGTGCGTCTCGTGGATCGTCTCCGCGTAGTTGACCGCGTCCTCGCGGCTCGGGTCCGGCATCTCCGGCCAGACCAGGTCGACGCCGGCGTCGGCGTAGATGCGCCCGCGTTCGAGGTGTTCCTCCCAGTCGCCGTTGGCCGAGCCGTAGGCGTCGGTTCGGGCGATAATGACGGTGTCGTCGCACTGCTTCGCGTCGACAGCGGCCTCGAAGCGGGAGCGGGCGGTCTCGCGGTCCTCGATCTGCTTGCCCGCGATGTGACCGCAGCGCTTCGGCGACGTCTGGTCCTCGATGTGGATGGCGGCGACGCCGGCCTTCTCGTACTCGCGAACGGCCCGGCGGACGTTGTGGACGCCGCCGTAGCCCGTGTCACAGTCGGCGATGACGGGGAGCGTGGTCGACTCGACGATCCGCTTCGCGTTCTCGACCATCTCGGACATCGTCACCATCTCCAGGTCCGGGTAGCCAAACTGACCGAGAACGGTGGAGTACCCCGACATATAGGCGGCGTCGAGGCCGGCCATCTCGGCGAGACGGGCGTCGAGAGCGTGATAGATGCCCGGCGCGAAGGTGAACGTCTGCTCGTCGAGCATCTCGCGGAACTCGCGGGCCGCGGGATTGTCGAGGTCGTCGCGGATATAGGGATCAGACGGGATGTCGAGCGGCATCTCAGCGACCCTCCTGCGTCGTCGAGCGGCTGTCGGTCGTCGTGCTAGTCGTGTCGGTATCCATCGCAGTTTCGGTATGTCGTGTCATCGAGTCAGATCGGAAGCGTGAGTCGGTTCGGTCGGTCGTCTCGCGAGTTTCAGAGCGCAGCGTCGTCGACTGGCCGGTCTGGATCCCACGGAGGTCGGGGACCAGCGGCGCGTCGCGTTCGTCTTCGATGCGGGGGTACCGAGGCGTCGACTGGGCCGTGCGGGTCGTCGTTTCGGTCGTCGTCGACTGGCTGGCCTGGATCCCGCGGAGGTCGGGGACCAGCGGCGCGTCGCGCTCGGCGTCGGTTCGGGGGGCGTTCGTGGTTGGCTGTCGGGTCGTTTCGTCGGTCGTCGTCTCGTACTCGTTCGAGCGTGTCATGTCGGTGGATTCGGCGGTCGTGTCGGCGAGTTCGGTCGTCTGTGGCGGTCCAAACGGGCGTGCTCCGGATTGGAGTGAGAGATTCCGGAACTGGGTACGTGTTTCATCGTTCAGTGCTCGATTTGTCGTGGCTGGTGGTGGGAAATAAACATTATGATCTATAATGATAATATTCTATAATGGGTTTATTGTGTGCAGTTGGATAAGAGGTGTATAATTGAGTGTGAATCTCTGGCACAGTACGTGACGACGCCCCGCCACCGTCGACCGGCGGGTGCGCCGCGAGCCAGCGATACCCCGACGTGGGAGTGAGGCGAGAGAAGCCGCGTAGACCGTCGAGGGTGCGACTCGAAAGCGACGAGGCCAAACGCCCCGGGCGGATACATCGGGGCAATGGACGTTCGCTTCCTCGGCGGCGCTCGCGAGGTCGGCCGAAGCGCCGTGCTCGTGAACGACGCGCTGCTGCTCGATTACGGGATGCTCACCGGGAACCCGCCCCGGTTTCCGGTCGAAGCGCCCGATCCGGAGGCAGTCGTCGTCTCTCACGGCCACCTCGATCACGTCGGGGCGGTTCCCGCACTCCTGGCGGGCGACCGTCGCCCGCCGATCCACTGGACGCCGCCGACGCGCGAACTGGGGCTAACGCTCGCTCGCGACACGCTCAGGCTACACGGCGGGACCTACGACTGTCCGTTCACCGAGGAGGAGGTCCGACGCGTCACGCAGGTCTCAGAGACTCACGGCTACCGGGAGTCCTTCGAGGCGGCGGGCCACGAGGTGACGTTCTACAACGCGGGCCACATCCCCGGGAGCGCGCACGTCCTCGTCGACGACGGCGACACGCGCCTGCTCTACACCGGCGACTTTCACACCGCCGACCAGCGGCTGGTCTCGGGGTCGACGGCACGCCCGGACGCCGACGCCGTCATCTGCGAGAGCACGTATTCGGACGTCGAACACGAACCACGGGGCGATATCGAACGGCGCTTCGTCGAGAGTATCCGAACGACCGTCTGGGAGGGCGGGACGGTCGTCGTGCCCGCGTTCGCCATCGGCAGGACCCAGGAGATGCTGCTGATCTGTGCGGCCAACGACGTCGACTGTTACGTCGACGGGATGGGGAAACGCGTGACCGAAACGCTCCGGTCACACCCCGAGTTCGTCCGGGACGCCGCAGCGCTCCGCCGCGCGAAGTCGAACGCCCGCTTCGTCGACGGCCGCGACGGACAACGGAGCCGCATCGCGGATCAGAATACGGTGATCGTGACGACGAGCGGGATGCTCTCCGGCGGACCGGCGATGACGTACGTGCCGGCGGTTCGGTCGAACCCGACGAACAAGATCGCACTGACCGGCTATCAGGTCGAGGGGACGCCCGGACGCGAACTGCTGGAGACCGGTCGCGCCGAGATCGACGGGCGAGTGATGCCGATCAGCGCGCAGGTGGAGCGGTACGATTTCTCCGCGCACGCCGACCGCGACGGGCTGTTTGACCTGCTCGGATCGTACCGGGACGTACCGATCCTCGTGAACCACGGGGACCGATGTGAGACCTTCGCCGACGAACTCACGGAGCGGGGACACCGGGCGTCAGCGCCGGCAGTCGGGGAGACCGTGACGCTCTGAGCGACAGCGGTCACGCGTCGTCGTCTGAGGCGCCCTCGTCTTCGGTCAGTTCCTCTGTACGAAGATCAGCGCTCGCCTCTCGAACCTCGCGCATCACGCTCGAAATGCGCTCTTCGGCCTCCAGTTCCTCCTCGACGGAGAGGTCGACGCCCTCGACTTCGAGCAGGAACTTCGCGATCTCGGTCACCTCGTACATCAGCTCGTCGAGTTCCTCGGCGGTGAAGAAGCCCGACATCGCGCCGTAGAGGAACGTCGCCCCCGACTTCCGGATCTTGTCTTCGAACGACGAGCGGGCCTGATTGACCGCCTGCGGCGTGTACGTGTCCGTCATAAATGGAACGAGCTCCGGGAGGTTCTCGCCGATCTTGGTCATCTCGACGCCCGTCTCGGTCCGAAAGTCCGCACACAGTCGGGCGATCGCCCACTCGCGTGCGGTGATGTAGGTCCGATCCCGGAGGAAGTCGTTGACGCGGTCGTACTGCGCGCCGTCGACCTTCTTGAACCGCGCGTACTTGCGGACGTCCGCCGGCGTCTCGGTCTCGTCGCCAACCGCCCCCGCGGATGCGGCATCGGATCCCGATTCGGAGCCACCTGCGTCGCTGTCGGCGCTCGTGTCGTCCGTGTCCGCCGAATCGACGTCGGCGTCCGGTTCGGCATCGGCCCCTGACTGGACGCTGGCGTCGTCGCTCTCGCTCGATTGGTCCGACCGCGAGGCCGACGCGTCGACGTCGGTCCGCGGCGCGTCGGCCCTCGACGCCTCGGCGTCGTCGTCTTCCATACTGCCGCGTGTCGCCCCGACGCAAAAAAGCGTTCTGTCGGCGAAAACCGGATGATGTGTCCGGATAGAAACAAAGCAAAAGATCATTTCGGATAATAGGTGAATGAAATTTCACCGCGCCTTTTTCAATCACAATAAAGTCCAATAGAGTGCCGGGGTGGAAACTCGGCGAGGTGCCGTCCGGTGTTGGTGCCTCTGCACCGGGCGGTTTCGTGCACTACTGTTTACTACGATCCGACTCCGATTATCGGCGATCGAAAGGTCTGAGCGCCTGCTCACCGCGTGACGGGAATCGGGTTGGCAGAACTGTTTTCAACGCTGATAGGAAACAATGGATCGTGACACGACAGACGGCCAACCATATCGGGATCGAGGACGGGGCGCTCAAGGCTATCGCCAACGAGACGCGTCTCCGGGTCGTAGAGTGTCTCGGTGCGGCCGTCGAAGACGGACAGTACGGAACCTGCCGCTTCTCGGCGTTGATGGACGACGTGGGGCTGACCGACAGCGGCCAGATGACGTATCACCTCAACAAACTCCGCGAACAAGGGTACGTCGAACGAACCGACGACGGGTACCAACTCACGCTCCGGGGGTTGCGAATCTACCAGTTCGTCCGATCGGGCGTGTTCGAACAGGGCCCGACGCTCGGTCCCTTCGAGATCGACCTCGTCCATCACAAATGCGGGAATCCGCTGTCGATCTACTACGAGGAGCAGCGGCTGTACGGGATGTGTGAGACCTGCGACGAGCTCATCGGCGTCAATCCGGTCCAGCCGAGCGCGTTCGATCCGACCGATCCGGAATCGCTCGAAGACGCGTATCGACAGCGGTTCTGGATGGACAACTTCGCGATGACGCAGGGGTTCTGTCCCTACTGTGGCGGCGATGTGCGGTCGACGATCGATTACCGACCCACGGCGGCCGTCCCCGAGGACGCACAGGGCGAGGATCCGGCGATCACGTTCACGTGCCATATATGTAACTGGTTTATCAACACGACGATCGAGTTTCCGGGCTACCTCCACCCCGCAGTCGTCTCGTTCTGCTACGACCACGGCCTCGACATCCGGGCGCACAATCCGCTGAACGTGCCGCTAGAGGTCCCGCAGTACGTCGTCCACTCCGAGGATCCCTGGCGCGTCGCCGTCACCTACGCCTACGAGGGGGACGCGATCACGCTCACCTTCGACGAGGAGTTGACCGTCCACGACGTGACCTCCGAGACGGACGTCGAGTCGCCGTCGGAAGCGTAGGGTACACCCGACGATTTTTCTACTCCGGCGACGACATCCGGGCGTATGAGAATTCTCTTGGGCATCGGCGGCGCCGATGACTCTCTGCAGGCGCTGGCGCGGACGGTCGAACGCGCGGTCGAGGCGGGCGACGAACTGACTGTCGCGATCGTCGACGAGGGGGACACAGAGCGCTCTGTCGAGGAGATCGAATCGGCCGTGACGGAGACACTCGAAGAGAACGGCGTGGACGCCGAGATCCGCTACGTCGCTGGCGATCCGGGAAGTAAACTCGTCGAAGTCGCCGAGTCCGAGGGGTACGACCGCATCGTCCTCGGCGGGGGGACGACGAGCCCGATGGGGAAGATCCAACTGGGAAGCACCGCGGAGTTCGTCCTGTTGAACTCCCACGTCAGCGTCACGCTCGTCCGATGAGCCGAAATCGCCGCTATCCGGACGAGATCGCAGGCCCCTTCGAGAGCCCGCCGATCACGTTCGAGGATCGGGACGGGCGCGAGATAGAGATCCGCGCGCACGACGGCAGCGACGAGGAGTACGAGGCGCTCGCGTCGATGTACGACGCGTTCGATCCCGCCGATCGCGCCCAGGGGATTCCCCCGAGCGAGGAGCGACGCATCCGCGAGTGGCTCGACAACATCCTCTGTGCGGAGTGTCTGAACGTCGTCGCGTGGGACGGCGAGACGGCCGCGGGCCACGCCACGCTCGTCCCCGACGGCGACGCCTACGAGCTCGCGATCTTCGTCCTCCAGGCGTATCAGGAGGCCGGGATCGGCACGCACCTGATGAAAGGACTGCTCGGGTACGGCGCGGCGTCCGGCGTCGAGAAGGTGTGGCTCACCGTCGAGCGGTGGAACAAGGCCGCGGTCGGCCTCTACAAGAAGATCGGCTTCGAGGTCAGCGACTCCGAGAGCTTCGAGATGGAGATGGGGATTCGCCTCTCCGATGGGAGCGACGAGGGCGGATAACGCCCCGATTCAGACCGACAGAACGGGCTGACTGGCGTACAGCAGGACGTACTCGGCAGCCTTCGCGAGCACTTCGCCGGGGTCGCCCGAGAGCGGTTCGCGCGGCACCACGAGGAAGTCGGCGTCGAGTTCCTCGGCGGTGTCGAGAACGACGCTGCCCGGATGACGGAGCTTCATCTTCGTCGAGAAGCCGTAGGCGACGGACGTCGACAAGGAGACGCCGTAGTCGTCGGCGATCTGTTCGGCCGTCTCGGTGATCGCCTGGCCGTCGGCGGCGACCTCCGTTTCGTCGACGATGCCGTCTTCGATCGCCTGGACGACGTCCTCACCGAGCACGTGGACGACGTGGACGCTCGCGTCGTACTCGGCGGCGATAGCGGCGGCGTGCGCTACCGCCTCGGTCGACTCGTCGCTTGCATCCACCGGGACGAGCACGAGGTCGACAGACAGCGGCCGGCGTTCGGTCATACCCGCACCTGCGGCGTCCGACGGCAAAAATCCTCACTTCGACGTTCGGCGGAGTGTGAACCGCCGCGGCGGACGTGAGTCACCCGCCGAACCGCCGAGCCGTCGGGATTTATCCCGAGCGAACGTGAACCGTCGGCTATGTTCGAGACGATCGTCATCGCCACCGACGGCTCCGAGAGCGTCAGACGGGCCGTCGACGTGGCGCTGGACCTCGCCGACCGCTTCGACGCCGAGGTACACTGCCTGTACGTCGTCGACGAGGGCGACGTGGCGTCGTCCCCCGAGCGTCTCCGCGACGAGATGCAGGACGCGCTCGTCGAGCGGGGCGAGGAAGCGATCGACGAGGTCAGAGAGTCGACCGACCGCGACGTCGTCACCGCGATCGAGGAGGGCCACCCGCCGTCGGTGATCGACGAGTACGCCCGGAACGTCGACGCCGACGTCGTCGCGCTGGGGACGCGAGGCCGACACGGCGAGAATCGCTTCCTCATCGGCTCGGTGGCAGAGCGCGTCGTTCGGACGTGCCCGATTCCCGTCCTCACCGTCCGCCAACTCGCCGCCGACGAAGGAGAAGACGAGTTGACGGGCACGCCGGAGATGGGTTGAGTAGCACGCCGAAGATGGGCTGACGGGCACACTGGGGATGGCCCAACGAGCGCGAACCACAGGGGCGGAAAACGCATCCAGGCACCTGGCCCCGGAACCACGCCGGTTTTCACCCGGGCACCCCTGGTGTGGGCTATGGACGACGAACTCATCGACAGCGCGAGCCTCTCGCTCCCGCGGAAGTCCCAGCTCCCCGGAACCGGCTTTTTCTACCCCGACTCGCTGGACGAAGACCGGACCGAAGAACGCGTCGCCGAGGCCGTCGACGGGGCCGAAGCCGTCGTGATCGCGGACACCGACGCCGACGGACTGGGCTGTGTCGCCCTGCTTCGCGAGATGTACGACGCGACGCTGGAATGGGCGACGTTCGAGTCCGACGTCGCAGCGCGCGTCGAACGCTGGGAACGCGACGTACCGGCCGCAGAGGAGGACGAAGCGGAGGCCGACGACGAAGCGGACGAACCGCCGCGCTCGACCGTCGCCCTGGTCGGCGCGGGGCCGTACTCGCTGGACGAGGCGCTCGAAAACGTCGCCGAGTACGCGTCCGAGGGGATCGATCTCTACGTCTGTGACCTCTGCCCCGACGAGTACGCGTGGATCGAAGACGAACTCGCCGCCGCGAGCGACCTCGCGGCGTCGGTCGCGTGGTACGACCACCACCAGTGGGACGACGAGACGATGGCTGCGGTCCGCGAGGCGGGCGTCGACCTCGTCGTCGGCGAGTCCGACGAGGAGTGTTCGACCGACGTGACGCTGCGCTCGCTCGACTACGACTTCGACGAGCAGTGGGTCGAACTCGCGGCGGTCACGCGCGATCACGACCTCTGGCAGAAGGAGGATCCCCGCAGCGACGACCTCGCGGACTACGCCTACTGGGTCAGTCCCGAGGAGTACGTCACCGTCGTCGGGACGTTCGGCGTCGACCTCCCCGAGGTCGTCGAGCAGTACATCGAACTGCGCCGCGTCGAGAAGCAGGAACTGATCGAGGCCGCCGTCTCCAGAGCCGAGATGAAACAGATCGGCCCCTGGACGGTCGGCGTCACCTACGGTCGCTGCTCGCAGAACGAGGTCGCCGAGGCGCTCCGCGAACAGGGCTCCGACGCCGCCGTGATCGTCAAGCCCGCCGGCAGCGCGAGCATCCGCGGTTCGGAGGGCTTCGAGTTGGCGCACGAAGTCGCCGGCAAAGTGAACGGCGGAGGACACCCGCGCGCCGCCGGCTGCAAGCCCGACATCTACGACGATATGCTCGATTACGCGCACCACTGGACGACGCAGGGAGCGACCACGAAGCGCGTCATCCTCCGGGCGTTCGAGCGCGTCGCCGACGAGGTCGCAGCGGAGAGTGAGGCAGACACGGCAGACGACGGGAGCGACGCCGACGAGGACGAAACCGACGAGAGCGAGTAACCGAGGCGCGATTTGCGGAGTCGGGATTACGGGGCCACAATTCACGGATTTGCGAGTACGGAACTGCGGAAAAACCGGAGTTTCGGAACCGACAGTCCGAGCGCGCGCTACTCGACGTCTTCGACCGGCTCGGCGCCACCGGGCTGGACGCCCGTCTCGGTCTCTTCGCCGACGACCCACTTATCGGAGTAACTCTCGCCGCACGCGCAGTGCGCGTAGGCGTGGACGACGTCGCCGTGAGCGTAGAGGCCGCCCACGTCCTCGTTTTGCGCCTCCGAGAAGGCGAAGATGAACTCGACCGCGTGGTCCTCGTCGTCGCCGTCGGCGGCCGGACACTCGCCGCCGTCGAGGGTTCGGGAGATGTGCCCGCGCTGGTCCATCGCGCCGCGAGCGAACTCCATCGCGTCCATTCCGGTTCCGGCGGCGAACGCGCGCCGGCCGTCGTCGCCGGGGACGACGAGCACGTAGCCCGAATCGACCGTCTCGCCCATCTTCGGAAGCTTTCCTTGGCTGTCGAGGTACTCGTCGGTGAGAAACAGCGCGACGTCCTCGTGGCGCTCACCGGCGAGGAAGTCTTCGAGTTGGCTCATAGCGTCGAAAGGCCGTCGAACGATAAAAGCCGCGTGAAATCCGGTGCCGCGATCGCGGCGTCGTCCCCACGGTCCTCTCAGTGTCTCGTCGCCCGCGCTTCGCGGACGTCGGCTCCGTCGCGGACTTTGTCTTCGCAGTTCGGACAGACGCGTGGGTGCTCCATTCCGTTCGGCGCGAATACCCGGACGTACTCCGCGGTGACGAACGAGCCGCAGTTCTCGCAATTCGGCATCGATCGGAGGTTTGTATTGAATCAAAATAATATTTAGGGACTAACATATTATACCTGGAAATTTTCGGCCAGCCACTTCGACACGACGGGCCACCCAGCGCAGATCGGGACCGTCGGCGTATCGGAGAGGGCGAAGAGTTCCGTCCGACAGTATCAACAGAGGGCGGCGATAGCATCGAGCGATTCGACTTCGTAGGTGGGGTCGGCGACGAGTTCGTACTCCGTGCGGTGCGGGCGGCGGACGAACGCCGAATCGACGCCCGCGCGGTTCGCAGCCACGATGTCGACGTTGCTGTCGCCGACGTAGAGGACACTCTCACCGCCGATTTCCTCGATCGCCGATTCGAGGTAGTGCGCCGAGGGCTTCCGGCGGCGGAACCCTTCGACAGACGGCTCGCGTCCCGTCGCGAGCGTGAACAGTTCGTGGAGTTGCCAGTAGTCGACGATGGTCTCGATCGTTTCGTGTTGGTTGTTGCTGACGACGCCGAGCGTCCGGTCGACGTCGTAGAGGGCGTCGACGTCCGCGTACAGCGTCTTTTCGCCCCGCTCGA
Source organism: Halobellus sp. Atlit-38R (assembly GCF_003665925.1). Taxonomy (NCBI): domain Archaea; kingdom Methanobacteriati; phylum Methanobacteriota; class Halobacteria; order Halobacteriales; family Haloferacaceae; genus Halobellus; species Halobellus sp. Atlit-38R. Next base: position 339,794 of record NZ_QXIJ01000003.1, read on the forward strand.
TAGCCGCTCGCTGGGCGGCCGCGGCGTTGGCTTCGTGCCGCGGCCAGAACGTCTCGTGATCGAGGTCGAAGAGCGAACACACCGCGCGGATACGCGAGAGGCCGCCGTGGATGACGGCGTCGACGGCCTCCGTCGTGGGGTCGACGTCGAACTCGGCGAACGCCGCTCGGACTGCTGCCCGGTGCACGGCTGTCGGGGTCGGACGGGTCAGCACGCCGTCGTTGTCGAAGAGGACCGCGTCGTACGCCATACGTACCGTCCGAACCGGAGTCTTCAAACAGTTGCTATGAGTGCTCATTTCGACTCCCGAGCGCTATCGAGACGGCAAGAGTGGCAGAGCTATCAGCTATCTCGGGCCGTCGCGGCCACCGTCGAGGCTGCCGTCGGTGCGCCCGGCGACCCTGTTGCCGCTCCTGCCGTCGATGCTGTCGGCGATGCGACCGGCGACGCGGGCGCGAGCGAGACCGTCACGTCGGCGCGCCGCGAACACGTCGGCTGCGCTCGCCGCGGCCTGCGGGTCGCGTTCGAAGTCGAGCGCGGGGTAGTCGACGGCCGCGAGCAGCAGCGGTTCGGGGGGCGCCGACGGGACTCCCTCGGGACCGTCGAGCGGGTCGGGGCCGAGGAGTCGTCGCACGTCCTCGAGGCTCCGAGTCCCTGCGGCGACGCTCCGGACGACCGACGCCAGCCGGCGGACGAGTTCGCGCGGGAAGCCGCCGGCGCCGACGCGAAGCACCAGGAACTCGCCGTCGCGTTCGACGTGGATAGAGACGTCGCGGACGGTCCCCCGATCGTCGAGCGTGAGATTGTGGAAGTCGTGCTCGCCGTCGAGTTCCGCCGCAGCAGCCGTCGCGCGTTCGTCGTCGAGGTCGGGGGCGTAGAGGTCGTAGACGTACTCGCGGCGGGCGGCGTCGTGCGTCGCGTGAAAGTCCGCGGATGCGTCCGCCGCCGCCCACGCTCGGACGCCGGCCGGTAGCGCGCTATTCAGCGCTCGCGGCGTACACCACGCGGGACACTCGAACGCGACGGTCTGCGCCAGCGCCGAAACACCGGCGTCCGTGCGGCCGGCCGCCGCGTAGTTTGTCGGCTTGTCCTGCGCGGTTCGATCGAAGACGTCCAGAGAGTCGAGCGCGTCGAAGATGGCGTCCTCCACCGTCGGGACCGAGGGCTGTCGCTGGAACCCGTGGAACGGACGACCGTCGTAGGCGACTCGGAACGCACGCACGCGCTCCCCGCGCTCACTCATCTGCGGTGTCGAACTCGTTCGCCGCGTCGGCATCGTCCGCGGGAGTTTCGACGTCGTGATCGGCGGCATCGCGGTCGGCGGCATCGGGGGCGTGATAGCTGCTATCGTCGCCGCGAAGCACTAAGACGGGGATCGTCGCGAGTCTGAGCACGCGCTCGGTCGTACTCCCGAGGAGGTAGCGTTGGAGGCCGTGACGGCCGTGGCTTCCCATCACGACGAGGTCCGCGTCGACGGCGTCGATCTGGTCGAGGATCGCCTGGTACGGCGAATCGCGGCGGACAGCGGTCTCGACGTCGACGCCGGCCTCGCGGGCACGGTCGGCGACGGCTGCAGCGTGGCGTTCGGCCTCCGCTTCGTATCCGTCGAGCAACGCCTCGGTGTCGAGTCCGGCAGCCGAGAGGCGCGGGACGTCGACGACCGAGAGGACGGAGAGCGTCGCCTCGGTGTCCCGTGCCATCGTGATCGCACGGTCGGCCGCCGCGTCGCTCGGTGCACTCCCGTCGACGGGGACGAGGATCGTGTCGTACATACCACATAGACGCGCCAGGAGAGATAAAATTCCACCGCGTGAGCGGATCGCGTAGTCGAGAAAAAACGCGAAGTGGGTATCAGACGAGGTCGTCGTAGGTCGGCGACGCGCGGTCGCCGGGGAAAGAGTCGACTGGAGCGGTCGTCTGCTCGCCGGAGCCCATATCTTTCACCGTCACCTCGCCGTTCGCGAGGTCCTGTTCGCCGACGATGACGACGGTCTCGGCGTTGATGCCGTCGGCGTAGCCCATCTGCGCGCCGAAGCTCCGATCCGAGACGTCGACTTCGACGACGTTGCCCGCCGCGCGGAGGTCGCGGGCGATCCGCGAGGCCACCTCGCGGGTGTCGCCGACGGTCAGGACGTAGTAGTCGGTCGCGAGCGCCTCGTCGGGCCAGACGCCGGCGCGCTGACAGAGCAGCGAGAGCGGGGCGAGCCCGGGCGCGACGCCGACCGCCGGGGTGGGCTGGCCGCCGAAGCTCTCGATGAGGTCGTCGTAGCGGCCGCCGCCGAAGACGGATCGGGAAATCTCGCCCGTCGAGTCGAAGCACTCGAAGACGACGCCCGTGTAGTAATCGAGGCCGCGGGCCGTCGTCAGCGACACCTCACAGAACTCCCGCGCGCCGAAGTCCTCGGCGGCCGCGAGGACGTTCCGGAGGTTCTCGACGGCGGCTTCGACGTCGTCGCCGCCGAACGCCGCGATCTCGTCGAGGTCGCCCGTCGCGACCAGGTCGTCGAACTCCTCGGCCTGTTCGTAGGAGAGGCCGGCGTCCGAGAGCAGCCCGAGGTATTCGGTCTCCTCGACTTTCGCGCGCTTGTCGACCGCGCGGATCGCAGCGCGGGTGTCGACGTCGGCGTCGAACGTCTCGAGGAGGCCGCCGAGGATGTCGCGGTGGGAGACGCGGAACTCGAAGTCCTCGCCGGTCAGGCCGAGGTCGGCGAGCGCGTCGGCGGCGAACGCTAAGACCTCCGCGTCAGCTTCGGGGGCCGAAGAGCCGAAGATGTCGACGTTCGTCTGGTAGAACTCTCTGAACCGCCCCTGCTGGACCTGCTCGAAGCGCCAGAACGGCCGCGTCGAGTACCACTTGATCGGCTTCGAGAGTTCCTGTTGCTTGGCGACGACCATCCGCGCGACCGTCGGCGTCAGCTCCGGCGTCAGCGACACCTCGCGGCCGCCTTTGTCCTCGAAGGCGTACAGTTCTTCGACGATCTCCTCGCCGCTCTTGTCGACGTACATCTGCGTGCGTTCGAGCGCGGGCGTCGAGATCTCGCGGAAACCGTACCGGGCGGCGGCGTCCTCGAGCGTGTCGACGACCTGCCGCCGGGCGGCCATCTCCTCGGGGTAGAAGTCCCGAAAGCCCTTGAGTCGGTCGTACATACCGCGGGTTTCGACGGTGTCGCGCTTGAAACTGTTGAAGGCGCGCAGGGAGGCGCCGCCGACCTATGCCGTCACATCAGGCCGCGATGAGGCCGACGCCGACCACGGCGAGCGCGGCCGCGACGAGTCGGGTCCGGAAGGCGTCCTCCCGGAGGAGAACACCGCCGAGAAGCACCGCGACGACCGCCTGTGTGTTGATGATCGGTGAGGCGATCGACGCCGGCACGGTCGAGAGCGCCAGCGACGTGATGTGCTCGCCGAGCGCGACGCCGCCGCCCGCGAGCAGGAACTTCGGCAGCGCATCGCGGATTGGGACCCACTCGCGCACCGCAAGCGGGAGCACAGCCACGAGGACGCCCCCGAGCACCGTCGGGACCCACAGTTCCAGCGGCAGGGCGAGTTCCTGGAGTGCCACCCGCTTGCCGACGTCGCTGAGGGCGAAACAGGCTGCACTCAGGAGTCCGAACTGGGCCGCCCGCGAGGAGGCCGCTTTCCGAACCGGATCCAAGAGCGAGCCGGTGCGGTAGTTCGCCACGTACACCGCAAGCGTCGCGACGACGACGCCCGTGACTTGCAGCGGTGTGAGCCGCTGCTGGAGAAAGAGCACCTCGATCGGCAGGACGAACACGGGGACGATCTTGCTGATCGGTGCGACGTAGGAGACCTCACCCGCCTCAAGCGCCCGCAGGAAGATCAGAAAGGCCGCCGCGGTCGCGAGGATCGTCCCGAGAACGATCGCTCCCTCGTGCAAACCGAACGACGCGAGCGAGGGCACAGTAGCAGGGTCGGTGCGGCGAACCGTGAGCGGGAGATACCACGCGAGGGCCGCGGCGTTGATACCGACCGTCAGGACCGTGCCGGGATACTCCTCGAAGTACTGCTTGAGGGCGAAGATGTACGTCCCCCAGACGAGGGCCGCAGCCAGGGAGTAGCCGATGCCGGGAGAGAGCGAGAACACGTCTCGACGTGGCCGTCATCGGGAGAAATGTGTTCGGATTCCGACCGGGAGCGTTCCGGGCTACCCGTCTTCACGGAGTCCGCGAACGTACGACTGGGTGTGCTCGGGGAAGACCGAGTCGACGGCCGAGTGGCCGTGCTCGGCGGCGATCAGCGCTCGAAGTTCGGCTTCGTAATCGCCCTTCGGGATCGTTTCTGACGGGCCCGTCTCGACGGCCAGCGTCTCGTCGACGACGCGATCGATAGCGCGCCGTCCCAGCCCGGAGAGCGGCGAGAGGTAGTCGATCCCGTGCCGGTCTTCGAGGCTCTGTGCCTGCGCCCGCGAGATCGTCGGCACGCGGTCGTCGCGACGTGTCCCGTCGGCGACGGCGTCGACGTCGAGTTCGGCGACCCGTTCGAGGGCGTGCTCGTGCACCTGCTGGATGCCGTGCCGCGGATAGCCGTCCTCGAGCATCTGCGCCGTCGCTTCCTCGGCGACTGCACGGTCTAGGTCGACCACCTCGAAGGGATAGCCGAGCCGGTCGGCAGCGGCTTCGGCGTGTTCCCAGTCGTCGGAGATGCCGAAGCAGCCGGTGACGAGCGTCACGTCGTAAAAGGAATCGAGAAACAGTGCAGCGAGCGTGGAGTCTTTCCCGCCGCTGTAGAGGAGCGCGAGGTCCACGAGTCCGCTACCGCCGGCGGATGTCGAAGCTCTTCGATTCGGGCTGGAGTTCCCGGAGCAGGTCTCGCATCTGGTCCTCGTCGATGCGATCCTGAATGCGGCCGCTCTGTGCGAGCGCGACGATCTGTTTCTTCACCGACTCGGCGAAGTCGGGTTTCGACATCTCGACGGCGTTCAGCCGCTGCCGCGCCCCGTCGGTGAGGTACTGCTTCAGCATCGCCTCCTGCTGGGCCTCGGCCCGTTCGCGTGCGGCGTCCTGTGCGGCCTCGTTGGCCTGCCCGCCCTGCTGACCCTCAGCCTGGTCGCGGAGCTCCTGCATCTTCTTTTCGCGCAGTTCCTCCAGTCGGTCGTCGTCGGGGTTTCCACTCATCGCCTTACGATTCCGTCGCAGCGCTAAAAACGGTTACGTCGTTCGGCCTCGACGGTCGTGAGCGAAATTACGCGTAGCGTTCGAGTTCCGGGCGGTCGAGTTCTTCGAGCACGTCCGAGGCGGCGTTGTCGAGGAAGCTCTGACCCTCGCTGGTGATGCGGCGACCCTGGCCCTTCGCGGTCTCGACGAGGTCCTCGTCTTCGAGCTGCTGGAGGATCTTCCGGATGATCTTCTTGCTGCCGTTGCCGGAGCTGTTACCGGAGACGCGGTAACGGTTCGAGCCGCGCTTGCGGCCGCCGTACTCCGTCGCGAGGCGGTCGACGCCGATCGGACCCTCTTTGGCGACCTTGCGGAGGAGCGACGCGGCGCGGACGTACCAGAAGTCGTCCTGCTGGGGCGGGAGCTCGCGGGTCTGGCCGGTCTTGGCGTACTCGATCCAGTCGGGCTCCTCGATTCGATCCGAGAGGCGGTCGGCGACGTCCTCGATGAGGGCGTCGGCCGGAACGTCGTAGACACTTACCATAAGGGTCAATTCCCGACGGCGTCGTTTAAAGCCATCGTATCGGGGCTACAGCCCGTGAGACGGAACCTCACTGCTGTGAGCCCGCAGACTGTCGGACACGAGTCCGTGGAATCGTTCGTCGTTCCGGGTCGCAGAATATCTCGAAACGGTGGCGTCCGACAGTATCAGCTATCGGCCCCGATGCCGATTCCACTCCCGATCCAGGCCACGACGACGCCGCCGAGCACGGTCGGGATCCAGTAGACGGCCCCGCGGAAGATGACGACGGCCGCGACCGCGATCGGTTCGGTCACCTGCGGAAGCGGCGCGGCGAGCAGCAGCACCACGAGCACGGTCTCGATGCCGCCAGCACCGCCGGGTAGCGGCGTGACGCCCGCGATCGCCGCGATCGGGACGACGATGAGCGCGATCGAGAGGCGGACGTCGACGCCGATCGCGCCGAACGCCAGCCAGAGCGCGACCATCTGACAGAGCCAGCCAGTCGCCGATGCACCGAGCGCCAGCGCGAGTCCGCGAGGGTTGGAGGCGACGCGCTCGATCGCCCGGAAGAAGCCGTTGATGCGGCGTTCGATCCCCTCGGGCGTCGGCACGGGAACGCGCGGGATCCAGTCCGCGATCGACCGGATGACCGGCGTCAGCGCGTCGACGACGCGGGATTCGAGGCGGTAGCGACGCTTCCAGCCGACGTAGACGAGCGTGGGGACCGCCAGCGCGAGCACGACGACCGCCGCGAACGCCAGTATGAGGTTCTCGTTGGCTCCGAGCGCGACCTCCGTGGCGAAGTAGCCCGCCCCGACGAGCGCGATGGTGATCGATGGGACGAAGTTGAGCGTGTCGACGCTGGCGATGGCGGCGAGGCTCCGTTCGTACTCCGCGTCGGCCGCCTGCGAGATGAGATACGCCGTCACGGGTTCGCCGCCGGCCTGGCCGAACGGCGTGACGTTGTTAGAGAAGGTCGCGCCCGCGAAGACGAGAAACGACGTGAAGTACGACAGGTCGACGCCGAGGACGTCGAGGACGGTGTTCAGCGCGAGGCTCCAGGCACCGAGCCACGCGAAGATGGCGAGAACGACCAGCGCGACGTAGCCGAGATCGGCCATCCCCAGCGTGTCGAGCAGGTCGTCGACGCCGGCGAAGTAAAACAGGAGTGCGAAAACGCCCACGGTCGCGAGGAAGCCGAGAATCGTGGCTCGAACGTTCTCGCGGGCCATACGTTGCTCGTCGGCGCTTCCGGGCATCAAGCCATCGAAACACCCGACGGTGTGGGAGTCGTTCACGGACGTGGATGCCGGGGACACTCGCCACCGACGGCGTGACGTCGGGTTTTTGCCCACCCGGGGCGGACGCCCCCTATGGACGAACGTTCGGCGCTCCGGCGGCTCGCGGCTTCGCTCCCGGCCGCTGGCGACGACGCCGCCGTCGTCGACGGGCTCGTCGTGACGACGGATATGCTCCACGAGTCGACGGACTTCCCGGCCGGGACGACCCGCTACACGGCGGGCTGGCGCGCGATCGGCGCGTCGCTCTCGGACGTGGCCGCGATGGGCGCGTCCGCGACCGCCGCGGTCGCCGCCTACGCCGCGCCGACGCTCGACGAGGCGGAACTCGACGCGTTTCTCGACGGTGCGGTGGACGTCTGTGAGGCCGTCGGCGCCGAGTACGTCGGCGGCGACCTCGACACCACGAGCGAGTTTACGGTCGCGACGACGGCGCTCGGCGAGACGGACGCTCCGGTACTGCGCTCCGGTGCGGCTCCCGGCGAGGTCGTCTGTGTGACTGGCGCGCTCGGACGGACCGCTGCTGCCCTCCGGGCGTTCGCCGCCGGCGACACTGAACGCGGGAACGAGCTGTTTCAGTTCACACCCCGCGTCGCGGCCGGCGTCGCACTCGCTCCCCACGTGACGGCGATGATGGACTCCTCGGACGGCCTCGCCCGCTCGCTGCACCAACTCGCGGAGGCCTCGGGAGTCGGATTCGAGGTCTCCTCCGAGGAGGTCCCCGTCCACGACGCGGTCGAGGCGTACGCCGCGGACGCGGCCGATAGATGGGAGATGACGACGACCGTGGGCGAGGATTTCGAGCTCGTCTGTACCTTGCCGGCCGAAGCCGTCGACGCTGCGAAGGCAGGGTCGCCCGTACCCCTCACGGTCGTCGGCGACGTCACCGAGAACGGGGTCCTCGTCGACGGCGAACTGCTGGCCGACGAGGGCTACACCCACGGGTGAACGGGCCGGACCTGCGACGTACCTGCGGTTCTCGCTCGATCAGATCACGCTGAAATCAGACTGCCATCACTTCGATCGGCACGAGGAGGAAACAGAGCGCGCCGAGCGCGAAGGTGGCGATCCCGACGAGCACCCGCGGCGTGTCGAGCGGCGAGTCGTCGATCGGATCCGCCGGTCCTTTGAACGCGATCACGGCCGAGAGCAGTCCCCAGAACGCCCACAGCCCGACCGATTCGTTCAGCGCGTAGCCGAGTCCGTAGTGGAGGTACGCCGCGAGTCCGAACAGGCCGGCAGGAACGAGCGCTGCGACGCGCTCTTGGGACTCACCGAGCATCGCGCGCAGGACGTGCCCCCCGTCGAGTTGCCCGACCGGAAGCAGATTCAGGACGGTGAAGAACATCCCGACCCAGCCGCCGATGATTACGGGGTTGACCGCGACTGTCGGGTCGGCGTACTCGGTCGGTTCGCCGAGGAGCCCCGCGAGGAGGTTCAAAAGCGGCGGATTGTTGAACACGATGACCTGCCCGCTCCCCTGGAGCGCCCACGGCGGCACCTCGATCGGCGGGAGTGTGAGACCGACCGCGGTGACGACGATCGTCGCTGCCAGGCCGGCTAGCGGCCCCGCGACGCCGATGTCGAACAGCGTCTTCCGGTCCGGCATCTGCCCGCGCATTCGGATGACTGCGCCGAGCGTCCCGAAGGGGAAAATGAAGGGAATCACGTACGGGAGCGACACGTCGACGCCGTGGTACCGTCCCAGGGCGTAGTGGCCCAGTTCGTGGGTCGCGAGCACTCCGAGGACGGCCGCCGTGAAGGGCCACGCACGGAGCACGAGGAGCGGGTTCGCGAGGACGTCCGAGAGCGGGATGTAGTACCACGTCAGCGCGCCCACCAGAAGCGTCGAAACGACTGTCGCGAGGAAGAGCCCGAGGTTCTTCCACGGGACGCCGTCGATCCCGTTCGTCACGGGACGTGCGACGACGACGTCCTCGCGATTGTTCCGCGTCGTCGACACCTGTACCTCGTAGCCTGCCTCGCGGAACGGTTCCCACACCTCACGGACCAGCATCCGCTCGGGGACCAACGACTGGCCGTAAAAGAGCACGCGGTCCCCGTCGCGTCGGGTCTCGTGGAGATGAAACACCGACTGGAGGTCGTCGACCGGCGGCTCCGCCGCCGAATCGGGGGAATCCATCACGACGTGATATGGCGTACAGTCGGATAAACTCCCCGACGGAGGGGAGCGTCGGGACTGCTCGGTGATCGACGAATGGGGGAGAATAGGGGACGTTTGTCGGGCGGTCTACAGCGTGGCACCACGGAACCTGCGGTCGGACGGGCTCGTGGGAGCGCGATCCGAGGTTACGCCGCGTCCTGTGCGGGTTCGATACGCCACGTGGTCGCGCTCGTGTACGACCACTTTTCGACGGTGAGCTCCGAGGCGGAGTCTTTGAGTTTCACCATCAGCGCGCCGATCTCCTTGGGAGAGAGACCGACTTCGTCGGCGATGAACTTCGATTTGAAGTACATCTCCCCGTCCTGCGCCTTGTCCAGCAGGAAGGACTTCAGGCGCTCTTCTTTGGACAGGTCTTCGCCGGTGGCGTCAGTGGAGGGTGTCGCGGTTGCGCTCATTGAGTGTCACCTCACTCACCCCTTGCCGTCGGGGGAGTATATAAAGCGAGGAACGTTGGTGGGAATTCGGCTCGATTCACCGGTAAATCGTCGTCAGACGGTTGTTTCAGAATGTATTTAGAATCTTTTAGACCTTTTAAAAATTGTTTTGTGTATTTATTTCAAGGAAAAGTATTTGGAATAAGTTGTAGTCAGAGACCGTTGTTTAACCCCGGTATGGGAGGTGTACGTCGGCAAAAAGATCCGGTTAGTACGAAAGAGCCGCGCTCGCGACGCGTCGAATGGGTCAGTAATGCGAGCGTATCAAGGCCGGTCGTGGACCCAGAAGTCCTCCTCGACAGTCGTTTCGCGCTTGAAGATCGGAACCTCGTCTTTGAGACGGTTGATCCCGTCGGAAACTGTCTCGAAGGCCTCCTCGCGGTGCCCGGCGAGGACGACGACGAAGACGATATCTTCGCCTGTTGCGAGCGCCCCTGTCCGGTGGAAGAGGACGACCTCCTCGACGCCCTCGCGCTCCATCAGCTCCGACTCGATCGTCCGCATCCGCTCTTCGGCGACGCCCTCGTACTTCTCGAAGGTGAGTCGGAGCGTTTCCGGGTCGTCCTCGTCGTCCTTGGCGCGGACCCGGCCCGTGAACGTCGCGATAGCCCCCGCACGGCCGGCCCGCGGCGACGCCTTCACCTGTTCGACCAGCGTGTCCAGCGTCACGTGGGGTTCGGCGTCCGCGAGCGCGTCGAGGACAGCCTCGACGTCGACGTCGTCGACGGTTTTGGCTTCGATAGCGACGTTTTCAGCCTCCTCGCCACCGAGCGCAACAGTCGGGAACTTCGTGTCGGGAGCACCCGTGAGGAGAGCGTGGTCGTACTGTGGCGCCAGATCGTCGAGCACGTCTTCGAGGCTCCGTCCCTCGCCCGCTGCGGCCCAGACGCCGTCGCCACTGATTTCGTACGCCGCATCCGTCCCGTCCGGGCGCCCTTGAAAGCTCGAACGGACCGACACGTCCGCCTGTGACTGCCCGAATTCGCCTGGCTGCTGCTCGACGAGGGCGACGCGGCCGTCCAGGTGCGGTGCAACGCGTTCACAGAGAGCGAGCGCGCCGGGTCCAACGACTCCGAGTACCTGCATACTCCGAATTCGGGGCGGGAAGCGGCTTTATCCTGTCGGCTACGGTGCTGCACGTGGTGGGGCGATCATAGCTGGCATCACTCGCTCGTGGCGCTGCGGCCCCGCGTACGCGGTTGACAACCCTTAAGCCCGGTTCGCGGCAACGTCGGTGCAATGAGAGTCGTCGTCTCCATCGGTGGGAGCGTGCTCGCTCCGGACCTCGACGCCAGGCGCGTCGAGGGCCACGCAGCGGTCGTCGAGACACTCGCGGAGGAAGGCTGTGAGATCGGCGCCGTCGTCGGCGGCGGCGGCGTCGCGCGCGATTACATCGGCGCGGCCCGCGAGCTGGGAGCCAACGAGGTCCAGTTGGACCAGATCGGCATCGACGTGACCCGAATCAACGCCCGATTGCTCATCGCCGCACTCGGTCCCAGCGTCGACCCGAAAGTCGCCCACGACTACGAGGACGCCGGCGACGCGATCCGGCGCGGCGACGTCTCGGTGATGGGCGGCGTGATGCCCGGGCAGACGACCGACGCTGTCGCGGCGGCCCTCGCCGAGTACGTCGGGGCCGACCTGCTCGTCTACGCGACCAGCGTCGACGGGGTCTACAGCGCCGACCCGAGCGCCGACGACGACGCCGAGAAGTACGAACAGTTGACCGGTGGGGACCTGGTCGACGTGATCGCCCCGATGAGTCGCGACGCCGGCGCGTCGGCCCCGGTCGATCTGCTGGCCGCGAAGCTCATCGAGCGCGCGGAGATGCGGACGATCGTGCTCGACGGAACCGACCCCAGTCGGATCGAGGACGCCGTCCTCCGCGGCGAGCACACCGGCACCGACATCGTCCCGACGGGCGTCGAGGACGAACCGAGCTACTGGACGCAGCGATAACCGATGAGCGAAGACAGAGAGACGCAAGACGCAGACGACGCCAGTGCGGAACCGAAGCGCGCTTTCTGGGCCGACGAGGTCGCAGACGAGATCGAGGCACGCGGTCCCGAGGATCCGATCGTGATCAAAGGCGGTGTCTCGCCCTCCGGCGTCGCCCACCTCGGGAACTTCAACGAGATTATGCGCGGGTACTTCGTCGCCGCGGTGCTCCGCGAGCGCGGCCACGAGGTCCGACAGGTGTTCACCAGCGACGACCGCGACCCGCTCCGGAAACTGCCCCGAAAGCTCGCCGACACGGACGGGAACATCGTCGGTCTCGGCGACGTCGACGCCGGCGCCCTCGGCCGGAACCTCGGGCGGCCGTACACGGACATCCCGGACCCGTTCGGGGAGTCGGAGTCCTACGCCGCCCACTTCGCGGCGCTCCTGAAAGCCGACGCCGACCGCCTCGGCGTGCCGGTCGAGATGCTCTCGAACACCGGCCTCTACGAAGACGGCACCTTCGACGAGGTCGTCGAGCACGTGCTCGAACACGCCGACACGGCGCGGGAGGTGCTCTCGGAGTACCAGTCGAAGGTCGACGCCGACTACGTACCGTTCAACCCCATCTGCGAGGAGTGCGGGAAGATCACCGAGAGGGTCACGTCGATAGACCTCGAGGCCGGCACTGTCGACTACGTCTGCACCGATATGACCGTCGGCGACGAGACCATCGAAGGCTGCGGCCACGAGGGCACGGCGACGTTCCGCGAGGGGAAGCTCCCCTGGCGCTTCGAGTGGCCCGGACAGTGGCAGGTGCTCGGCGTCGACTTCGAGCCGTTCGGCAAGGACCACGCCGAGGGATCGTGGCCGTCCGGCGAGGACATCGCCCGCAACGTCCTCGGCATCGAGCCGCCCGTGCCGATGGTCTACGAGTGGTTCACGCTCAACGGCGAGGCGCTGTCCTCCTCGCAGGGCAACATCGTGACCGTCCCGGAGATGCTCGACCTCCTCGAGCCCGAGGTGCTCCGGTACTTCTTCGCGCTCAATCCCCGGAAGGCCCGGGACCTCGACATCTCCCGACTGGACCAACTCGTCGACGACTTCGACCGCTTCGAGCGGGCGTACTTCGGCGACGTCGACGACGAGACGCTGACCGCGTTCGCCGAGCGCGCGTACCCCTTCGTCGTCGACGAGGTGCGCGAGGACCGCGTGCGGCTCCCCTACACGTTCGCGGCCGTCCTCGGGATGACCGACGACCGCGACCTCCGGATCGAGATGGCCCGCAACGAGGGGTACGTCGACGACGACACGCCCGAGTGGGCGATCGAGGAGGCACTCGAGCGCGTCGACAGAGCCCGGACGTGGGCCGAGCGCCTGGACAACGAGTACAACTACCGGATCCAGGAAGACCTCCCGGAGGTCGACGTCGACGACGCGGTCGCGGCCGCACTCGACGAGCTCGCGGAGTTCGTCGCGGCGGGGCACGACGGCGAGGAGATCCAAGGGGAGATGTACGAGACGGCGCGCCGGCACGACATCGAGGTCGGCGACTTCTTCGAGGCGGGCTATCTGCTGTTCTTCGATCAGCCGCAGGGGCCGCGTCTCGGGGAGTTCCTCGGCGAACTCGACACCGAGTTCGTCGTCGCACGGTTGCGGCGCGAGTCGTAGCGGAGCGGTGCGGTGCGGTGCAGTGCGGTGCGGAGACGAGCGATCGAACCGCGAGGCGAGCGCAGCGAGCCGAGCGGGTTTTTTGGTCCAGCTTTTTTCGCCGGGGTCGAGCGCCGCCGGAGGCGGCGCGAGGCCCCGGTGAAAAAAGGTGGGTGTTAATTCTCCTCGATCGCGTCGACCACGACCATCCCGATCACGAGCAGACGGGGGTCGACCTCGTCGCCGTGGAGTTCGATCGAGTACGTATCGCGGAGCGAGAAGTGCTCGCGGGCCTCGCCGACGACGCGTCCGTCCGGCGTGACGACCTCGTAGGAGAACGGAATGAGCGTCGTGAGGAGACGGCGAGCGATCGCCAGCGGGACGTTGTCCTCGCGGATACTCGCGACGACGGTGCCGTCGGGGGCGAGCAGCGAGTACTCGTGTTTGAAAAACGAGATCGCCTCGCGTTTGACCGCGCCGACGCGCTCGCCCGACTGGGAGTCGACGATGTCGTAGGCGGCTGCGATGTCGAGGATGCTGCTGGCTTTGACCCGAAAGCGCTCGGCACCCGTTTCGGGATCGGTGAAGCGAAAGTCCTCCTTGAGCCGGAACTTCTTCTGGGCAGATTCGAGGATCGGCGTGTCGTCCTCGTAGACCCGGTACTTGTTTCCGATGGCGATCTTCTGGCGGACCTCATAAGAGCGGCTGTCGAACATTTACCGTGGATTGCGCGGCATCGGCAAAAGGGGTTCGCACGGGCAAGACCGGAGCAGCGAGCACCAGCAATCGGACCGCGAGTCTCGCGGTAGTTTTTGCACCAGCGTTTTGCGAGGCGGGAGCACCGAAGACGCACCCGACGCAGTAAAAAGGTAGAGAGGGAACATCTTTCTGCGCGCGACCCTTGCGTTCCGACGATGAACACGCTTCTGTGGGTGCTCGTCGGGCTCGCCGCGTACTCGGCAGCCGCGCTTTTCCTCTCGCAGCGCGGACTCTTGCCCTCCTCCGTTCGAATCCAGGGACCGTTCACGACCGTCCACACGAAACGCGGCCGGGACTTCATCGACTGGATCGCGACCCCGAAGCGGTTCTGGCGCGCGTGGACCAACCTCGGCGTCGGCGCGACCCTCGTCGTGATGGCGGGGATGTTCTTCTTCCTGCTCGTGCAGGGGATCGCGATCGCGCGCAACCCGCCGCCGCCGTCCTCGGTGAATCAGCCACAGAACTTCCTCGTGATCCCCGGCGTCAACGACTTCCTGCCGCTCTCTGTCGCCCCCGAGATCGTCTTCGGCCTGCTGGTCGGCCTCGTGGTGCACGAGGGAGGCCACGGCATCCTCTGTCGCGTCGAGGACATCGACATCGAGTCGATGGGCGTCTTCCTCTTCACGATCATCCCGCTGGGGGCGTTCGTCGAACCCGACGAGGAGAGCCAGCGAAACGCCAGCCGCGGCGGCCGGACCCGGATGTTCGCCGCGGGGGTGACGAACAACTTCTTCGTCACGTTCGTCGCGTTCGTCCTCCTCTTCGGACCGATCATCGGAAGCATCGGCGTCGCGCCGGGAATGGCCGTCCAGGGCGCCTACGACGGCTCGCCCGCGTCGACCGCGGGGATCGCACAGGGCGATCGGATCACTGCCGTCGGTGACGTCCCCGTGAGCAACGAGAGCTCACTCGATAGTGCTCTGCTCGGCACCGACCAGCGAACAGTGACAGTCGAACTCGACGGCGGCGAGAGCGCGGCTGATCGGGAGGTGCGAACCGTCGACGTCCAGCGGTCGCTCGTCGTCGCGGGGTCAGTGGCTGGAAACCCGGCGAATCTCAGTATCGAGGGCGAACCGATCGCCGTCACCCAGGTGAACGGCTCGGCGGTCTACACGCGGACGGGCTTCGCCGAAGCCGTCGGTGAGAGTCGCTTCGCAGAGCTCACGACCGACCGCGGAACGGTCACGATCCCGGTCGGCGCGTACCTCACGCGAGTCGCTCAGGACGGACCGCTCGCACAGTCCGGCGCGCCGACCGATCCGGGCGTGATCGTGATGGCGATCGACGGCGAACGCGTCGTCTCCTCGACGGAACTCACCCGCGCACTCGACGCGACCGAGCCGGGGCAGACGGTCGCCGTCGAACTCTATCACGACGGGACGGTCGAGACCTACGAGGTGACGCTCGGCGAGAACCCCCGGGACGGAACCGGCTTCCTCGGTGTCAACATCTTCCCGGGAACGAGCGGGCTGCTGATAACTGACTTCGGCGTGCAGTCGTACCCGGCAGGGACGTACGTCGAACTCCTCGGCGGCGACGGCGGTCCCGACGCGACCGGGCTCACCGGCCCCGTCGCGGACTCGCCACTGGCGACCGTCTACGTCGCGCTCGTGCTCCCCCTCGCGTCACTCGTGCTCGGAATCCCGAACTTCCCCGGCTTCACCGGAGCCGTGTTCAACTTCTACGCCATCACCGGACCGCTCGCCTTCCTCGGGACGGGCGTGTTCCTCCTCGCGAACGTCGCCTTCTGGATGGCGTGGATCAACCTCCAGCTCGGGCTGTTCAACTGCATCCCCGGCTACCCGCTCGACGGCGGGCGGATCCTCCGAGCGAGCGTCGAGGCGGTCGTCTCGCGGTTGCCCATTTCGGATCGTGACCGGGTCGTGACAACCATCACGACCGGCATCGGACTGACGATGTTGGCGTCGCTGTTGCTGCTCGTGTTCGGTCCGACCGTCCTCGGTGGGTAAGGCAAATTTCGGCTGCGGCCTCCCGGCCACGCCGCAGATCGATTCCCGTCGGCCGAGAACGACTCGCAACGCCCATACGGGTGGCGTGCTAACCCCGGCGTATGCCAGAGGCCCCACCGACAGACGAGGGCTGGTTCGTGCTGCACGACTTCCGCACCATCGACTGGGACGCGTGGCGCGACGCGCCCGAGCGCGAGCGCGAGCGCGCAGTCGAGGAGGGGACGGCGTACCTCGACCGTCACGAGGACGTCGCCGACATCGACGCCGACGAGGGGGCGTCGGCCGTCTTCTCCGTCCTCGGACACAAGGCCGACCTGCTCGTCGTCCACTTCCGGCCCACGCTCGACGACCTCTCGCGGGCGGAGCGTCAGTTCGAACAGACCGCGCTCGCGGAGTTCACAGAGCAGCCGACCTCCTACGTCTCTGTCGTCGAAATTTCGGGGTACACCGCACCCGAGTACTTCGAGGACCCAGAGTCCGTCGACCAGGGAATCCGGACGTATATGGAAGACAAACTGACGCCGGAGATCCCCGACGACGAGTACGTCGCGTTCTACCCGATGTCGAAGCGACGCGGCGAGGAGCACAACTGGTACGACCTCTCGATGGAGGACCGAGCGGAGATGATGGCGACCCACGCCGAGACCGGCAAGGAGTACGCCGGCAAGATCAAGCAGGTCATCGCCTCCTCGGTCGGCTTCGACGACTACGAGTGGGGCGTCACTCTCTTTGCCGGTGATCCGACCGACATCAAAGACATCGTCTACGATATGCGCTTCGACGAAGTCTCCTCGAAGTACGGGGAATTCGGCCAGTTCTACGTCGGCCGCCGCTTCCCGCCCGCAGACCTCGGCGCGTATCTCGACGGCGCGGCCGTCCCGACGAGCGAACACGAAGACGAGGGGCACGCCCACGGCGAGGGCGGCCACGGACACGCTCACGGCGAAGGTCACGGACACGGCCACGGCGAATCTGCCCACGGTGACGGGCACGGACACGGCGACGAAGGCGGCGACGGCCACCACGGCGGCGCTCACGCGACCGACTCCGAGAGCGACGACGGCGACATCCGCGAGGAGCTCGCCGATCTGGACATCTACGCCGGTCAGCCGCACGGCGAAGACGTCTACGCGACGGTGCTCTACTCCGAGGCCGACACCGACGAACTGTTCGACGAGGTCGAGGGCCTGCGGGGGAACTTCGAGCACTACGGCACGCACGTCAAGACTGCGGTCTACGAGGCCCGCGGGCGCGACCGCAGCGCCGTCGTGAGCATCTGGGACACCCAATCTGCTGCCGAGACGGCCGCGGGCTTCCTCTCGGAACTCCCCGAGATCGTCTCCCGCGCCGGCGAGGAGTCCGGCTTCGGAACGATGGGGATGTTCTACACGGTCAAGCCCGAGCATCAGGAAGACTTCGTCGACACGTTCGACACCGTCGGAGAGCTCCTCGAAGAGATGGAGGGCCACCAGGATACCGACCTGATGGTGAACGTCGAAGACGAGAACGATATGTTCATCTCCAGCCAGTGGGACGCCCGCGAGGACGCGATGGCGTTCTTCCGCTCCGACGAGTTCAGCGAGACGGTCCAGTGGGGTCGCGACATCCTCGCTGACCGGCCGCGACACGTCTTCTTGGCGTAACGGAATCGTTCCGACCACTCACAGAGGGCCGCTTCCACTCCACGAGTTCCTGCGACTGCAGCGTATGACACACCGCAGTCACCCGGTTTCGAAGCGAAACGAGGGGGTTCGGCCGTTACTTCGCCCGCTCGTCGACGACAGACGGTCGCGAGCGGTGAATCCGGCGGTACGGCCGGTCAGTCAGCGCCGCCGCCGGTATCCGAGGACGCCGCCGACACCCGTCAGGAGCGTCAGGGCATCCCACGGCGACGGGTCGACGTCGCGTTCGCGCGCATCACGCCGGACCCAGAGAGTCAATACGACGTGTGCGACCGCGGTCAGCACGAGAAACGCTGTTTTTCGGTCGGTCACGGCGAGGGGTGGGGATCAGTCCGAGGACGCGGAGTTTCGCGGTCCGCTCGTCGCGCGCTTGTCGATCCCGGCGGCACGGATGTCCTCGCCGCCGACCGACGAGCGGAGTTCGTCCATCCCGTCGTCGCGGTCGACGCCGAAGTTGTCCGCATAGAGGTCGGCGACGCGCGCCATCTCCTCGTCGGAGAGTTTTGGCACCTCGGAAGCGGCGGCCCACTCGGAGATGTCTTCTTTCGTGTGGAACGTCGGCGTCACCGACGCGACCTCGTCGTAGGTGAGGAGGTAGGCGATGGCGGCCTGTCCCATCGTGCGCTCGCCGTCGCGTTCGAGGAAGCGCAGCGCGTCGACTTTCTCCCAGCCCGTCTCGTACCACGCGTCGGGGCGGAAGCCGCGGTGGTCGTCGAGGTCGTGACCGGTCTCGGGCGTCACCTGCTCGTTCAGGAGGCCCGAGGAGTGCGGCACGCGCGGGATGAGGCTGGTCGAGGAGCCGGTCTTCTCGATCGTGTCGAGGAAGTGGTTGCCGACCTCCTGCTCGAAGAGGTTCCAGACGAGTTGCAGGGAGTCGAACTCCTCTTCGATCGCCATATCGCCCTCGGCGAGCCAGCCGATCGAGGGGCCGAGCGCCCAGCCGATCGAGCGGACGAGCCCCTCTTCGCGGAGTTCATCGAGCGCTTCGAGAACGTCGGCGTCGACCTCCTCGACGTTCGCGTTGTGGAGTTGCAGAACGTCGACGTATTCCATATCGAGCCGGTCGAGGCTCTTTTCGGTCGCCGAGCGGACCCACTCGCCGGACATCTCCTTCGGGAGTTCGCCGTGTCCAGCCTGGGGGTTGTTGTAGAAGTCGTAGCCGACTTTCGTGGCGACGGTGACCTCCTCGCGGTAGTCGGCGAGCGCCTCACCGAGGACTTCTTCGCTTTCGCCGTGGCCGTACACGTCGCCGGTGTCGAAGTACGTGATGCCCTCGTCGATGGCGTGGTGGATCATCTCGATCGCGTCCGATCGCGTCCGGTCGCCCCACCAGTCGGTGCCGACGACCCACGCGCCGAAGCCGACTTCGCTCACTTCGACGTCGGAATCGCCCAGTGTCCGATGGTTCATATCCCACGGTTAGGGGTCGATTCACTTATACTGTCTGCTACCGCGCTACAGCGTCACTCGCGCTCGTATCGGAAGACACCCGCAGGGTCGTATCGCTCGCGCACCCGGCGGAGTCGGTCGGCGTGCGTCGCGTACACGTCGGCAGCGTCGGGGGCGCTCCCGCCGGCGAAGTTCGGGAGCGTGCCCGGCGTGGAGTCGAGAGCGCGGAACTCTCGACAGGTCTCGCGCACCCACTGGACGTTCTCCGGCGTCGCCATCGGATCGTCCCAGGCGGCTTCGACGTTCACGACGACCGCCGCGTCGCGGCCGACCACCGGACTCGTCTCGTCGGGGAGGCGTTCGACCGCGCCGTGCATCGGCCAGACGACGACCGTCGAAAGATCCGAGGGTGCGTTCGTCGCTGCGTCGGCGAAGAGATCGATCGCGTCGTCGCCGAGTTCCGGGAGCGGCACCGACTTCCAGAAGTAGTGACGGCCGTCGGGGAAGTCGTGGTCCATCATCGTCTGGAGGTCGGTGTACGCCATCGTGTCGGTCGACGCCGCGAACGCGTCCGCTCGGTCGATGAACGGTGCGAACTCGTCGCGTCCGGCGACAGGATCGCCCGCGTAGACCCCCGAGAGAACGAAAGCGAACTCGCCGTGCCGGTCGGCTGGAAAGTCCGCCGTCGCCGGGACGGCGGCGAAGTACGGCGAGACGCAGGCCTCGTCGGGTGCGTCACCTTGGTACTCGCGGTACGCTCGGAGCGCGTCGGATGCGGCGTCGACCGGCAGCCACGACTCGAAGTAGAGCACGTCGTGATCCAGCGGGTGGAGGTCGAACTCGAACGCGGTAACGACGCCCGGAGTCCCCCCACCACGGGCCGCCCAGAACAGGTCCGAGTGTTGGTCCGGACCCGCCGTCACGCGCTCGCCCTCGCCGGTGACGACGTCGACCGACCGGAGGTTGTCGGCCGTGAAACCGTGTTTCGGCGAGAGATAGCCCGTTCCGCCGCCGAGCGTGAGGCCGGCGACGCCGGTGTCCGAGAAGACCCCGCCGGGCGTCGCGAGGCCGAACGACTGAGTCGCGCGGTCGACCGTCCCCCAGGTCGCTCCCGGGCCGACGCGCGCCGTCCGACCGTCGGGATCGACGCGCACCCACTCCATTCGGGAGCAGTCGACGACGAGCGCCCCGGACGCGACCGACGCACCCGAGACGCTGTGTCCGCCGCTTCGGACCGTGAGGTCCACGTCGTGCTCGCGAGCGAACGCGACGCTCGCTCGCACGTCGGCAGTGCTCTCGCAGTACGCGATGGCCGCGGGGTATTCGTTCACCATCCCGTTCCAGACGCGGCGCGCCGCCCCGTAGGCATCGTCCGTCGGCGTGACGAGCGACCCGTCGAGTCCCGACGAAAACTGATCGAACGGGAGCGAGGCGGCGATCGCTCGCGCCTCTCGATTCGCGTCCATATCGGGTCGAAGACGTGGTGTGGCTTACCGCTTGGGGCTGACGCCGCCGCCTCCGAAACCGCGGCTTAGAGCAGGTCGGCCATCTGATCGAGGTAGTCGTCGTACACCGAGAGCGCGGATTCGATCGGTTCCGGCGAGGTCATATCGACCCCGGCGGTGTCGAGGACGTCCATCGGGTATTCGGCGCCGCCGAGCGCCAGCGCCTCGCGGTACGCCGCGGCGGCGTCCTCGCCCTCTTCGAGGATGCGCTCGACGATCGCGACGGCGGCCGAAATGCCGGTCGCGTACTGATAGACGTAGTAGTTGTAGTAGAAGTGCGGAATGCGCATCCACTCGCGGGCGATCCGGTCGTCGAGTTCGGCCGGGTCGTAGAACTCCGCTTTGAGGTCGCGGTACGTCTCGTCGAAGCGGTCGGGCGTGAGCGCGCCCTCGGCCTCGGCGACCTCGTGGATCTGGAGTTCGAAATCTGCGAACATCGTCTGGCGGTACAGCGTCGAGCGGAAGCGTTCGAGGTACTCGTCGAGGACGTGCATCCGGAGTTCGTCGTCGTCGACAGTCTCGAGGAGGTGCTGCGTCAGAAGCGTCTCGTTGACCGTCGAGGCGACCTCCGCGACGAAGATCGTGTAGTCGGCGTACTGCCAGGGTTGCTGGTCTTTCGCGAGTTCGGAGTGCAGCGAGTGTCCGAGTTCGTGCGCCAGCGTGAACATCGAGGCGATGTCGTCCTGGTAGTTCATCAGGATGAACGGCTGGGTGTCGTAGGTGCCGGCCGAAAAGGCGCCCGAGCGCTTGCCGCGGTTCTCGTAGACGTCGACCCAGCGCGACTCCAAGCCTTCTTCGACCCGTTCTTGATACTCCTCGCCGAGCGGTTCGAGCGCGTCGACGATGTACTCGGTCGCCTGCTCGTAGGGAATCTCGGGCCCTTCGTCACCCGTCATCGACATATACAGGTCCCACATCCGGAGGTCGTCGACGCCCAGCGCCTCACGCTTCAGTTCGCCGTGGCGGTGGAGACTGTCGAGGTTTTCCCGGACGGTCTCGACGAGGTTGTCGTACACCTCGACCGGGACGTTGGGGCCGTCGAGTGCGGCCTCGCGCGCGGTCTCGTAGTTGCGTGCGCGGGCGTACTTCACGTCCTTCTTGACGCTGTTCTTCAGCGAGGTGCCGACGGCGTTGCGGACGTCGGCCCACTCGTCGTAGAACTGTTCGTATACCTCCCGGCGGAACGCACGGTCGGGGTGTTTCTGGAGTTTCGTGAAGTTCCCCTGCGTGATCTCGACGTCCTCGCCGTCGGGACGCTCGACGGTCGGGAACGTCATATCGGCGTTCGAGAGCATCCCGTAGATGTCCGAGGACGCGCCCGCGACTTCGCCCAACTCGGCGAGCAGTTCTTCGACCTCCGCCGACCGGGTGTGGGGCTTCATCCGCAGGACGTCGTCGAAGTAGTGCTCGTACTCCGCGAGCTCGGGCTCGGCGTCGATGAACGACTCCACGTCGCTCTCGTCGAGTTCCTGAAGTTCGGGTTCGAGGAAACTCGCTGCCGACTGCGCCGACGACGAGAGGGACTCGGCTTTCGCCTGGAGCGCCTGATACTCCTGGTTTCGGGTGTCTTCGGCACTCCGGAGGCTCGCGTAGCTGCTCACTTTCGAGACTTCTCGAAGGAGCTCCTCGCGGAGTTCCAGCAGTTCGAGCAGCGTTTCGGGACTCTCGATCGCGCGGCCCTCGTACGCCCGGAGGTCGTCGACGCGGTCGCTGACGGACTCGTAGGCGGCCTGCCAGGCCTCGTCGTCCTCGTAGATGCTCGCGAGGTCCCACTTGTCCTCGGTGTCGATTTCGCTCCGTTCGGGAACCTGACTCATACCTGGAGAAACAGCGGAGTGGTGGTAAGGCTTACTCACGCGGGGAAATTGGGGGACAGAGCAGAAGCGAAGCCGGGAGAACCCGAACGCGTTACTCGCGGAGCGAGGAGGCGATGTCCTGAAGCGACTCGTTCGGGCGCGCGGGGACGTCGTAGACGAGTCGGTCGCCGGGTTCGCGGAGCCCATAGCAGAAGCCCGGATCGAGTTCGTCAAGCTCGACCGCGTCCTCGGGGCCGCGGTCGTGTTCGTCACACCACTCGACCAAGCGGTTCTCGCCTTCGCGTGGCTCGCGGGCCAGCCGTTCGTTGTCGTAGGACCCGCGAACGAGCAGCCCAGTCGAGTCGGAAACGACTCGCCCGTACGTCGTGATACCGTCGAGTAACAGTCTGACGACGTCGCCCTCCTCGGCGGCGGCGCCGTCGGGGAGGCGAAGACAGGGGCGTCTGGTGCCGCCGCTGCGGGCGAGCGTCGCGTGAAGGCTCGTCACCGAGGGGTGGTCGCTCGGGACGCGCTCGGACACGGTCGCTTACTCTTCGTCGGCTTCGTCGCCGGCTTCTTCGTCTTCCTCGTCGCCGCCGAGGACGTCTTCGATTGCGCCGTCGACGACGGAGGCGTTGACCTGCGCCGTCTCTTCGGAGACCTGCCGACCGCGGACGGTGATGCGCTTGCGCTCGCCGTCGCGGGAGGGCTTGTAACCGACGCCGCCTTCCAGGAGCAGCTCTTTCAGGTTCGATCCGGCGACGTTTTCGCGCATCGGGCGGCCAGCCTCGTCGGAGCCACCGGTGAGTTCGAGGGTGAGTCCGTCGAGACCGACGGCACCGCCGTCGACCTCGTCGCCGAGTTCGCGACCGAGGAATCGGTTCGCGTCCTGTCCGTCGACCTCGAACTGCTGGGTGTGTCCGGTCTCGTCGGAGACGACGACCTTGAATTCAGCCATAGGGGAGACGAGACGGCCGCCGATAAAAAGTACGTCGAAAGCGACTCTCGGGCGAACGCCGTACGGGGCGGCTCACGCCCCTGTGCCGGTCGGTGTTCTGTCGGCGCTGACAGTCTACGTCTCGGACTCGGCCTCGAAGCCGTCCTCCCAGTAGAATCGCCCGTTCCGCTGGATCACGTCGCCGTCGACCTCCAGCCGGGAGTTTTCGCTAACGTCGGTGATGAGATCGGTGTGGATGGCCGAGTCGTTGCCGGATTCGCCCGCGGGAACGCAGGCGCCGTACGCGCGCCCGAGCGCGAGGTGGACGGTGTCGCCCATCTTCTCGTCGAAGAGGATGTTGTCGGTGACGCGGTCGATGCCGCGGTTCATCCCGATGCCGAGTTCGCCGAGTCGACGCGCACCGGCGTCGGTATCGAGGAGGTCGGCAATGGTGTCCTCTCCAGCGGCGGCGCTGAAGTCGACGACCTCGCCGTCTTCGAACCGGAGCCAGACGTCGCGGACGCGTGCCCCGGAGATGGTCATCGGGACGTCGAAGCGGACCTCGCCTTCGGTGTCGTAGGGAGCCGTGAAGACCTCTCCGGAGGGGAGATTGTGCGAGTCGTAAGCGACAGAGGCCGCAGAGTTCACCGCGTTCCGACCCGCGATCGACATCGTCAGGTCGGTGTCGCCGGACACCAGCCGCACTTCGCTGCCGGCGTCGAGAACGTCCTTCACGCGGCTCATCTCCGCGGCCAGGGACTCCCAGTCGCGGAGGATCGCCTCGTAGACGAAGTCCTGGTAGGCCTCATACGACATCCCGGCCTGCTGGGCGAGCGAGCGGGTCGGGTGGACCGTCGAGACCCAGTCGGTCGCGAGGCGGGCCTCCCGAACTCGCTGGTTCGCGCGGGCGGCAGCCTGTCGGGTCTCGCCGTCGACGTCGGCCGTCGCGAACGTGTTGCGACCGCCGCCGAGAGCGAGGACCGAGTCGGCGTTCTCGTAGAGTGCGAGTTCGTGTGCCGGCGCTTCGTCGAAGTCGCGCGCGTGCGCGCGGAGGTACGCGCGAGAAACCTCTTCTGACGCGTACGTGGTGACGACGTTCGCGCCGCGTTCTCCGAGCACCTCGGCGACGGCGACTGCGAGGTCGTGTGCGCCCTCGGCGACGCTGACGACGACGTCGTCGCCCGGTTCGATCTGAGCACTCCAGTCGACCAAGATCTCCGCGTGGTCGCGGATGCGTTCGTCCATACTCGGTCCTCGGGCGGCGCGGTGAAAAACGCTTATCGCCCGGCGGGAGGGAATCCCGGGCGTGACCACGATCGCACTTGCCACCTGCGAGGAACTTCCGTCGCTCGTCGACGACGACGCCTCCTTCGTTTCTGCCCTCCGCGACCGCGACGTGACCGTCGATCCGGTCGTCTGGTCCGACGACTCGGTCGCGTGGGATCGGTTCGACGCCGTGCTCGTCCGATCGATCTGGGACTACTACCGCCACCCCGAGGAGTTCGCGGCGTGGATCGACCGCCTGGAAGCGGCCTCGTGTCCGGTGTGGAATCACCCCGAGACGTTGCGGTGGAATCAGCACAAATTCTACCTCCGCGACCTCGAAGAGCGCGGCGTCTCGACGCTCCCGACGGCGTACGTCGAACGCGGTCGCGACGTCGAACTATCGACCATCGTCGACGACCGCGAATGGGACGAGGTGGTCGTCAAGCCCGCCGTCAGTGCGGGCGCATTCGAGACGAGACGGATCGCCCGTGGGGACGCCGCAGACGAGCAAGTCTGGTTCGACGACCTACTGGCGGAGCGAGATGTTCTCGTCCAGCAGTTCGCCGGCGGCATTACGGCGGGCGAGTGGTCGCTCGTGTTCTTCGACGGCGCGTTCAGTCACGCCGTCGTCAAGCGTCCGAAGGCGGGCGACTTCCGCGTACAGGAGGATCACGGCGGCAGCGTCGCAGTCGAGAGTCCGAGCGAGTCGCTCCGCGCGCAGGCCAACGACGTCGTCGACGCAGTGACGGCAGAGATGGACGGCGAACGACCCCTGTACGCCCGCGTCGACGGCATCGAACGCGGTGAGTCGGGTCGTCTGGATCAGGCCGAACCCGGCGCTGGCGTCGACACCGACTTTCATCTTCTCGAAGTCGAACTGATCGAACCGGAACTGTTCTTCCGCGTCGACGACGACGCCGGCCCGCGACTCGCTGAGGCGCTCGACGAACGGCTCTAAACCACAATCACTACCACCTCCGGCGGCGGAATCGGTCGTATGCAACTGGGCGTTATCGGACTCGGCCGGATGGGACAGATCGTCGTCGACCGCGTGCTGGAGGCGGGCCACGACGTGGTGGCGTTCGACCTCGACGCGGAGGCGGTGGCGACCGCCGCCGACGCGGGGGCGACGCCCGCGGAGGACCTCGACGACCTCACCGACCGACTCGGCGCAGAGAAACGGATCTGGCTGATGGTGCCGGCGGGCGAGGCCGTCGATGCGACGCTCGAAGAACTCGAACCGCACCTCGGCGCAGACGACGTCGTCGTCGACGGCGGCAACTCACACTTCGAGGCATCCGTCCGCAGAGGGGACTCGACCGACGCGGCGTACCTCGACTGTGGGACCTCCGGCGGTCCGGCGGGAGCCGAACTCGGCTTCTCGCTGATGATCGGCGGCCCCGAGTGGGCCTACGAGGCGATGACGCCCGTCTTCGACGCCGTCGCGACCGGCCCCGACGGCCACGACCGGATGGGGCCGAGCGGTTCGGGCCACTACGTGAAGATGGTCCACAACGGCGTCGAGTACGCACTGATGCAGACGTACGGCGAAGGCTTCGAGTTGCTCGCGAACGGTCGCTACGACCTCGATCTGGAGTCGGTCGCGCGCACCTGGAACAACGGCGCGGTCATCCGCTCGTGGCTGCTCGAACTCTGCGAGGAGGCGTTCCGCGAGGAGGGCAGCGACCTGGGCGACGTTGCTGACCACGTCGCCGGCGGTTCGACCGGGACGTGGACGGTACAGGAAGCGCTCGAACAGGAGGTCCCGGTTCCGCTCATCTATCAGGCGCTCGCAGAGCGATTCGGGAGTCGCGCGGACGACGGTCGGTTCGCCCGGCGGCTCGCCAATCGGCTGCGGTACGGGTTCGGCCGCCACGAAGTGAAGCGGCGCGACTAGCACGACGGAGGTGAACGCCCTGTCCGTCGGGTTCGTTCGTCGCTGACGACCACGGCGCGGCAATCACAATTTCCTTAACCCCCGACTCCGTAGCCGGCGATATGGTCGAAATCAACCTCGTGGGGCTGGGCACCGGGGTGGCCCTGGCGCTCCTCGCGGTGGCGCTGCACTACGCTCGCGGCACCGGATGGACGCCCACCGCGGACATCACCCAGGAGGTGCTCGAACAGCGGGCGAGCACCGTTTCGGAGACGGACTTCCCCGAACCGATGAACCGGTCCATCGGCGGCGGTGCCGCCCCCGCAGGGGCTGTCACCGGCGGCGAGGAAGGGGCCGAACTCGAAGAGAGCGGGGAAGCCGAGGAATCGAGTCCTGCCGACATTCCCGAAGACGAAATCGAGTACTTCGACGTCGAGTACGTCAAGCAGGGCGAGACCATCGAGGTCGCGAACAACGAGACAGTTCTCGAGGCCGGCGAAGACGAAGGCTGGGATATGCCGTACGCCTGCCGTCAGGGCCAGTGTGTCTCCTGTGCCGGCCAGATTACCTCCGGCGGCAACTCCGAGGACTACGTCGTCCACGACGACCAACAGATGCTCGACGACGCCGAACTCGACGAGGGGTACACACTCACGTGCGTCGCGTACCCGCGTGCTGAGTTCTCGATCGAGACTGGCGAAGCCCCCTGAGACGGCCGCGTTTTTGATTCGACGTCACAGACCTGTTCACAACGGTTAAACCACCGGCCAGTCTATCCAATTTCGAGGGCCCGTAGCTCAGTGGACAGAGTCCCTGGTTCCGGACCAGGATGTCGCGGGTTCAAATCCCGTCGGGTCCGTTCGGCCTTCGGCCTCACTCCCCCGACGACTTCCCACTCGCTTCGCTCGTGGGAATCCCGTCGGGTCCGTTTTGTGGAGTTTGCGTGTGAACGAGATCTGTCTCGCCTCGTACTGATAGGGATTGTCGGAAGTCTCGATAGATTTCTCGCCGGACGATACGGCGAGACTCTCCGAACAGTTACGATGATCCCTATGAATCCCTGTCGGGTCCGTCCTGTGGAATTTACGTGTGAACGGGGCGTATCGAGCCATCGTCGAGTCCGCGATTGCCCGCTCGACGTTCTCCATCATACTTCAGCCGAGCGTGACCGGCAGCCACACCCGTTGTCGCCACTAACGTCCCGTTTGCGCTCAGTATCTCCGCCGTCGACGGAACACGGTCGTTTATGCGACGGTAAACTGCCTGCCGACGCGTGAGTCGGCGAAGAGAAGACCTTGACGCGCAAACGTTCCTGCGTGGGTCCAATAAAACACTGACAGAGTTTAAATTAGTGAAGTGTGGAGTCTGTCGGAGTCAGACGAGTCACTCGACGTAACCCAACTCTCGAAGCCGCTCTTCGAGGTCGTCGTCGAGGTCGACATCGGACAAGGTCTCGCTGATTCGCTCGTTCCGTACGCGAACGACGTCGAGGAGCTGCAGGGCCGTCCGGAGTTTGAAGTGAACGTCTGCGCCGTCCGTGTCTTCGATCACGCTCTCCAGGAGCGAAGCGAGGGTATCCGAAGTGTTCTGGGGCATAGAAGAGGCTTGTCGCAGTCGAGCAAAAATCGTCGGGTCCGTACAAATATAGTAGCATTTGAGAGTGAGCATACAGCCGATCGCACGCGTCGTGCGAGCGCGTGAAACCAGGAAATGCTACCGCGGACGGTTACGAATCCGTCTCGTCGGGGATTTTCCACGTGTTTCCGTCGAGTTCCAGCAGCCCGTAGTGCTTGAGCACTTGCAGAAGATCGACGAGCGACTCGGCGTCGTAATCGACCGTCATCTCTGCAGGGAGTTCGGCGGCGATCGTACTCCGCGTCCCGGCCTGCATCCGCTCGACCGTTTCGAGGACCCGTCTGACGTCTCCGAGAAGCGGTTCGATGGAATCATCAGAGTCCGTTTTCGATCCCAATTTCTCCATAACGTCTTCGTACGGTCCAGATAGTTCCATAGAGACGTTGATTACATCGTTGTTCACAGATTCTGAATCTGTCATACGACAAAATGAGAACAGAATGTACAAATTTGCTTCTATCTGGATTGTAGCAGAGCCATCGACCTCCGAGAAGGCGAGGGTTTTCGGCCCACAGCAGTTCGGTCGCCGACTTGATGCGCGCCTAGCAGTTGCGGATCGCACGTTCGATACGAGAGAATCATAACATACGTACGTATGTTAGGGACCCGTTCGGAATAGGGGACAGTAGAGTAGCGTTCGCAACTGAGTACCCAACAGATCGCACGACGCTGTGTAATCGGTGAGTGAAGACTCGCAAATGCTACCATAGTCCCCCGAACCGTCGAATCACACCTCGATGGTGAAGCACGCGAGGACGGGTCAACGGGTCGGATCAGAGGCCCCCCGTAGAACGAGGTTTCGTTTGTTCGAACAATGCTCGTTGGGAAAGTGTCTATATAAGTATAAATACCGTCTACGTTACAGCGAATAGATTGTATATAAACAAATCCAGCCCGTATAGCAGAGCAGGGGCGAGCGTAAAACGCATCCGGGTGGCGTCTGACGAGCCATAGAAGTTTGATGTTCGTTTTGAGCGAACTTTTATATATACCTCCGTTGACTAAACGGTATGAACGACGACGCGCGCCCGACCGTTCAGACGACGCAGACGTCGATCGAGATTCTTAATGTAGTCAGACGACGGGACAGCGCGCGGTTAACGGAGATTGCCGACGCGGTGGGACTCGCGAAGAGCACGGCTTACAAGCACCTCGTGACGCTCGAACAGAACGGATTCCTCAGACGGGACGGCAACGCCTATCGGATCGGACTGGGGCTCCTCACGTACGGCGAGCACGTCAGGCACCACTGGCCGGGCTTCGAGGAAGCGACAGAAGCAGTAACGGAGCTGACCGAACGAACCCAAGAAGAGGTCGACTTCGTCGTCGAGGACGGTGGTCGTGTGACCACTCTCGTCGAGTCGTATCACCCCTGGGTAAAGTACGACGATTCGGTCGATACCGACTCGTCAGCATCTTACCGAGCTCGCGTCGGGGACAGTTACGGGATGCATTCGACGGCCGCCGGGCTCGCGATTCTCGCCGAGTATTCGGAAGAACGGGTCGAGCGGATCCTCGATCGACGTGGGCTCCCGAGACGAACCGAACACACCATCACTGATCGAGCGACGCTGTTCGAGGCGCTCGAACGAATCCGTGAGGACGGATACGCCGTCAACGATCAGGGATACACCGAGGGGATGCGAAGCCTCGGAAAGGCGGTTTGCGGCCCCGACGGGACCGTCGCCGGCGCGCTCAGCGTCGCCGGACCGACGTACCGCATCGACGGCGCCGTCTTGGAGGAGCACCTCCCGCGAGCCCTCGAAGAGACGGCCCGCTCGCTGGAAGCAGCGCTCGCAGAGCGGTCGCGTCCGTCCCGGTAATCGAGCCGGCTACCCGGAACCCGAAGCCGTCCAGCAGCTATTGTTTGGTACTGTGCTCTATATTCGCACGGATTGGGGGCGAGTACGCAGAAGGTGGTAATAAATCAATTGCAGAATGGGGTGATTTTCGTAGAGAATCGCGGTTGACTGCGGGTCTCTCTCGGCGTAACTGCGGGAAACAGAGTGATATATATAGAACATACCAAAGAATTATGTGGGTAAAATGTAATTTCCATCCGAGTGCAAATGAAGCCAATCAAATCCAGACGGACGTTTCTCAAAGGAGCAGGTGCGGCGACAGTTGCGGGACTCGCGGGCTGTTCCAGTCAGGGCGGAAACAGCGGCGGTGGAGAAACCACCGAGAGCGGCGGTTCAGGCGGCGACGACTCGACCGGCACGACGGTGGGTTCCAGTGGTGACCAGTCGGTCACGATTCAGTTCTGGCACGCGATGGGCGGCGACCTCGCTCAGCGTATCGACGACATCACGAACAGTTTCGAAGAGCAGAGCGACGGGATCACCGTCGAGACGACCTCGCGCAACAGTTACCGCGACAACCTCAACGCCACGACGTCGGCGGTGAGTTCCGGAAATCCGCCGGCGCTCTCACAGATCTTCGAGATCGGGACGCAGTTGGCGATCGACAGTCAGGCGTTCGTGCCCGTCGAAGACATCATCCCGAGCGACCGGATCAACTTCGACAACTTCCTCGATCCAGTGCTGGACTTCTATCGCGTGGATGGGAAGTTAAACTCGATGCCGTTTAACTCAAGCAACGCGATTATGATGTACAACCGGGACGCCTTCGAGGAGGCCGGTCTGGACCCGGACGATCCGCCACAGACGTATCAGGGCATCACCGAGGCCAGTAACACGCTGACGAGCGAGGGCGTCGTCGATCAGGGAATGACCTTCCCGAACCACTCGTGGTTCGTCGAAGGGTGGATGGCACAGCAAAACACCACGCTCGTGAACAACGAGAACGGGCGCGCGGGACGCGCGACCGAGTCGAACCTCGACACCGACGCCGCACAGAACATCTTCGAGTGGTGGACGGACCTCTACGAACAGGATCAGTACCTGAACCCCGGTATCGAAGCGTGGGGCGAAGCACAGCAGGCGTTCCTGACGCAGAAGACCGGGATGATCATCTACTCGACGTCGAGCATCGCTCCGATGCAGCAGGGCGCATCGGACAACGGCTTCGAACTCGATACGGCGTACCTGCCCGCACCGAACGGCGAACGGACTGGTCTGCCGATCGGTGGCGCGTCGCTGTGGGTCCCGCGAGGCCTCTCGGACGCACAACAGCAGGCGGCCGCCGAACTGCTACTGTTCATGACGCAGCCGGAACAGCAAGCGCGATGGCACCGCGGAACGGGGTACTTCCCGGTCCGGAAAGAAGCCATCACGCAGTTGGAGGACGACGGCTTCTACGAGGAGAACCCGGCGTTCAGAACCGCGATCGATCAGCTCAACGAGACCGAGAGCACGCCCGCGACGAGCGGGGCGCTGATGGGTCCATTCCCAGAAGTCCGTACCATCATCGAGGAGGGGTACGTCAGTATGATTCAGGGCAACACGAACGTCAGCGACGGGCTCTCACAGATGAAAAGCGACGTCGACGAAACCCTGCAGAGCTACAACGACCGCGTTGCATAATCGAGTCGTTCGAACGAACGCCCGCATAAGTTCATAATCACCCCCTTCGCATCGAGACTATGTCAGAATTCACGGAACCGTACGAATCGAAGTGGCAGGCGTTTCTGCTGCTCTTACCGACGTTCATCGTCCTAATCGCGTTTCTCTACTATCCCGGGTTGGAGACCTTCCGACTGAGCCTCTCACAGACGATTCTGCTGGGGAGTCAGAAGGTCTTCGTCGGGCTAGAGAACTACGTCACGCTCGCAACGTCTTCAGAGTACCATTCGAGTTTCGCGATCTCCGTCGCGTTCGCGGCCGTCGTCGTCGTCGGGACGCTCGCCGTCTCGCTTTTCGTCTCGTATCTCTTGTTCGAGGTCGACGTCGGCTCGTCGACGTACCTGATCGCAGCCATCTGGCCCTACGCCCTGCCGACAGCCGTCGCCGCGTCGGTGCTCCTGTTCCTGCTTCATCCCTCGCTGGGGATCATCACCTACTACCTGGAACAACTCACCGGGACCTCACTTGACTGGTTCACGAACGGGCCACAGGCGTTCGCCGTCGTCGCCGTCGTCGCCATCTGGAAGCAGTTGGGGTACAACATCATCTTCATGGTCGCGGCCCTCAACAACATCCCCGAGACGCTGACCGAATCCGCCGAGATCGACGGCGTCGGTCACCTGAAGATGTTGTACCGGGTCTACATCCCGCTGATGTCGCCGACGCTCGTCTTCTTGGTCGTGATGGACACGATCTACGCGTTCTTCTCGACGTTCCCGCTCGTCGATCTGATGACCAGCGGTGGTCCGAGCGGCGCGACGAATCTGCTGATCTTCAAACTCTACCGCGACGCGTTCGAGTTCAGTAGCCTCGGGCTGGCGTCGGCCGAGTCGGTCGTCCTGTTCGCCATCGTGGCGATACTGATGTACGTCCAACTGCGTCTCTCCGAGAGCTACGCGCACTACGGAGGATAATATGCGAGGCAAAGATCCAATACCCACTGTCGAGATGCGGGAGGTACAATAGATGGCGACACAGACTGGTCCGTCTTCGAAATCCGTCTTCGGACGCCTGCTACCGGAGGGTGTCGAGACCGAACAGGTGATCGTCCACGGCGGACTACTCCTGTCGATTTTCCTGATGGGACTGCCGCTGCTCTTGGCGCTCGTTATGAGCACGCAAAACACGACGGAGGTCTACCAGATCACTAATATCGGAGTGGGGAGCGAAGGGCTCTCGAACTACCAGACCGCGCTGAACCAGTACGGCTTCGGCGAGTATATGATCAACTCGGTCGTGATGTCGGTGATCATCGTCGTCGGCAAGGTGACGCTGTCGCTGTTCGCCGCGCTGGCGCTCGTCTACTACCGGTTCCCCTACGAGCGCGCGGTGTTTATGTTCATTCTGCTCACGCTCTTGCTGCCGGTCCCGGTCCGCATCGTGCCGCTTTTCGACCTGATGGCACGGCTGGGGTGGGGGAACACGCTGATGGCCATCACCGGCCCGTACATCGCGAGTGCGACGGCCGTCTTCCTGTTCAGACAGCACTTTATGTCGATTCCCGCCTCGCTGGTCGAGAACGCGCACCTCGACGGCGTCGGCCCGTTGCGGTTCCTCTGGGAGGTGCTGATCCCGATGTCCAAGGGGATGATTGCGGGCGTCTCGGTGATCACGTTCATCTACGCGTGGAATCAGTACCTCTGGCCGCTCATCATCATCAGCGACCAGAGCAAGCAGGTCGTGCAGGTCGGGCTGCGCTTCCTGCAGGCGGCGTCGCAGTCGGGGCTCACCCGGTGGGGACTCATTATGGCCGGCGCCGTGCTAGCGCTGCTTCCGCCGCTGGCCGTGCTCATCGTGCTGCACCGACCGCTGCTCAAGACGCTGGCAATTCAACAGAAGTGATTCACAATGTCTGATATAACTATTACCGGACTCACGAAACGGTTCGACGACGTAACGGCAGTCGACGACATCGACCTCGAAGTCGAGAACGGAGAGTTCCTCGTGCTCGTCGGCCCATCGGGCTGTGGGAAGTCGACGACGCTGCGAATGATCGCAGGACTGGAAGACATCACGAGCGGCGACCTCCACATCGGCGACCGGCGGGTCAACGATCTGGAGCCGAAAGAGCGCAGCATCGCAATGGTGTTCCAGAACTACGCGCTGTATCCGCATATGACGGGCGCAGAGAATATGAAGTTCGGAATGAAGTCCGTCAGCGACTACACCAGCGCGGAGATCGACGAGCGCGTCCGCGAAGCCGCCGAGATTCTCGACATCGAGGAACTGCTCGGCCGGCGGCCCAGTGAACTGTCCGGCGGCGAACGCCAGCGCGTCGCCATCGGCCGCGCGATCGTCCGCGAGCCTGACGTATTCCTGCTGGACGAACCGCTGAGCAACCTCGACGCGAAGCTCCGGGTGCAGATGCGGGCCGAACTCCTGCAACTGCACCGGGAACTCGACGCGACGACGCTGTACGTGACGCACGACCAGACCGAGGCGATGACGCTCGGCGATCGGGTCGCGGTCCTGAACGACGGCGAGATCGAACAGGTCGATCCCCCGCAGTTGCTCTACGACTATCCGGCGACGCGGTTCGTCGCGGAGTTCATCGGAAGCCCGGCGATGAACATCCTGCCCGTCGAACTCGTTTCAGACGACACCGACGTCAGTGTGCGTCACGAGCAGTTCGAGCTTCCGCTCCCGAACGCCGACTCGTTCACGGCCCAACCGAAATCGGCGTTCTTCGGGATACGGCCGGAGGACATCTCGCTCGCGAGGAACGTCCCCGGCGACGTCCCGACGTTCGAGGCGGAGGTCACCGTCACCGAACCGCTCGGAGAGTCGCTGCTCATCCACTGTCAGGTCGGCGACGACGAGATCCACGTGAAGGCGGCCGCGCGGAGTTCGATCGACCCGGGCGACAGACTCGAACTCGGCGTCGACGAAGAGCGCCTGCACGTGTTCGACGGGACGGGCGAGGCCATCTATCACTCCTCC
The DNA here is from genome assembly GCF_003665925.1 of Halobellus sp. Atlit-38R. Taxonomy (NCBI): domain Archaea; kingdom Methanobacteriati; phylum Methanobacteriota; class Halobacteria; order Halobacteriales; family Haloferacaceae; genus Halobellus; species Halobellus sp. Atlit-38R. Next base: position 374,215 of record NZ_QXIJ01000003.1, read on the forward strand.
CCGCGCGGGCACGCCTCGTCCGACGCAGTACCCACTCAGCCAGAGCCGTGAGCGGGTCGAAACCGTGTCAACAGGGGCGGAGGTAGCGTGCGGCCGATCGCGCACCGCGGCTGTCTGACGCAGTACCCCGAGAACACGCTCCGGGCGTTCCGGCGCTCGGCATCGGTCGTCGATATGATCGAAACCGACGTCCAGCGGTGTGGGTCCGGCGAACTCGTGATCTTCCACGACGAGACGCTCGATCGGGTGACCGACGGCACCGGCGAGGTCGCATCGACGCCGCTGGCGGATCTCAAAGAAGTGTCAATCCTCGGCAGCGGCGAGTCGATCCCGACGTTGACGGAGGCGTTCGAGGCTGTGCCCACAGACGTCGGGCTGAATCTGGAACTGAAAGGGAGGGGGGTCGCCCCGGAGACCGTCGAGGTCGCGAGTCGCTACGACCACGAAGTGATCGTCTCCTCGTTCCGGCCGGCAGCGGTCGCCGCCGCTCGCGACGCCGGGGCAGCGTCGCTCGCGCTCTTGCTTTACGAGGACGAGGAAGCCGCCCCCGACTTCGATACCGATGCGGCGCTCGATGCGGCGGCCGAACTGGACTGTGAATACGTCCACCCGCACGTTGGGCTCTGTCTGGAAACCGACGTCGTTGGCGACGCGCACGCTCGCGGCTTCGGCGTCAATGCTTGGACGGCCGCGGACGAAGCGGACCTCCGCGAACTGCGAGCGCGCGGGGTCGACGGCGTCGTGATCGACGATTGCGAACTCGCCGCCAGCTGCCGCGACGGAGAGACGGACTCCGAAAACCAGAGTGAGAGTGATTCTCGGAAGTCCGTATAGATGCCCGCCAACGGTGTGGCGAGCGTCGATGAACAGGGACGGCGATCACCACGAGTTGCACGGCAGGGGCAGCGACTAACTCGGGGCAAAGAGGCAGCGAACGACGCATCGAATCCGGACCGGCGACCGGCGCGCCGCACAGAACTGTACCGTGACTGTTCACGGGCGGGTCGCAGGCGACTCACGGAGACAGTGGTGCAAAACAGCATCCGAAGTAACGTGATGGTTTACTGTTAATTCTACAGCTAAATAGCGGCTAGAAACAGTTAGAGCCACGCAGAATTGGGTCCAGACAATTACGCGATCCGATAGTCAAACGTTTATAAGTTACACAAATTTATTTCATAAGCCATATAAAATTACACATATGTATATTTAGAAGCGATATAGATATATGATCCTGCAAAAGCCTAAGTAATAACACGATCAATTATGATATTATGCGTCGAATAGACCGACGGAAGTTCGTCAGCGGGATCAGTGCGGCTGCACTCGCGAGCGTCGCAGGATGCAGCGGCGGCAGTAGTGGTACTGAGACGCAAACCGAAAGCGGAGAGAGTACGACCACGACTGGTGGTGGCAGTGAGGAGACCACCGCCGGTGAGGAGGGCCTCGATCCGACAGATCCGTCGACGTTCCCCGAGTTCGATCCCACAGACCCGCAGTTCCCGCAGTTGACGAGTACGCTGCTCGAAGCAGGGTACGAGACCGGGTCGATGACGGACCTCGAGCGGATGCGAGAGAACCCGCGCGAGGAACCGCGCTATGGCGAACCGGTTCCATCGACACCCGAGGACGAGAGCGAGTGGCTCGACCCCGACACGCTGCAGTTCTCGCTTGTCCCCACCGAAGACCCGACGGTGTACGAGAACACGCTGGAACCGCTCCTCAACAACATCGAAGCGGAGACCGGAAAGACCGTCGAGTACGCGACGCTCGACTCCTACGCGGCGCAGGTCGAGTCGATGCGATCGGAGCGGCTCCACCTCGCAGGATTCTCGACGGGGACAGTTCCGTTCGCCGTCAACATTGCAGGCGCGGTCCCGTTCTCGGTCCAGATCGACGGCAGCGGCGAGGGCGGCTCGTTCGGCTATCGGCTCTGGCTCATCACCCAACTGGACAACGGAGAGATCGTCGAACTCGAAGACCTGGAAGGAAAGACGATCGCACACGCTGACCCCTCCTCGAACTCGGGGAACCTGGCCCCGCGAGCACTATTCGCCAATCAGGGCGTCGTGCCCGGCGAGGACTACGAGGTGGCATACTCCGGCGGCCACCAACAGAGTTCGCTCGGCGTCGCGAACGGAGATTACCCCGCCGCCCCGGTCTGTTCGACCTGTTATGGCCGCGTCGCGGCCGACGATCAGCTCGATCCGAGCGCGATCAAGTGTATCTGGGCGTCGGAGCCGTTCCCGACGACTGCCTTCTCGTACGTCCATACGCTCCACCCCGACATCCAGGAGGGCGTTCGTGCGGCGTTCCTCGAGTACGACTACGAAGACACCACCATCGCCGAGGAGTTCGAAGGGCGTGGCACGTGGGTCGAGATCGATTACGCGACGGTCTGGGACATCATCCTCCAGATCCAGGAATCGCTCGAAGTCGAGTACGAGACGGGCAACATCGGCGAGTAGTCGATCTCCCGTCGTTTCGCTCTTCGCACCGTTGTGAGACTCACCATAAGACACCAGATATGCTCTCAGTAACCGATCTACAGAAGACGTACTCCTCCGGCGACGAGGCGCTCAAAGGCGTCTCACTCGACGTAACGGGCAACGAGACAGTCGCAGTCATCGGACCGAGCGGCGCCGGAAAGAGTACGTTCATCCGCTGTATCAACCGCCTCACCGAACCCTCGGGAGGCAGTGTCGAACTCGATGGACTGGAGGTGACAGATCTCTCCGGGAAGAAACTCCGCAACGCGCGGCGCGATATGGGGATGATCTTCCAGGAGTTCAACCTCGTCGAGCGGCTGACCGTGATGGAGAACGTGCTTTCGGGGCGCCTCGGCTACGTCAGTACATGGGAGGCGTTTCGACGAAAGTTCGGCGGCGACGACGTCGGACGAGCCTACGAGGTATTAGACCGAGTCGGTCTCGAAGGGCACGAAGACGACCGCGCCGACGAACTGTCCGGTGGACAACGGCAGCGCGTCGGCATCGCGCGGGCGATCCTGCAGCGCCCGAAGATCCTGCTCGTCGACGAGCCCACGAGCAGTCTCGACCCCGAAACCTCGCGCGCCGTGATGGAACTCCTCACCGAAATCGCCGCCGACGACGACATCCCGGTGTTAATAAACATTCACGAGGTCAATCTGGCCGAAGAGTACGCCGATCGAATCGTCGGGCTCCGTAACGGGAAGAAAGTCTTCGAGGGCACGCCCGAAGGTCTCGACGAGACGGCTCGCGGGCAGATCTACCGCGGTGAGGAGATCCCCGAGGAGACGGGCCCCAAACGATCGTCCGCCGAAGAAACAGCAGAGGACGCAGCCACACAAGAAGGCGCGCTGCGCCGAGGATAAGATGGCGACAGAACAATCTGACACGCGGTCGTGGCAGCGCCCGACGGCGTTCTACAACCGGTACGTGAAGTGGGCCGTGTACGTCGTCATCGGCGCGTTTCTGCTGTGGAGCGCCTGGAATATGCGGATCTCTCCCGCCCGGGCCGCACAGGGGTGGACCGCCGCCGCCGAACTCCTCGGCGGGATGTTCCCACCGGAGTTCACGCCGTTCAAGACCGACCTCCTGATCCAGGGACTGATCGAAAGCCTCGCGATGTCGGTCGTCGCGACGATCATCGGCGTCATCCTCTCGATCCCGGTCGCGTTTATGGCGGCCGAGAACATCGCACCCCAGCCGGTGTACTGGGTCGGTCGCGGGATCATCACCGTCTCACGAGCGTTCCACGAACTCATCATCGCGATCATCGCCGTCAAGGCGGTCGGGATCGGCGCACTCGCAGGCGTGATCGCGCTCTCGTACAAGACGGTGGGGTTCTTCGCGAAGTTGCTCGCCGAAGACATCGAAGACATCGACGCGGGACAGATGGAGGCTGTCGAAGCGACCGGCGCGAACCAGACGCAGACGATGCTGTTCGGCGTCGTTCCGCAGGTGATGCCGCGCGTCGTCGGCCTGACGATCTACCGCTGGGACATCAACATCCGTCACAGTACGATCGTGGGCATCGTCGGGGCCGGCGGCATCGGCTCGACGCTCCTCAACTCGTTCGACAAGTACGACTACGACTTTTTCCTGACCATCGTGCTCGCGATCATCGCGATCGTCATGGTCGGTGAGTTCGTCAGCACCTACATCAGGGGACGGATACAATGACGGACTATCAGACCTGGGAGCGACGCACGCCGCGCCAGCGGTTGGTGCGATACGTCCTGATACTGATCACACTCGTCGCGGCGGCCATCTCCTGGCGACTCTTACAGATAAATTATAATTACGTCGGCAGTGCCCCCGTGGAGTTTATGGACCTCGTGAATCGGATGTATCCGCCGGACGTCGGGTACACGACCGACGTCCTCGGCCCCCTCATCGAGACAGTCCACATCGCGATTCTCGGGACCGGACTGGCGTTACTGATGGCGATTCCAGTCGCGTTACTGGGAGCGGAGAACACGACGCCGAACAGACCCGGATTCGTCCTCGGGAAGTTCATCATCTCCGCGTCCCGGTCGGTGAACGTGATCATCTGGGCGCTGGTCTTCGTGATCATCTTCGGATCCGGCGCGCTCGCTGGAACGCTGGCTATCGCAGTGCGGTCGATCGGCTTCTGTTCGAAACTCCTCGCCGAGGCGATCGAGGAGATCGACACCGGGCAGGTCGAGGCGATCACGGCCACGGGCGCGAACTCGATCGAGGCGGCGATATACGGCATCGCACCGCAGATCAAGCCGGCGTTCATCGGCGTCGCCACCTACCGCTGGGACATCAACGTCCGCGCCTCGACGATCATCGGGTTCGTTGGGGCCGGAGGAATCGGGGTCGAGCTCAACACGTCGATCAACTTCTTCCGCTGGCAGGGCGTGCTGACGATCCTGCTTGCGATCCTGGGGATCGTCATCTTCAGCGAAGTCACGTCGGCGTATCTGCGCCGTAAAGTTCGCTAATTCGACATCTCGCGTTTTCGAATCGGGGTCGGAACAGCGAGCCGCTGGACCCCTGAGGTGGTGACCTGGCGTGGGCCAACTGATCCGAGCCACCGCTCACAGGAGTTGCACCGCGAGGACGCCGACCAATCCGAGCATCGAGAGGTAGGCCGATCGAACGGTGACAGGACGGAGCAGTTTTCGATTGATGCCGACGGCGAGCCACACTTTCACGAGGATGCTCGCCAGCGTCCCGGCCAAGACGCCCTGCGCAGCGACGCCCGGGGCGATCTGTCCCGTGCTCGTGAGCGAAACCGCGGTCGTCGTCGTCGTCCCACTCGAAAGCAGTCCGCTGAGAAAGCTCGTGACGAGGAAGCCCGCAGTGCCGAACATCTGCTGTGCGCCCGCGGTGACCACGAGCACGACCAAGAACAGCACGCCGAACGTCAGCGCGTTCGCGCTGCTGAACGGCGAATCGAGATCCAGATCCATCTCGCCGCGCCAGTTCCGTTCGTAGCCGGTCAGGAGGACGCCGCCGACGGCGATGAGTCCGAGCGGGAGGCCGACGCTGAACGCCGATTGGGGGACGAACGCGACGACGATGATGAGGTTTCGGATCGCCATCGCGGCGTCGGCAACGAGAATCGTCGCCACCGCTAAGTCGAGGACGCCGAGGTTGGCTTTCGCCCGATTCGCGATCTCACCGATGACCGCTGTCGAGTTGACGAGACCGCCGAAAAAGCCCGTGATGAGCATTCCACGGCCGCCGTAGCGTTGCATAATCGCGTAGTTCGCGAACCCGATGGCGCTGACGGCGATGACGAGCATCCAGATGAGTTGCGGATCGATGGCGTTCCACGGCCCGTAGGTCCCCGAAGGGAGCAGCGGGTAGACGACGAACGCGATGATCGCGAACTCGGCCGCCCCGCGGACCTCCTGGTGTGAGAGTTGTTTCGCGAACTGGTGGAGTTCCCGGCGCAACACCAGGAGGAACGACGACGTGATCGCGATGACGACGCCCACGAGGACGTAGTCGCTCCCGACGAGAACGCCGACGACGTACGCGACGAGCAGCGACGTCGACGTCGTCAACGCGAGACCGCTTTCCTCCTCTGCGGACCCCTCACGGACGTCGGTCAACACGCCGCGGAGCCCGAGAAGCATCCCCTGTGTGAGGACCAACAGTCCGCCGAGCGCCAGGAGGACAGTCTGCCCGATTGTCGCGGCCGCGACGCCGACGAGACTGGTCAGAGTGAACGTGCGGATGCCAGCGGACTTGTTCGACCACTCGCGCTCCAAGCCGAGCAGCATACCGAGCGCTCCCGCGACGAAGAGATTGAAGACGTTCGCGTCGATCGGGACGGTCTCGGGGCCAAACTGCATCGTCGTCACCTACTGCCCGGACGAACCCGGGCGAATCGAACATATGAGTATATACGACTATGTTCTCTATTTAGGATATATAGACTGTCGAATATAATTCTTTCGTGCGTCCTGAGGGTGCCAGATAATAAATTTTAATTTTGTTGCCGATAACTATTACTCAAAAAATTCTCCTCTTTTTTGCGGTATTAGACCCTCTAAAAGAAATAGCTCCGGCTGAGACAAGATTTAATAAATTTGTAGTTGTTTCTGATATTCTGTCGGCAACAGAGCCCTCTTTTTAGGCCTGCCAAAAGTTCGAAAGTGGTTTTACGGATTAGGGTAGCCTAAAAATATATGACGAGAGACACGGACGGGAACGCAACGCGACGAGACTATCTTCGGTACGGTGCTGGCGTCGTTACCGCAGGTCTCCTCGCAGGGTGCAGCGGGGGGTCGGGATCAGACACGACCGACACGGCGACACCAGAGGCGGCAGCTACAGAGACCGAATCCGCCACGGCGACGCCCGAGGGAATCGAATCCCACAGCGTCGAGATCGTACCCGTCGGTGAGGTAACGTTCGAGTCGGTACCCGAGACGTGGGTCGCGAACAACGGTAGCTGGGCCGATATGGGGATCGCGCTGGGGCTCGAAGCACCGAAGGGCGTCTGGCTCCCGAGTCGCTATCACACCCAGTACTACGACGAGATCCCGGGCGTCAGCGTCGACAAAGACGGAATCACAAAACTGTGGGGTGACGGCGGCGTCGGCAAAGAGCAGTTCCACGCGCTGGACGCGGACGTCCACGTCTTCGACCCGAACTTCCTCCTGAACCGCGGAACGTGGGAGCAGACCGACGTCGACGAACTGCGGAATCAGGTCGGGCCGATCTTCGGCAACAGCATCTTCTCGCGGAACTACACCTGGCACGACGACTACCGGTACTACACCCTGTACGAGGCCTTCGAGAAACTCGCGCAGGTGTTCCAGCGGACGGACCGCTACGAGGCGTTCGAACAGATCCACGAGGACTTCCAGGCGAACCTTGCGCCGGTCGTCCCGGGTCGCAGCGAGCGCCCCTCGGGCGCCGTCGTCTGGGGCGGCGGCGACCAGCCCGAGAAGTTCTACCCGTACGTCATCGACGAGGGGACGAGCTTCAAGCACCTCAACGACCTGAAGGTGAAAGACGCGCTCGCGAACACCGAGGTCAAGGACTTCCACAGCAGCCGCGGGTCCATCGACTTCGAGACGCTGCTGGAGGTCGACCCCGAGGTGCTTCTGGTCCGCGGACAGGAGGCCAAGACCGCGACGGAGTTCCAGGAGACCGTGGTCGCGTTTATGCAGAATCACAACATCGCGAGCGAGCTCACCGCCGTCTCGAACGGCGACGTGTACCGCGCGGGGCCGCTCTATCAGGGGCCGATCACGAACCTCCTCGTGACCGAGCGGCTCGCGGGGACGCTCTACGACGTCGACGAAGAGTTGTTCGACAGACAGCGCGTCGCTGACGTCGTTCACGGGGACTTCTGAGTATGGAGAACGACGGCACGGGAGGGGCGGCGCCGACGCGGCGCGAGTACCTGAAATTCGGGAGCGCGGTGCTCGGCGGCGGACTGCTCGCGGGCTGTACCGGCGGCCAGTCCGAGCAGACGCCCGCCGGAACAGCGACCAGAACAACGGCGTCGCCAGAGCGGACGTCGGAGACTGAGCCCTACACCGTCGAGATGGCGCCGGTTGGTGAGGTAACGTTCGATTCCATACCGGAGACGTGGGTCGCCTACACGGGAGATTACGCCGATATGGGAGTCGCGCTCGGACGGGGAGACGGTCTCACCGCCATCGGCGTCCGCGCACGGTTCGGCGCCCACCACTACGAGGAGCTCCCTGGCGTCTCCGTCGACAAGGAGGCACTCACGCAGTTGTGGCAGGACGGAACGGGCAAAGAAGTGTTCTACGAACTCGACGCCGACGTCCATATCGTCGATCCGAACTTTATGCAACACCGTCTCGGGTGGAGCGGGTCCGACGTCGCGGAGGTCCGCGACAACGTCGCTCCTATCGTCGGGAACACCGGTTTCACACGGGTCTACGACTGGCACGCCGACTACCGATACTACACCCTGTACGAGGCCTTCGAGAAGCTCGCGGAACTGTTCCAGGCGCGGGACCGCTACGAGGCGTTCGCGGGCTATCACGACGAGGTCCGCACGAACGTGCAGTCGCGCCTGCCGTCGTCGACGCCGGACGTCGCCGTCCTCTATCCCGCGGACGTGCCGCCGGAGTCGTTCTACCCGTATCTGATCGGCGAGGGAACGCAATCGAAGCAGTGGACCGATCTGCGGGTCGGCGACGCCCTCGCGAAGCACGGCGTCACAGACGCCCAAGCGGGCGGCGAAACGCTCGATTACGAGACGCTGCTCGAAATCGACCCGGACGCCATCGCCGTCCGGATCCAGGGCGAAATCACCGACGCGTACTTCGAGGAGAACGTCGTCTCGCACTTGCGGGACCACGACGTCGCAAGCCAACTGACGGCGGTGCAAGACGACCGCGTGTTCTACGGCGGCCTCACCTACCAGGGGCCGATACTCAACCTCTTCCAGTTCGAGCAGGCCGCACAGGGACTGTACCCCGATGTCTTCGGTGCCGAACAGCTCTTCGATCGCCAGCGCGTCGCGGACATCGTCAACGGAGAGTTCGACCCGTGAGCGAGGACGAGACCGACGGCGATGGGCTCGCCGCCGACCCCGACGTCGTCATCGTGGGTGGCGGTCCCGCCGGCTGTTCGGCGGGCGTGTTCCTCGCCCGGTACGGGCTGGACGCGGTCATCTTCGATCGCGGGCCCGCGTCGCTGCGACGGTGTGCGTATCTGGAGAACTACCTCGGATTCCCGGCGGGGATCGACATCGAGACGATGTACGACCTGATGCACGACCACGCCGCGACGGCCGGGTGCGAGATCGTCTCGGACACGGTCGAAGCAGTGGCTCGAAGCGGCGACGGCGAGTTCGTCGTGCGGACCCAAGACGACCGCACCGTCACGACCGAGCGTGTCGTAGCCGCGGCGCGGTACGACGCCGCTTTCCTCCGCGCGCTCGGCAGCGACGAGATGTTCGCGGTCCACGAGCACGAGGGCGAGCGACGCGAACACTTCGATCGGGACTACCCGAACCCGGACGGGACGACGCCGATCGACGGCCTGTACGTGGCCTCGCCGGCGGGCGACGCCGAAGCACAGGCGATTATGTCCGCCGGTCGCGGCGCGCGCGTCGCGCGGACGCTTCTTGCCGACGTGCGGCGCGAGCGAGGGTTCCCGGAGGCGATCGCATCGCACTGGGACTGGCGCCGGAAGGAAGCGACGCTGACCGGCGAGTGGACCGACCGCGATCGGTGGGACGCGTGGTTCGACGAGCAGGTCGACGGCGACGACGACGTGGCCGAAGGGCGACTTCTCGAACTCCGAGAGCAGGAGATCGACCGCCGAGTCGCGACGTACGTGTCGGAAGCGGAGATCGAACGGCGGACCGAACGCGGACACAAGCGGCTGCTCGAACACGTCGACGACGAGTACATCCTCGAGGCCGCCCGCGAGATCGAGGGACGGGCGAAAGCGTCGGGCGGGGGTAGCGGCCAGTGAGTAACAGAGCGGTTCCCGGGGCGGAACCGACGAGTCGGGTCCAGCAGTGGCTCGCCGGCGTCGACGGCGCACTACTCAGTCTCTGTCTCGGCAGCGTACTGGTCGTCGTCGCCGGCGGCCTCGTGCAGGTGAGCTTCGGGACCTACTCGATGACCGTCGTGGAGGCGTGGCAGGCCGTCGTGAATCCGAACGTACTACTCAATCTGCAGGCGTGGGAGGCGTTCGTCTTCGGTGCGGACCTCCCGGAGATGAATCAACGGAGCCTCATCGTCTGGAACATCCGACTGCCGCGCGTGTTCGTCGCGATGCTCGTCGGGATGAACCTCGCCGTCTCGGGGGCGATCTTTCAGGCCGTGACGCGGAACGAGCTGGCGAGTCCGTTCATCCTCGGGGTCTCCTCGGGCGCGGGGCTTTTGATCCTCCTCACGCTGGTCGTGTTCTCTGGGCTGTCTGCGTTCCTGCCTCTCGTCGCCGCGCTCGGCGGCGCGGTCGCGTTCCTCATCGTCTACGCGATCGCCTGGAAGAACGGGACGTCGCCCGTTCGGTTGGTCCTCGCAGGCGTGATCGTCGGGACCATCTTCCAGTCGCTCCAGACGGGACTGTTCTTCTTCGCCGGCGACATCGGGGTCGTTCAGTCAGCCATCGCCTGGACGACGGGGTCGCTGACCGGCACAGACTGGGAGCAGGTGCGGATGGCGCTCCCGTGGACGGCGCTCGCGATGCTGCTGTCGCTCGTCAGCTCCCGGCAGTTGAACGTCCTCTTGCTCGGTGAGAGCACCGCCCGAGCGCTCGGAATGTCGGTCGAGCGCGTCCGGTTCGCGCTCTCTGGGATCGCCGTCCTCGCGGCGGCCGCGAGCATCGCCGTCGCGGGAATCGTCGGCTTCGTCGGGCTGATCGTCCCGCATCTGGTCCGCAACCTCGTCGGCAGCGAGTACAGGAAACTGGTCGTCGGCTGTCTCTTCGCCGGCCCGGCGCTGATGGTCGCCGCCGACGTCGGCGCGCGACTCGGGCTGCAGGTACTCGTCGGCGCGTCGACGCAGATTCCGGTCGGCATCGTCACGGGACTGATCGGCGGGCCGTACTTCCTCTATCTGATGCGGAAACAGGACGCGTTAGGTGAGATCTGATGTCGGAACACGAACGCTTCGAGCGCGAATCGAACGGCAGATCGAACGTGGACGACACAGAGACGGACGCAGACGCGTCGCCGGCTCACGGATCGGCTGTCGAGCTTCGGGGCGAAGACCTCGAAATCGGCTATCCGTCGACCGACGAACCGGTCGTCGAGTGCGAGACCGTCCTGTTACCCGCGGGCGAGGTGACGGCGCTCGTCGGGCCGAACGGGAGCGGCAAGAGCACGCTCCTGAAGTCGATGGCGAATCAGCTCGCGCCCGAGTGCGGGCAGGTCAGGCTCGACGGCGAACAGGTGCAGTCGCTCGAATCGAAGGAGCTCGCGCGGCGCCTCGGCCTCCTCTCCCAAGAGAACGAGTCGCCCGCGAGCCTCACCGTGGAAGACCTGATCTACCACGGGCGGTACCCACACCGCGGGTTCTTCGAGTCCGTCGGCGACGAGGATCGAGAAGCCGTCGAGCGCGCGATCGACCTGGCTGGTGTCGAAGACCTTCGCGAGAAAGAGATGAAGAACCTCAGCGGCGGCCAGAAACAGCTGGCGTGGATCGCGATGGTCCTCGCCCAGGAGACGGACGTGCTCCTCTTGGACGAGCCGACGACGTATCTCGATTTACACCACCAACTGCGAGTGATGGAAGTCGTCCGCACGCTCAACCGCGAGCAGGGCGTGACCGTCGGCATCGTCCTCCACGACATCGGGCAGGCCGCGCGCTTCGCCGACAACCTCGTCGCGATGAAAGACGGCGAGCCCTACGACTGGGGGCCGCCGCGCGACGTCGTGACCGAAGAACTCCTCTCTGAGGTGTTCCACGTCGACGCCAGCGTCGACAGCGAGAGTCCGACTGGACCGCACATCGCTCCCCACCGCGCGCTCGACGACTGATTTTAGGCCGGCCTAAACTTCGAAGCAGTTAAAATGTTTTAGGTGGGCCTAAACTATATGGCTCCACGAAGACGCGACCTCCTGTCGGCGAGCGCAGCAATGCTCACCGCGGGGCTCGCAGGCTGCAGCGGACTCCAGGGCAGTGATGAGACTGCGGCGGAAACACAGAGCGCGGCCGAGACGACGACCGAGACGTCGGCGTCGGCCGGCACAGCGACCACCAACACCGCCGTCGCGGCGGAGTGGAGCGCCTACCGCGCTCGCGTGTGGGACGCGCTCGCGCTCGGCGTCGCCGGCGAACCCGGCTCCGGTTCGCGGGTCGTCCAGAACACGTTCGCCCGGTTCGAGGGCGCGAACGGCGAGTACGGCGCCCACGAGATGCTCGAAGCCACGGGCGAGAAGAACTACGCCGGCTTCGAGGGCGCACTCGGGAGCCTCCGTAGTGACGGACTCGCAGCCGGCGATCTTGACCGTGCTCGCGAGGCGGCCTCCCGCGCCGATAGCGCGCTCGCGAACGCGCAGCGGACCATCGTCGACGGCGCAACTGCGGACGCGCTCGACCTGCAAGTACTCGGCGCGGCCGCACAGAACGCTGCGATGGCCGCAGCGGTCGCCGACGTCGGGGCCGCCGGTACCGTCGCCGAAAACGTCCGGAGCCGATTCGAGGACTCCGCGGCGTACGAGGCAGTAGAGGAAGCGAGCGGCGACGCCTACGAGCGCTTCGAGGCCGCACTCGAAGGGATCGTCTCGGCCGCACAGAGCGGCGACGTCGAGGCCGTTCGCACCGAATCGGGCAACGCGCTCACCGCAGCACTGGACGGCAGTTACGCCGTCGCCGCGGCGGAAGCGGGAGCCGGCACCGGTCACATTGCCGCACTGCAGGCGCGCGGCTGGGACGCTGCGGCACTGGCGGGAGCGGGCGGACCGCCGACCGCGTACGCACACGCCGCCGCGCTGACCGTCTACCGAGCGCGTGTCCACGACAGCGCGTGGCTCGCAGCGCAGGGCGCGACCGACCGCGCGGCGACGATGGCCGGCGACGTGTTCGCGCACTTCGAGGGCGCGCGAGCGCACGAAGCGCTCGAAGCAGCCGACGGCGACGCCTACGAGGGCTTCGAGAGTGGACTCTCGGCGCTCCGCACGGCGATCGAGGCGGAGAACGCGAGTGACGTCGACGACGCGCTCGGGACAGTCGACTCGAATCTCGTCGCCGGCATCGGGGCGCTCGTCGGTGAGAACGCCCCCCTGCTCGAATCCGGCTTCTTCCGGATCCGGGTCGCCGACGCGCGCGAACGCTACCGTCAGGGCGAGACCGAGGTCGCGGCGTCGATCGCGGAAGACCTCTTCGAGCGCTTCGAGCGGAACGAACTCGACGTCCACGAGACGGTCGAATCCACCAGCGAGGAACTCTACACCCGGTTCGAGGAGGAGCATCTCAGCGGGCTCATCGACGCGTTCCGGAACGGCGACGACGACGCGGTCGCGACCCACTACGACGGCGTCCAGTCCACGCTCTCGGAGTTCGAGTCGGCTGCCGGCTCCGCGACGACGGTGAGCGGTGTCGAAGCCGGCTATATGGCCGGCCGCGCCTTCGACGCCGCCGCACTCGACGCGCTCGGCAACGACACTCGGGCAGAGGCCATCGGACAGGCGGCCTTCCAGCACTTCGAGGCGGGCGCGGGCGGCTACCACGAGGCGCTCGAAGCGGCCGACGAGTCGCTGTATGAGTCCTTCGAGGGTGAGTTGGAGGCGGTCATCACCGCGACCGGCGCGGGCGAAGACGTGTACCCGCCGGCGAAGCAGTTCAACGGCGAGGCCGTGGCGTCGATGTACGCGATCGTCGGCGGTGGCGGCGGCGGATCACACACGGACGCCGCGAGCACGGTGATGCACGACACCTTCGCACACTTCGAGGAGGCCCGTGTCCACGAGATGCTCGAAGACGCGGATCGCAACGCCTACGAGACGTTCGAGGCAGAGCTGGACGCGTATCTCACCGCGCTCGACGAGGACGGCGACGTAGGTGCCGCCGCCGACAACTTCGCCAGCGCCTCCCAGTACGCCCAGTTCGCCCTGGTCGACGGCGTCGAAGACGTCCCAGTCGACCTCCAGTTGGCCGGCGGGAGCGGCTCCAGCGGCGAATCCGGCCACGGTGGCCACGGCGGCTCGGATCTACAGGGCGGCCCGAACGTCGTCGAGGGCGTTCCCGAGGACGCCGACCACGTCGTCGATATGACTGCTGTCGCCTACGAGCCGGCCGAGCTCACAATCTCGGCGGGAGACAAAGTAGCCTGGAAGTACGCTGCTGGCGAGGCCCACTCGGTGACTGCCTACGAGGACAAGATTCCCGAAGGAGCGAGCTACTGGGCGTCCGGCGGCTTCGAGTCCCAGTCCGCGGCCGAAACAGGCTGGGACGAAGGCAAGGGGGCCGTCCAGTCCGGACACTCGTACGTCCACACGTTCGAGACGACCGGGACGCACGAGTACTTCTGCATCCCGCACGAGGCCGCCGGGATGGTCGGGACGGTCGTCGTCGAATAGCGGCCGGGTGAGGAAGCAGGTGCGAGGTGTCCAGTAATTCGGCCGTCGCCGATGAATCAAACTTGCCGAGCCAGAGGCCGATGAGGTCACCGACGAACCGACACGCACACGCCAGAGGATGACAGACCCGTCGCTCACGGAGCTCCGCGCGCAGATCGAGGCACTCGCGAGCGACAGCGGGCGCTACGTGGTCGTCTGCGGACGGACGGGTGAACAGCCGATACCCGTCGCCGGTGCTCGCTTCGTGACCCGAGAGGTGGCCGAACGCGCCGCCCGGGCGGCCGAGCAGTACCGGAGAGCGCTCCGTCGCTACGACGACCGCCTCCCCTACTACGACCTGATCGCCGTAGAGGACGCTGCGTCTGAGGCAGCGACCACAGAGCGGGTCGTCGGACCGACCACGTAGCGGTGTCGTGACGGGCGGACCCGCGCCGTTAAGTACGTTCCCGCGGTTACTGACCACAATGGCCGAGAAGCGCGCGACGGTCACGTGCCCCGAGTGCGACCTGACAGAGACATTCGACAAACTCGCGACGGCGCGAGAGTTCATCGAAACCCACCGTACCGAGACCGGCCACGACGCGACGTGGGAACTCCATCGCCTCGCTTCGGGCGTCGAGCGCGCGGGCGAAGAGGCGGGCGTCTGCGGGCGTCCCGCGTGCACGACCGAGGACTCGCCGCTGTATCAGGGCTAGCGGCCTGCTCGCCGGTCAGGCTGACGCGACTCTCTGACGCTCGATTTCTCTGCGGTCGTCGAACGGCTCGCGCTGCGTCCGAGAGCGTCGCCTGCCGTCGGCAGTATGCCCTCATCAGCACGTAGTCAGCTACAGTAGCATTTGCACGTCTTCACGCACCCGATCGTTCGACAGCGTCTGATCTAGTGCGCAATCAGTTGCAAATGCTACGATAGCAATTTCGGCACCACCGGTGAACGCGATCTGTCTCACCGAGACCGAATACAACCAGAATTGTTCTATGGCAACTGCGTTGGGAAACGTTTATGCAGGGGTCGTCGAATACGACATAGTGCGGCCGAGATAGCTGACCCACAATATATGGGATTAACCGCCTGGAGGGACGACGAGTGACAACTATGGAGTGCCCGGACTGCGGTCACGACCGGACGAGCGTGGTGGACACGAGAAGCGGCGCGGACGGGACGACCGTGCGGCGTCGCCGCGAGTGCAGTCGGTGTTCCTTCCGGTTCACCACCTACGAGCGCCCCGAGTGGGAGACGCTCCAGGTGAAAAAGCGGGACGGATCGATCGAGCCGTTCGACCGCGAGAAGATCAGAGGCGGCATCGAGCGCGCCGTCGAGAAGCGCCCCGTCACAGACGACGAAGTCGACCGACTCGTCGCGGAGATTCACGCGGACATCCGGGATCGAGGGACGCGCATCGTCTCCTCGAAACTCGTCGGCGAGTTGGTCTCCGAGACGCTTCGGGAGGTCGACTCCGTCGCGTACGTCCGATTCGTCTCGGTGTACAAGGCGTTCTCCGACCCCGAGGAGTTCGTCCGCGAGCTCGATCGGATCATAGACGAGGAACTCGACGGCGGGGAAGTGATCACAGACGATGCGGATTCGGGTCCGGATTCGCCACCCGACTCGGAGGCGGACTGAGACCCGAGCGATACGCAACTCAGGAGTTAGATAAGATGGCTAGCGCAACAGCGACACAGGACGCAGCGATACGAGAACTACTCGACCGAGCGCGGCGCGGACAGACCGACATCGTCGACGACGACACCGCCGCCGACCTCGTGCGGGAAGCCGAACGCGACCTCTACGAGGGTGCATCCCGCGACGAAGTCTACGAGGCGCTCATCAACGTGACGACCGCCCGGATCGAGCGCGATCCCGCGTACAAGCGCGTCGCGGCCGTGCTCCACCTCGATCGGTACTTCGACGAGGTGACGGGCCAGGAGCCGATCGACCTCCTCGGAACGGAGAGCGAGGAAACCACAGACGACACGGGCACGAGCGACCGTGACGGCGCGGCCGACTACGACGCGCTGTACCGGGACACGTTCGTCGCGAACGTCGAGCGCGGCGTCGAGGAGGACCTGCTGGACGAGCGGATGACCGACGGTCGGTTCGAGCTGGACGAACTGGCGGACGCGCTCGTGCTCGACCGCGACGAGACGTTCGAGTACCTCGCGGCGTCGACGCTGACCCAGCGGTACTTCATCCGGATCGAGCAGGACGGCGAACCGCTCGAACTGCCGCAGGCTTTCTGGATGCGCATCGCGATGGGCCTCGCGCTCGAAGAAGACGACCCCCAGGAGCGCGCGCTGGAGTTCTACGACGTCCTCTCGCGGCTGCTCTTTACGCCCTCGACGCCGACGCTGTTCCACAGCGGCACGACGCACCCACAGCTCTCCTCGTGTTACCTCACGACGGTCGAAGACGACCTCGAACACATCTTCGACTCCTACAAACACCACGCACAGCTCTCGAAGTGGAGCGGCGGGCTCGGCAACGATTGGACGAACCTCCGTGCGGGGGGCGCTCTCATCGAGAGCACGGGCGTCGAATCCACCGGAACGGTGCCGTTCCTGAAGATCAGCAACGACGTCACGGCGGCGATCAACCGCTCGGGCAAGCGCCGCGGAGCCGCCTGCGCGTATCTGGAATCGTGGCACCTCGACTTCCCGGAGTTCCTCGACCTGCGGCGCAACACCGGCGACGAGCGCCGGCGGACCCACGATATGAACACCGCGGCGTGGGTCCCGGACCTGTTTATGAAGCGCGTCGAGGCCGACGAGGAGTGGACGCTCTTCTCGCCCGACGAGGTCCCCGAACTCCACAGTACGTACGGCGAGGAGTTCGAGGAACTGTACCGCGAGTACGAGGCGAAGGCCGAAGCCGGCGAACTCCGGCAGTACGAGCGCGTCGACGCCGCCGAACTCTGGCGGACGATGCTCACGCGGCTCTTCGAGACGGGCCACCCCTGGATCACGTTCAAGGATCCGAGCAACGTCCGCTCGCCGCAGGACCACGTCGGCACCGTCCACTCCTCGAACCTTTGTACGGAGATCACGCTCAACACCAGCGCCGACGAGCACGCGGTCTGTAACCTCGGAAGCGTCAACCTCGGGAATCACATTTCCGGCGACGGACTCGACCGCGACGCCCTCGCGGAGACGATCGAGACCGCGATGCGGATGCTCGACAACGTCGTCGACCTCTGTTTCTACCCGACCGACGAGGCCGAATACTCCAATATGCGCCACCGACCCATCGGCCTCGGCGTGATGGGCTTCCACGACGCGCTGATGCAGGTGGGCGTCCCGATGGGATCGGACGGCGCGATCGAGAAGTCGAACCGCTGGCAGGAGTTCGTCTCCTATCACGCGATCCTGAACAGTTCGCGCCTGGCCAAAGAGCGCGGCACCTACGAGACCTACGAGGGGAGCAAATGGGACCGCGGTATCCTCCCGCACGACACCGTCGACCTGCTGGAAGACGAACGCGGCCGCGAGATCCCGACCGACCGATCGGAGACCCTCGATTGGGGGCGCGTGCGCGACCACGTCGACGAGCACGGGATGCGTAACTCGAACACGATGGCGGTCGCGCCGACAGCGACGGTCTCGACGATCAACGGGACGACCCCGTCGATCGAGCCGATCTACTCGAATCTGTACGTGAAGTCGAATATGAGCGGTGACTTCACGATCATCAACGACCGGCTCGTCGCGGACCTGAAAGCGCGGGGCCTCTGGGACTCGGAGATGCTCGATCGGCTCAAGTTCCACGACGGCTCGATCCAGGAGATCGACGAAATCCCCGACGATCTACAAGAGCTCTACCGCGGGGCGTTCGAGATCGACCCGCGACACCAACTCCAGTTGACCGCCCACCGCGGGCAGTGGATCGACCAGTCGGTCTCACACAACGTCTTCTTCCCCAGCACCGACGGCTCGCTGCTCGACGACGTCTACAAGACGGCGTGGCGGCTCGGCGTGAAGACGACCTACTACCTCCGGACGCTCGGCGCGTCCCAGATCGAGAAGTCGACGCTCGATATGGCCGAGTACGGCCGGACCCAGCGCCGAGGCGTCGGGTCCGCCGGCGACGAAGACGACGACGGACCGGCGGCCGACGATCAGAACGACGACAGCGACCTCGCACGCGTCGAGGATCCGACCTGCGAGGCCTGTCAGTGAGGTGATCGCGGATGCCACTACTCAACCACGACGCGGAACACGATCCGAACAAGATCCTGCCGATCGACTACGACTGGGCTCGCGAGTACTACCGCGACGGCGTCGCCAACAACTGGGTCCCCGAGGAGATTCCGATGCAGGACGACATCTCCCAGTGGAACGGCGACGAACTCACCGACTCGGAGCGACAACTCGTCGAGTGGAACCTCGGATTCTTCTCGACGGCGGAGTCGCTGACGGCGAACAACATCGTCCTCGCGATCTACGAGTACGTCACCGCCCCCGAGTGTCGGCAGTACCTCCTGCGGCAGGCCTACGAGGAGGCGATCCACACGGATACCTTCATCTACTGCTGTGACTCGCTCGGCTTCGATCCCGAGTACCTCTACGGGATGTACGATCGCATCCCAACGATCAGCCAGAAAGACGAGTTCGTCGTCGAACTCACGCAGAACCTCGACGATCCGGAGTTTAGCCTCGACGAGACCGAGGACGTGCGCGATCTCCTCCGGGACCTCGTCGGCTTCTACGTCGTGATGGAGGGCGTGTTCTTCTATGCCGGCTTCGCGATGATGCTCGCGCTGAAGCGCCGGAACCGGATGGTCGGCATCGGCCAGCAGTTCGAGTACATTATGCGCGACGAGTCGCTGCACGTGGGCTTCGGCGTCGATCTGATCAACCAGATCCGCAGGGAACATCCCGACGCCTGGACCGAGGAGTTCGGCGCGGAGGTGCGCGACCTGATCGAGACGGCCGTCGACCTCGAACAGGAGTACGCCCGCGAGGCGTGTCCCGAGGACGTCCTCGGGATGGGCCCAGAGCAGTTCTCCGAGTACGTCGAACACGTCGCGGACCGCCGGCTCGGCCAGTTGGACCTCGAAGCGAGCTACGGGACGGACAACCCCTTCCCGTGGATGAGCGAAGCCGTCGACCTGAACAAAGAGAAGAACTTCTTCGAGACGCAGGTCACCGAGTACCAGAGCGGCGGGTCCCTCGACTGGTAAGACGCCGCCGACGCGCGCAGGGGGCCGTCACCTGTCACCGAGCGCGTCGTCGAGTTCGGCACGTCGCCGCCGACACTCCCGGACGCCACGGAGCAGCGCGTCGAGTGCCGGGTAGGTGACCTCGCGCTCGCCGAACAGGTATTCGACGACCGTGTCGTGGCCGATCCCGGCTTTCACCTCGGTCGCGGTCACGCTCTCCAGCGTGGACTGTCGCTCGCGGATCGCGGCGTCGAGGTCGGCTTCGAGCGAAGCGGCGCGCTCGCGACGCGTCCACAGATCCGCGTCCTCCGACAGGATCCGAACCGACGCGTCGACGGCCGGCAGCGACTGTTCGACGTGTTTCAACGTCTCGATGGCGCTGTCGAGCGAGTCGAGTTCGATCGCCAGCGCGCGGCACATCACCCGACTCTCCGCGAGGCGCTGTTCGACGTGTTCGAGGATGGCTCGCTGGAGCGGTTGCGTGAACCGATTGCCGCCGCCCGTAGACGCGAGCGCGACGGCGACTTCCGTGCTCAACTCGGCGGCCAGCACCGCGCGGACCGTCGCCGATTCGTCGTCGACGTGCGGGACGACGTGCTCCTCGAACGCGGCACGGACGCGACGGCACCGATCGTCGGTCGTCGCCGTCGCGCCCGTCGTCCACCCGGGAGAGGGCGACCCGAGACGCTCGGCGGTGCCACCGGCGCTCACGGGCTCGGTCTCGGCGACTGTCGCGCGGAACTGCTCGAAGCCGCGTCGCTGGCGCTGCGTCTCTCGTCGTTCGTCACGGACCGCGCGACGGGCCGCGGTCAGATCGCGAATAGCGGCGTCGACGTCGGGCACGCTCGGTTACCTCCCCGCTTTCGATTCCAGTCCCGAGTCGCCAGAGCCGCGAGGCCGACCGGAACTCGAACGCTGTGGTGATCGCTCGCTACGCATATTTTAGGTATACCTAAACAATCGCCATAACCGTTACGGAGCGCCGACCGAATCCGCCGCGAACCCCGGCTTTTTCCTCGCGCCGGACGCAGAGCCGGTATGCGCGCAGCAGTGTATCACGGCCCCCGCGACGTCCGAGTCGAGGACGTCCCCGAACCGGAACTGAGCGCCCCCACAGACGCGATCGTCCGCGTGACACACACCGCCGTCTGCGGCTCGGACCTCTGGTTCTACCGCGGCGAGAGCGACCGCGACGTGCCCTCGCGCGTGGGACACGAGCCGATGGGGATCGTCGAAGCCGTCGGCGAGGAGGTCCGCTCGGTCGAACCGGGCGACCGCGTGTTCGCCCCGTTCAAGATCAGCTGTGGCTCCTGTGAGTTCTGCCGGAAGGGACTGCACACCTCGTGTGTGAACGGCGACGGCTGGGGCGGCGACAACGGCGGCGCGCAGGGCGAGAAGATCCGCTGCCCGCAGGCCGACGGCACGCTCGTCCGCGTGCCGGACCGCTACGCCGACGACGAGGACGCACTCCGGTCGCTGCTCCCGCTCACCGACGTGATGGGGACCGGACACCACGCCGCGGTGAGCGCCGGCGTCGAGGCGGGCGAGACCGCCGTCGTCGTCGGCGACGGAGCCGTCGGACTCTGCGGCGTCCTCGCGGCCCGCCGGCTCGGGGCAGAGCGCATCGTCGCCGTCGGCCACCACGAGGATCGATTGGAACTGGCCGAATCGTTCGGCGCGACCGACCTCGTCGCCGAGCGAGGCGATGAGGCGGTCGAGCGCGTCCGCGAGTTGACCGGCGGCGGCGCGAATCACGTGCTGGAGTGCGTTGGCGCGGCCTCGTCGATGGAGACGGCGACAGAAGTCTGTCGCCCGGGCGGCACGATCGGCTACGTCGGCGTCCCGCACGGGCTCGACGGCGGCCTCGATCTGTTCTCGTTCTTCGGGGACAACATCTCGCTTCGCGGCGGGATGGCTCCCGTTCGCGCGTACGCCGACGAGCTGATGGCCGACGTTCTGCAGGGGACGCTCGACCCCGCGCCGGTGTTCACGAAGACGGTCGACCTCGAAAACATCGCCGAGGGCTACCGCGCGATGGACGAACGCGAAGCGATCAAAGTCCTCGTCGAGGTCTGAACGGTAGAGCGTGACTCCGGCGGTTCACTCGACGCCGCCGACGCCCGAGGACGCGTCGGGGAGGTCGTACGGGGTCGCGTCGAGGCCGAGTGTTTCGAGTGCGGCCGCGAGGTGTTCGTCCTGAGCGTACTCCGCGCCGTCCTCGACGCGCAGTTCCTGGGCCTTCGCGAGCACCTCGCCGCGGCGGTCCTCGGGGATGTCGTATTTGTCCGTCGAGAGTTCGATGACGAGGCCGTTGTTGTCGTGGGTGTACAGCGAGAAGAAGATCCCCCGGTCGAAGACGTTGTAACCGCGGCCGTCGTCCTCGAGTGCGGCCGCGACGTCCTCGAAGTCCTCGGGGGCGATGCTGAAACAGAGGTGGTGGACCGACCCGGTCCCGCCGCGCTGCGGGCCGCGGTTCGAATCCCGATCGCCGACGAACACCGTCAGGATGCGGCCGTCGCCGGTGTCGAAGAACAGGTGCGTCTGCGAGGGGTCGTCGAGGTTCGGCTGGCGGAGGACGAGCGGCATCCCGAAGAGGTCGCGATAGAACGCGAGCGTGTCTTCTTCGTTGCTCCCCCAGATGGTGATGTGGTCGGTCCCGGTCGTCTGAATCGGGCTGTCCGGCCGGTCCGCGGTGACGGGCGTTTCGTCGCTCATACCGGAGATAGCATCGCGACCAGCATAAGTATCGGAGTGACACCGGTGTCACCACTGAGTCGTCCACGAAGCGCCGAACCTCGCCTGACAGACTCAGCGATCGACGTCTGTCCCGACGAACGTGTCCCGGCGGTAGCGACACTGCTCACAGAAGAACTGGGCGTAGCCGGCCGGCTGTACCCCGCTGAACGACATCTCGTCGCCACAGTCAGGGCACCACTCGGAGCCGACGCCGGACGGTCGCTGAATCGACATAGTACTGCGAAATAGGGGCTGCTACATTATCCTGTCGATCTTTCATTATAGATAGCCGACAGACCGGTCGATGGCGTCGGTGCACGCGGCAGACGTGCCAGTGCTCGGTGCGGGCGAACCGAAGAGGAAGCGATCGAGCGCGGTTAGTACCGCGAGGGGAGGTACGCGAAGCCGACGAGGAAGATCACCGTCAGGAACGAGGCGATACTGACGCCCCACAGGCCGTTTTTGTGGAGCGTGTACTGGTCGATTTCGGCGTTCTGCTGCTGGAAGCTCTCGAAGTCCTGAGTGAGCTGAAGCGTCGATTCGTCGGCGAAGTGTGCGAGGTACGTCTCGCCGCCAAGCGTGACGTTCGAGTTGTCGCTGACGCCGATCGTGTTCGTCCGCGGGCCCGTCCACGCGAGCGTGACTTCGCTCGTCGTCACCGCGTCGATGGTGCTGGCGTTGCCCTCGTACTGGACGGTGTCGCCTTCGGCGTACGTCCGCGTCTCGGGCTCGGGGAAGTACTCGCTCGCGGGGACGAGTTCGGAGCCGTCGATGACGACGTACTGCGTGCCGTTCTGCGTCACCATCTCCTCACTCGCTGCGGGGTCCTCTTGGAGGATCGCGGTCTCGTTGATGTCCTCGCGCAGGGTGAACGTCGTGGGATCGTCGCCGCTACCGACGAGCACGCGCCACTCGTTCCCGTCGAACGACTGCGTGGAGTTGTTCTCCCACGCGGCGGTGTAGCGCGCGGACTCGTTCGTGTACTGAAGTTCACCCTCGACGACGGTGGTCGCGATTCCGCCGTGACCGCCGCCCTGCTCGGTGGTCGTGATCGTCGAGACGGTGTAGGTCTGTTCGCCGACCTGGAACTGATCGCCCTGAGCGAGTTCGTACTCCGGATTCTCGAACTCGACGTGTGGCGCCTGTGCGGTCGCGATAAGCGAATACGAGGCCGCACCGATGACGATGAAGAGTGCGACGTAAATCGCCGCGGCACGTCGTTGCATATCTCCGGGTTTGGTCACGTGGCGTATAACGGTTACCGTTTTCCGGAAGGCGTTTCCGGGGGCGCGTGCACCGACCACGACGTCGGCGGGGGCGTCAGATCAGACAACGACCGCTCATCACTGCCGCTCGATGTGCCGTTTCACGACCGCTGCCTCCGCTTTGCGCAACAGTTCTCCGGCCGTGCTCGACGAACAGTCGAGGGCGTCCGCGACGTCCGCCACGGATCCCTCCCGCGGAACCTCGTAGTAGCCGACGTCGACAGCAGTCACGAGCGCGGCCCGCTGTCTGTCGGTGAGGCGCGATGGCGCTGCGCGCCGCTCGAACTCGTGGACGTGCTCGATAGAAAGCGTACCGAGCGCGGAGAGTCGCTCGTGGAACGCACTGAGTGCCGTCGGCTCGCCGACGGCCTCGAACCGAACCGCGCCCGTGTCGAGGAAGACGACCGGCGGAAGGAATATCACGCGCGCGTCCACGATCGTCTCCAAGATGGCCGCCGAAAACTCGTAGTCGTCCTGTTGGAGGAACGCGTACGTGCCGTCAGTTCCCTCGACGAAGTGACTCGCGAGGAGCGAGTCGATCGCCTCGGTGGCCGCCGCCGCAGCGTCGCGGTCGACGTCGAGCCAACAGAGGCTCGTCGCGTCCACCGTCGGGCTCCACATCAACAGTTCGGTCCGCGTGAGGGGCGTCTCTGCGACGACCTGTCGCTGGAGCGGGTGGACGAATTCGGGGTACCGGACGGCAAACTGGACGCGTTTCATCTCGCCGTTGGGCCACGTCGTGCTGCGGGACGTATCAATCACGGCGGTTCGCGGCGGGGAGCGCCTAGCCATCACGTCTCGGCGCGATGCGCCGCGAAAGCTTCTGGAACCGCCCGAAGCAACGTGCCGAGGTGGTCTTCACCCTCCAGGACGTGGATGTGAGCCGTCGAAAGTGTGGTTTCGAGGCGGCGAGCATCCGTGATCGGAACGTTCGTGTCGCGGTCGCCGTGCCAGAGATGCACTGGGACGTCGATATCCCCGAATCGGATCTCCCACTCGGTCGAGACGTTCTGAAAATCGGTCACGGCTCCGCACCGACTGTGATCGAACGCTTCGAGAAAGTCGGCTTGCACGACCCTGGCGACCTCTTGCGGTATCGAGCCGGTGACCTCCCCCGCAGTGTACTGATCGACGACGAACGCGGGATCGCGGCGGTGGGCTAGCCACGCGTGCCCGCGAAACAGCACCCCGAGGAGCGTCGGCGTCGTCGACGCCAGCCCCCCCAGGAGACGCTGTGTTAGTGGCACCGTTTCGCTGAGACGCGGCGGCGTCGCTCCGGCGACGAGATGGACGCGACTGACCCGGTCCGGTCGAGCGGCCGCAGTCGCGAGTGCGTACGGACTCCCGCCCGAAAACGCGACGATCGAAGCCGATCCGGCGTCGGCGTCGTCGAGGACGGCACTGACGTACGTTTCGGCGTCGGTGATCGACTGATCCGGCCACGGCGTCGAGCGGCCGTATCCCGGTCGGTCCGGGGCGAACAATCGAACCCCGTGCTCCCGCGCGTCGGCGTCGAACAGTCGTCCCAACAAACGCGAGCCGGGGCTCCCGTGCAAAAACACGACTGGGCGGCCGTCCGGGTCGCCGTACTCGCTGTAGGCGACCTGCTTGTCGGCGGCTATCGATACCGTTCGTGTGCGATCGATCGTGGCCTCGGAACGACGTCCCGGCCGATCGGGGGAGGGTGTCGCCATTGGGTGTCGGTAGTCGTCTCCGCACCGAGAGGTTGGTGCCGGATTCATCCGGCAATTTATGTATTTTGGAGGGGGCGCTCGACGAGGCAGCTGCTCGTGATACTGAACGAGATGAGAGAGTGCCCGCAAAATGCCAAGCCAAGGGCCGGATTTGAACCGGCGATGATCCGCTCTGCAGGCGGACGCGTTCGGCCAGACTCTGCCACCTTGGCGCACCTATCTCTATTCCGTTTCTGCGTTTAAGCCTAGCGGTCCGCTATCGTTCGAAATGAAGAGAGCCCACGAGCGCGTGCTCGTGGGCTCTGAAAGTATGAGTAGAGGCGGCGAGCCAGTGTTCCCAGAGGATCGCTCACTCCAGTACTACCTCGCACGCTGGCAGGCTTAACTTCCGTGTTCGGGATGGGTACGGGTGTCACCCTGCCGCTCTGGCCGCCTTAATGCCGA